>NZ_CP034444.1:3600000-3971666 GCF_003952385.1 Mesorhizobium sp. M1D.F.Ca.ET.043.01.1.1
CGGAAGAACAAGAAGTGGATTTTTGAGATGGATCTCATCCGTCAGCTCGAGGCCGAGCAGGCCGCCAAGATCGAAGCTAAGCGCAAGCTGCCCGAATTCCAGCCCGGCGACACCGTGCGCGTCCAGGTGCGCGTCACCGAAGGCAGCCGCACCCGCGTCCAGGCCTATGAGGGCGTCGTCATCGCCCGCTCCGGCTCCGGCTTCCAGGAGAATTTCACCGTCCGCAAGATTTCCTACGGCGAAGGCGTCGAGCGCGTTTTCCCGGTCTACTCGCCGATGGTCGAGGGCGTCGAGATCGTGCGCCGCGGCAAGGTGCGCCGCGCCAAGCTCTATTACCTGCGCGACCGTCGCGGCAAGTCGGCCCGTATTTCGGAAAACACCGGCGTGCGCGCCCGCAAGCTGAACGACGAGGAGCGTGATGCCCTGGCCGCCGAGCGCGCCCGCATCGAGGCCGAGAAGGTCGCCGCCGCCGAGGCGCTGGCTGCCGAGAAGGCCGCGCAGGACGCCGCCGAGAAGAAGGCCGCCGAGGAGAAGGCCGCCGAGGAGAAGGCCGCCGAGGCTGCTTCGGCCGAGTAAGGCGCTTCTGCAGATTGTTTGAGAAAGGCGGCTTCGGCCGCCTTTTTTGTTTTGCAAGGGTTCGGAATCTAGTCGAAGCCCTTCGCTTTTCGTCATTCTAGGGCGAAGCGAAGCGGAGACCCTAGAATCCATGCCGTTACCTTCGCGAGGGATGCGGCGGTAGAGAATGGAACTCCGTCGAACCTTTGAATAGGTCTGCACCGCAGCAGCGCTCGGAGGCCACGGCATGGATTCCAGGGTCTGCGCCGCGTCGCTACGCTCCTTGCCCCGTCCGTGGATGACGACATCGGTGGGTTGACTCGCAGTTACCTTGTACACTAAATAATCGTGCACAAACAAACGGAGACGAAGATGTCAGCACTCTACACCACCCAGGCTCGCGTCGTTGGCGGCCGCGCGGGCCATGCCGAGACCAGCGACGGCCTGCTCAAGCTCGATCTGGCAATGCCGAAAGAGCTCGGCGGGCAGGGTGGCGCGACCAATCCCGAGCAGCTTTTCGCCGCCGGCTATGGCGCCTGCTTCGAAAGCGCAATCCGCTTCGTGGCGCGCAAGCAGAAGCTGCCGCTCGAGGATGCCGCGGTTACCGCCACCGTCAGCCTCCATCCCAACGACCAGGGCGGCTTCAGGCTGGACGTGGCGCTTGCGGCCGAGATCAAAGGCCTTGATCAGGCGGGCGCGGAAGCGCTTGTATCCGAGGCGCACACGATCTGCCCCTATTCCAACGCCATCCGGGGCAATATCGACGTGGCGCTTTCCACGGTGGCGCTTGCGGCAAAGGCGGCATGACGACTGAAACCGAAATTCGAGCAGGCGACGTCCCGGCCGATAGCGCCGGGACGATTGCCGTTCCGCGTCTCGATCAGCAGCTCTGCTTCGCGCTCTATTCGGCGAGCGGGCTGATGACCAGGCTTTACCGGCCGCTGCTCGACCCGCTCGGCCTCACCTATCCGCAATATCTGGCGATGCTGGCGCTGTGGCAGCGCTCGCCCATGACCGTCGGCGAGCTCGGCGAGGCGCTGGGTTTGGATTCGGCGACGCTGACGCCGCTGATCAAGCGGATGGAAGCGGGCGGCCTGGTCACGCGTCGGCGCGACAGCGCGGACGAGCGTCGGGTTCTGGTCGAGCCGACGGCAAAAGGCCAGGCGCTGCGCGCGAACATGAAGGACGTGCAGGCGGCGCTTGCCTGCAGCATGCCGTTGGAACGCGCCGAGCTCAAAGCCCTGCACGGCACGCTCACCCGACTGGTCGCCGGTTTGCGCGAGGCGGTTGCGGACCCTTCGGAATAATCGCTCCCCCGGCTGCGTTCGGAAAACCGTGCCGACCAGAGCATGGGAATCCGCCTTGGCGCTTGTCCATGCAGCGGATCGGCTTGCAAGGCGCCTGCGGAAAGCTAAAGTCGGCGCCGGGTTTTCATGCGTGCCCCGCATAGCGGGGCATTTCAGGTTCTGGGAGTTTGTCATGACCAAGTCGAAACTGTTGCTGGCCGCCATGCTGGCCTGCCTTCTCGCGCCTGCCGCTGCGCTAGCCGACACGCTGCCCGATCTCGGCGGCAAAAAGGTCGTGGTGGTGACGGAAAACGCCTACCCGCCGCTGCAGTTCATCGACAAGAAGACCGGCAAGCAGATCGGCTGGGAATATGACGCGATGGACGAAATCGCCAAGCGGCTGAACTTCAAGGTCGAATACCAGAACACTTCCTGGGACGCGATGATCCAGGCGGTTTCCGACAACCAGTACAACATCGGCATGACCGGCATCACGATCAAGGACGACCGCAAGGCGAAGGTCGACTTCTCCGACCCCTATATGCGCTCGGAGCAGTTCATGCTGGTGCGCGGCGACGAAAGCCGCTTCACCGATGCCAAGACCTTCGGCGCCTTCAAGGACGGGCTGATCGGGGCGCAGCCCGGCACGACACCCTTCTACACCGCCGTCTACAGCGTGCTCGACGGCAACGAGCAGAACCCGCGCATAAAGCTGTTTGAGACCTTCGGCGCGACCGTGCAGGCGCTGAAGGCGGGCGACGTCGACGTGGTGCTCACCGACGGCACTGCCGGCAAGGGCTATGTCGATGCCTCCGAAGGCAAGCTCAAGCTGATCGGCGGCCCGCTCGGCACCGAGGATTTCGGCTTCATCTTCCCGAAGGGCTCCGACCTGGTGAATCCGGTCAACGCCGCGATCGCCGCGCTCAAGGCCGACGGCACGCTCGATGCGCTGAACAAGAAGTGGTTCCTCGACTACAAGATGGGGCAGTGAGCTCGTCTTGTTACGTGCAGCGGGTTTGCAGGAAATCGCGCTGACATTGCGCCAGGGGGCTGTGTCGGAACGCGGCCTCCACAACCATATTGTTTGCATTGCCTAATGGTGGCACCGTCCAACTCCACTCCCAAATCCGAATTTCCCTGGTGGCTGGCCACGGCGCTGGCGATGGCATTGGCGGCGGCGCTGGCGATCGCCGCCAGCGACCTCTATGCCGAGGTCTTCGCCACGGTCGCCAAGGGCATCGGCATCACCGTCTTCGTCACCGTCGTCGCCTTCGCACTGGCCTCGGCGTTCGGGCTCGGCATCGCGCTGATGGCGCTGTCGGGGTCGCAATGGCTGCGCCAGATCGCCCGCTTCTATGTCGAGATCATCCGCGGCGTGCCGATCCTGGTGCTTTTGTTCTGGATCGCCTTCGCCGGCGCGCCTGCCTTCGTCGCGGCCTGGAACGCGCTGACGGCGCCGCTGCAAAGCGCCGGCTTCATGGGCGAGCTTCTGGTGCGCGACGTCTCGCTGCTGTGGCGCGCCATCATGGCGCTCACCATCGGCTATTCCGCCTTCATCTCGGAAGTCTTCCGGGCCGGCATCCAGTCGGTCGAGAAGGGCCAGATCGAAGCCGCCAAAGCGCTGGGCCTGACGCGCGTGCAGCGCTTCCGGCTGATCGTCTTCCCGCAGGCGATCCGCACCATCCTGCCGCCGCTCGGCAACGACTTCGTCGCCATGGTCAAGGATTCCTCGCTCGTCTCGGTGCTGGGCGTCGCCGACATCACCCAGATCGGCAAGATCTATGCCGCCGGCTCCTTCCGCTTCTTCGAGACCTATTCGATCGTCGCCTATATCTATCTGATCCTGACCGTCGGCCTGTCGCTGGCGTTGAGGGCGCTGGAACAGCGGCTGCGCCGGCAGCACGGGGAATAGCCGCCGGGCACGGACCGCGCTACTTTCGAGGCGACATTCATCCGGCGCGGAGGAGCCGACCTATGAATTTCGACAAGGCCAATGCCGCGCTGGATTCCGTCTACACGGCCGAGACGCCGGAAGCGCTGGCCAAGGCCTATGCCGAATGGGCCGCGACCTATGACAGCGAGACCGCCTCGCTCGGCTATCTCCTGCCGTTCCTCATCACCGCCTGGATGGCGCGGCATGTGCCTGCGGGTGAAGGCCCGCTGCTCGACGCCGGCTGCGGCACGGGGCTTTCGGGACCGTCGCTCAAGGCGCTGGGCTATGGCGACATCGCCGGCCTCGACCTCTCCGACGCCATGCTTAAGATCGCGGGCAGCCGCCGGGCGAATGGCAAGCCGGCCTACAGCGAGCTGAAGAAGGCCATGCTCGGCGGCCCGCTGCCGTGGCCGGACGGCCATTTCCGCGCCATCCTCTCGACCGGCGTCTTCACCATCGGCCACGCGCCGGCCTCCGGCCTGCACGAGCTGGTGCGCATCACGAGGAGCGGCGGCCACGCCATCTTCACCGTCCGCGACCAGGTTTTTGAAAGCGGCGGCTTCCAGGCAGTGTTCAACGAACTTACGCAAGCTGGGAAATGGCGGGCAGTGGAGGAAAGCCCGTGGTTCCGCTGCTACGCGATCGGCGATCCGGAAGCGCTGGTGAAGACGTTTGTCTTCGAGGTGTTGTGAGCGAGACTCCCCTTCTCCCCTTGTGGGCCTGTTGCGTAATTGGCTGGTTGTGATTCTCTGAGTTGGAACTCGGAGGGAATCGCGATGGCGGTGAAGCGGACGGGTCAGTTGAGCCTGGCGGAAGCATTTCTGGGCCAGAAGCTTGCTGGTGGATCCTCGCCGCTCGATCGGCTGTCCGGTCTGGTGAAGTGGTATCGCTTCGAGAAGCTGCTCAACCCGCTACGCGATGGCGGCCCGGGACGTGCGGCTTGGCCTCCGCTGGTTCTGTTCAAAGCACTGCTGCTGCAATCGCTCTATGGGCTATCGGATCGCGAACTCGAGGAAGCGCTGGGCGACCGGCTGTCGTTCCGGCGCTTTGTCGGGCTTGGCCTTGAGGAGAGCATTCCCGATCACTCAGTGCTGTCGCGCTTCCGCAACCTGCTTGTCGGCGAAGGGCTGATGGAAAGGCTGTTTGGCGAACTGGACCGGCAGTTGGAGAAGGTCGGCGTAATCCTGAAGCGCGGCACGATGCTGGATGCGACGCTGATCGATGCGGTCTCGGCGCCGCCGACAGCCGAGCGGCCCTCGAAGGATGCCGATGCCCGTCCCGTGCGGCGGGGCAAGGGCGGCTTTACCTTCGGCTACAAGGCCCATGTTGGGGTCGACGAGGGCTCTGGTCTGATCCGCACGGTGATCACCACGCCGGCCAACGTCAACGACACGGTAATGGCCGATCACTTGATCCGAGGCGACGAGAAGACGGTGTGGGCGGATGCCGCCTATGACACGCATGCCCGGCGTGCTCGGCTCAAGGCCGAGGGCAGGAAGCCGCGCATTGCCCGCCGCCCCAATAAGCACCATTCGCTGCCCGAGCGGCTCAAGCGCTACAATCGCCTGATCGCACGACGGCGGGCGGCGGTGGAGACGACCTTCGCCACGCTTAAGAACCGCATGAAACTGACCACAATCCGCTATGTCGGACTGGCCAAGGCCGCAGCCCAGGTGACACTTGCCGCGATCGCTTTCAACATGCGCCGATGGGCGGCAATCACAGGATAGGTGCGCCTAGCCTCCAGCCTAAGGCCGCCCGCCACCATCAAACTCCACCCCAAAAGCCAAAAATGAGCGAGACCTCACGGCCAAACCGCCTCGCGGGTCTGTCCGCGCTAACTGCGCAACAGGCCCACAAGGGGAGAAGGGGGCGTCGCGCCAATTGCCGAAAAGCCAAAACATTGCTATCTACGCCGCCATGGAAGAGCTTTTCGGCGATCCGGCCTACAAGGGCTTCGTGCTGCAGGACAGGAAGCGCCTGCCGTCGCGATTTGCCGCGCGCGTCTGCGGCGCGCTCACCAGCCGACTTAGCTGAGGCCGACCGATCCAGGTCGATTCGCCGGTTCGAAACCCGGCGCCAGCCTTTCCCATTCTCGCATCGACGGATTTACGCACATGAGCGCACCGCGCACCCTCTACGACAAGATCTTCGACGACCATGTCGTCGACCGCCAGGACGACGGCACCTGCCTGCTCTATGTCGACCGCCACCTGGTCCACGAAGTCACCAGCCCGCAGGCCTTCGAAGGCCTGCGCATGAGCAACCGCAAGGTTCGCCATCCCGAAAAGACGCTCGCCGTGGTCGACCACAACGTGCCGACCTCGCCGGAGCGCAAGTTCGGCATCAAGAACGAGGAAAGCCGCATCCAGGTCGAGGCGCTGGCCAGGAACGCCAAGGATTTCGGCATCGAATATTACTCAGAGAACGACGTCCGCCAGGGCATCGTCCACATCATCGGGCCCGAGCAGGGCTTCACGCTGCCCGGCATGACCATCGTTTGCGGCGACAGCCACACCTCGACGCATGGCGCGTTCGGCGCGCTGGCGCACGGCATCGGCACCTCGGAGGTCGAGCATGTGCTGGCGACGCAAACGCTGATCCAGCGCAAGGCCAAGAACATGCTGGTGCGCGTCGACGGCCAGCTTCCGGAAGGCGTCACCGCCAAGGACATCATCCTCGCCATCATCGGCGAGATCGGCACCGCCGGCGGCACCGGCTACGTCATCGAATATGCCGGCGAGGCGATCCGCTCGCTGTCGATGGAAGGCCGCATGACGGTCTGCAACATGTCGATCGAAGGCGGGGCCAGGGCCGGCCTGATCGCGCCGGACGAGACGACCTTCGCCTATGTCAAAGACAAGCCGCGCGCGCCGAAGGGCGCCGCCTGGGACGCCGCGCTCGCCTACTGGAAGACGATGCATTCCGACGAAGGCGCGCATTTCGACAAGGTGGTCGTGCTCGACGCGCAGAAACTGCCGCCGATCGTCTCCTGGGGCTCGTCGCCGGAGGACGTCGTCTCGGTGCAGGGTTTCGTGCCCGATCCGGCCGGTATTGCCGATGAGAACAAGCGCTCATCGAAGCTGCGCGCGCTCGACTATATGGGGCTGACGCCGGGAACCAAGATCACCGACATCGCGCTCGACCGCGTCTTCATCGGCTCCTGCACCAATGGCCGCATCGAGGACCTGCGCGCCGCGGCCAAGGTGGTCGAGGGCAAGAAGGTAAACCCGCGCGTCAACGCCATGATCGTGCCGGGCTCCGGCCTGGTGAAGGAGCAGGCCGAGGCCGAAGGCCTCGACAAGATCTTCGTCGCCGCCGGCTTCGACTGGCGCGAGCCCGGCTGCTCGATGTGCCTTGCCATGAACGACGACCGGCTGAAGCCGCATGAACGCTGCGCCTCGACCTCGAATCGCAATTTCGAGGGTCGGCAGGGCTTCAAGGGCCGCACCCATCTGGTGTCGCCGGCCATGGCGGCGGCCGCCGCGATCGCCGGCCATTTCGTCGACATCCGCGACTGGAAATAGGCGCGTTTGCAAGCAGGCGCGGCTTGAGCCAGGCCCGCGCCGCAATCCGTCACCGGAACCCCGAGCCGCGCCGCGGCTCGGGGTTTTTCATGGCTGACCGGAGCAAGATTGCGCCTGCGTCAGCTTCCGCTTAACTGCTTGTTTGCGCTTCCGGACTAGCATTCCCCCTGGGTCAAGTGGGGAAAGTCACGGTCCGTTGGACACCGGTCTGCTCATAGCGCTGCTCAATCCGACGATAGCGCTGGCGCTTGGCGCCGCGTTCCTCGTGCTGTGGTTTCATCAGCGCCATCGTCCATATCTGGCGGTGCTGGCGGCAAGCTACTGCCTGTCGGCGCCGGGCTTCCTGCTGCAATATTTCACGCTTCCGGTCGGCATCGTGGCGACCAAGCTGATCTCCAACATATGCTTCACGATCGCCGCCTGCTGCCTTTCCGGTGCGATCGTCGCGCGCTACGGCCGGCGCGTGCCCTATATCGGCATCGGCATCATGACCGGCAGCGGGCTCGCCGCCTTCGCGTGGTTCATGTTCATGCAGCCGGATCTCACCTGGCGCGTGCTGGCCATGAATTTCGGCTTCGGCGGTCTCAGCCTGCTCGTCGCCGCCGAGCTCAGGACGGTGCGCAACAACGGGCCGACCGAAAAAATCCTGTTCATTCTGGCGCTGCTTTCCGGGCTGAACTTCACCGCCCGCACACTGATCGTCGTCATCGCGCATGGACCGTTCCCGAGCTATGATGGCTTCTACGGCTCGTCCTACTGGACGACGGCGCTGCTTTCGCATGCGCTTTTGTCGCTGCTCATCGCGCTCTGCCTGTTCACGGCGGCGGCGCTCGACGTGCTGAAGGCGCTGAAGGCCGAGACCCATACCGATCCGCTGTCCGGCCTGCTCAACCGCCGCGGCTTCGAGGAACGGGCGGCAGCTCTGCTCGATCAATGCGCCAGAGCGGGGTTTCCCGTGGCGCTGGTGCTTGCCGACCTCGATCACTTCAAGGCGCTCAACGACCGGCACGGACATGAGGCGGGCGACCGGGTGATTGCCGATTTCTCCGCCAAGCTGCGCTTTGCCACGGGCGCCCGCGGCGCCGCCGGCCGCATCGGCGGCGAGGAGTTCGCCGTGCTTCTGCCGCTCAGCGATCTCGCCGCGGCGCGCCTGTTCGCCGAAGCGATCCGCAGCTTCTATTCGGCCGGGGCCGTCGACGGCCTGCCGCCCGGCACCAGGGTGACCGCGAGCTTCGGCGTCGCCGCCCGCACCGGCAATGAAGGGCTGGCGCCGCTGATGCGGCGCGCCGACGAGGCGCTCTACAAGGCCAAGAGGAACGGCCGCGACAGCGTCCGCCTTTCGTACGAGCGCCCCGAAACCGCCTTCGTGCCCGAAGCGGCCAGCGTCGGCTGAGACGGACGGGCCTGGGTCATCGGAGACGCCACGCCGTTCGAGATGACCCCCGAGCTATCGCGACCGCCAAGGACGCTTCGCCAAATCTCGAAGATATGCAGCCACCATAGCCCGCGTTAACATGTTTTTCGCCCGTCGGTGGTTTTCTGTGCCGGGGACTCAAGGAACATGGGCAGCGCTGATTTCATCCTGGTGATCAATCTGTTCGTCGCCGGGCTGCTGGCGGCGGCCTTCATGACCATCGCCATCCATGATGTCGGGCGCGTGTCGGCGCGCTGGCTCGCTCTCGGCTATGGACTCGGCATGGCCTATTTCGCCATCGAGTTCAGCATTCCCGCCTTTGCCGATGCCCGGCTGCCGGTTGTCGTGGCCTTTGCCGTCTTCCTCGGCGCAACCATTGCCTTCAACGGCGGGCTTGCCCACAAATACGGCGTGCGCCCGCCCTGGGCGCCGATGCTGTTCTTCCTGGCTGTCGCCTCGGCCGCCGTCTATCTGGTGCAGGACCTGCCCCGCCACTCGCTCACCCGCATGATGGCCTATCAGCTTCCCTATGCCGCCATGCAGTTCACCGCTCTCGGCATCGTGCTGTCCTCCAGGCAAAGGCTTGGCCGGCTCGATCACCTCTTGATGGCCGTGCTCGCGGCAAGCGCGGCGCAGTTCGCATCAAAGCCTTTCATCGCCGGCGCGCTGGGCGGCTGGGGCGCCAATCCGCAATCCTATGTGCAGACGGGCTATGCGCTGGTGTCGCAATCGCTCGGCACCGTGTTCGGTCTGGCTGTGGCGCTGCTCGCGCTCGCCATACTGGTGCGCGACGTGCTCGCCGAGGCGATGTCGAAATCGGAGACCGACACGCTGTCGCGGCTGCTCAACCGCGGTGGCTTCGAACGTCATGCCGAGCTCGCAATCAGGGATGCGGTGCGCCAGGGCATTCCGGTGGCGCTGGTCATCGCCGATCTCGACCACTTCAAGAACATCAACGACAGCTACGGCCATGCCAGCGGCGACCGCGTCATCGAAACCTTCGCGGGTCTCCTGCGCGAGGCGGCGGCGGAGCATCATGTCGCCGGCCGCATCGGCGGCGAGGAGTTCGCCATCATCCTGCCCGGCACCAACCTTGCCGCCGCGCGGCTGTTCGCGGAGGGGGCGCGCAACGCCTTCGGCGCGCTGCCGATCGAGGGACTGCCCGCCGGTCATCGCTGCAGCGCGAGCTTCGGCGTCGCCGAGCTTGCCGCGGACGAGGGTTTCTCAGATCTGTTTCGGCGCGCCGACGAGGCACTCTACGCGGCCAAGAATGCCGGCCGCGACTGCGTGCGCGTCGGGCTGGCGACTTTGCGGGGAAAGGCGCTCAGCGGCAGGGGCTGAGATTGGGCATCTCGCCGTCGGAAAGCCCGTACATGTAGGAGCGGCCCTTCACGAAGACCGGCGGCTGATAGCAACCCGGCGCGCCAGCATCGTCGGAGTCATATACGACATCGGGCTGGCCGGCGCCGGTAAAGTTGGAGAGCTCCTTGGCGTGCCTGCCCTCGCCGACGATGATGCGCTTGTAGCCGGCGGCGCTGTCGATGACAAGATTGCCGAAGGAATCGGCATAGACGCGGTCATGATGGCGCAAACCCGCCTCGGCCGGCGCGGCAATCGCGGTGGCGAGTGCCGCCAGCGTGACGGCCGCGATGCTTGCCCGCACTGAATTCGAACGCATGTCGCTCTCCCTTTAAGCGCGCTGCGACCTTGTCGGATCGCGCTGCACAACGTCGAATCAGAAATTAACTCTTTCTTAACCTTTGTTAAGAGGCGGACGGCCTCCGCTGGCGGATCTTAATCAACATGGTTAATTTCGGCGGCCTGGATCGCATCGTCCAGCCCAACCCGGCTGACTCAGGGTGAACTTGATCTTGGCGCGCCGCGTGGCTAGCGTGCCGCGCACGAAAGGGGCTGCCGCATATGAGCTTTGGCCGCACGGTTCGGGTGTCGATCGCCATCCCGCTGCTTCTCGCAGCCGCTGCCTGCGTGCCGCAGGATGGCGCGCCGAAGGCGGTGAATGCTGCATCGTCCGCGGCTACGCCCGCACCGGTTCAGCCGCCCGCCGCGCCAGCGGCGCCCCCGATATCCGCAGCACCCCCGATATCCGCAGCGCCCAAAACGCCCGGAACCGCCCCGGCACCCGCAACCAAGATCATCACCGACCTGACCGCGCCGCGATCCGGTGTCGGAACGGCCACCTACAGATGCGGCAATGGCGGCATGATCACCATCCAGAATCTTGGCCGGTCGCTGCGTGTCATTGGACCGGACGGCGCGGCCGAGGAGTTTGCGGCGTCGCCGGCCAACCAGAGCAGCCGCTACCAGGAAGCGGCGACGCATGACGCAATCGTGATCGACGGACGCGAGGCGCTGGTGATGAAGAGAGGGTCGACGCCGCAGACCTGCAGAAGGTAGCGATCCTCGTTGCCATACCGCACTGCAGCGACGTTGCGCCGGCTTCGCATCGCCCGCTAATCGATTGAAGCGGATTTCCCCCTTTTTGTCAGACTAAATGACGTTTCCAAAACGATTTTCCGGCTTTGACGCGGTGCAAAAAGCGCATTAGAAACCGCCTATCCGAAGCCATATACGGAGGCGGCAAACGCCGCGCCTGTCGCGGCTCCGGAACGCCGAACTGGGGGAGCCATGAGCAAATCACCAGCCACCCGCGCAGTTGCCAGACATGAGCGGCCGCTTTCGCCGCATCTGACGATCTACCGGCCGCCGATCACGATGACGATGTCGATCATCCATCGCGTCACCGGCGGCGCGCTCTATTTCGGCACGCTGCTGGTGGCGGCATGGCTGATCGCGGCTTCGACCTCGCAGGCCGCCTTCGATCTCGTCAACTGGGCCTTCGGCTCCTGGCTCGGCCGGCTGGTCCTGTTCGGCTACACCTGGGCGCTGATGCACCACATGCTGGGCGGGCTGCGCCATCTTGTCTGGGATACCGGCGTGGGGCTTGAGAAACACACCGCCTCGAAGATCGCCTGGGCGACGCTCGCCGGCTCGATCGTGCTGACGCTGCTGATCTGGATCGCCGGCTACATGGCGCGGGGAGCACTCTGATGACCGCAAAGAATTCGGACATGCGCACGCCGCTGGGCAAGGTACGCGGCCTCGGCTCGGCCCGCGAAGGCACCGGCCATTTCTGGCGCCAGCGGCTGACGGCGATCGCCAACATCCCGCTCATCCTGTTCTTCGTAGGCTTCCTGATCGCGGTCAACGGCCACGGCTATGCCGACGTGCGGGCTTCGCTCGCCAATCCGTTCGTGGCGCTGGTGCTGTCACTGGTGCTCATTTCCGGCCTCTACCACATGCGGCTCGGCATGCAGGTGATCATCGAGGACTATGTGCATAGCGAAGGCATGAGGCTGGCGCTGATCGCCCTCAACACATTCTTCACAGTGGCAGTGGGCGTCGCCTCGCTCTTCGCCCTGCTCAAACTCGCATTCGGAGGCTGACGTCTTGGCCAACGCAAATACAACCGGCACGGCTTCCGCCTACACTTTCGTCGATCACAAATTCGATGTGGTGATCGTCGGCGCCGGCGGCGCCGGGTTGCGCGCCACGCTCGGCATGGCCGAGCAGGGGCTGCGCACCGCCTGCATCACCAAGGTGTTCCCGACCCGCTCGCATACGGTGGCGGCCCAGGGCGGCATCGCCGCTTCGCTCGCCAACATGGGTCCCGACAACTGGCAGTGGCATCTCTTCGACACCGTCAAGGGTTCGGACTGGCTGGGCGACATCGACGCGCAGGAATACATGGTGCGCGAGGCGCCCGCCGCGGTCTACGAGCTCGAGCATTACGGCGTGCCGTTCTCGCGCACGGAGGAAGGCAAGATCTACCAGCGGCCGTTCGGCGGCATGATGATGAATTTCGGCGACGGCCCGCCGGTGCAGCGCACCTGCGCCGCCGCCGACCGTACCGGCCATGCCATGCTGCATACGCTCTACGGCCAGTCGCTGAAGAACAACGCGCAGTTCTTCATCGAGTATTTCGCGCTCGACCTGATCATGGAGCCGGACGGCACCTGCACCGGGGTCGTTGCCTGGAACCTCGACGACGGCACCATCCACCGCTTCTCGGCGAAGATGGTGGTGCTGGCGACAGGCGGCTATGGCCGCGCCTATTTCTCGGCCACCTCGGCGCATACCTGCACCGGCGACGGCGGCGGCATGGCCGCACGTGCCGGGCTTGCGCTGCAGGACATGGAGTTCGTGCAGTTCCACCCGACCGGCATCTACGGCGCCGGCTGCCTGATCACCGAAGGCGCGCGCGGCGAGGGCGGCTATCTCGTCAATTCCGAAGGCGAGCGCTTCATGGAGCGCTATGCGCCGTCGGCCAAGGACCTTGCCTCGCGCGACGTGGTCTCACGCTGCATGACGATGGAGATCCGCGAGGGCCGCGGCGTCGGCCCGAAGAAGGACCACATCTTCCTGCATCTCGACCATCTCGACCCGGCCGTCCTGCATGAAAGGCTGCCAGGCATTTCGGAGTCGGCAAAGATCTTCGCCGGCGTCGACCTGACCAAGGAACCGATCCCGGTGCTGCCGACGGTCCACTATAACATGGGCGGCGTGCCGACCAATTACTGGGGCGAGGTGCTCAACCCGACGTCGAGTAGCCCGGACAGGGTGTCGCCGGGGCTGATGGCGGTGGGCGAGGCGGCCTGCGCTTCGGTGCACGGCGCCAACCGGCTGGGCTCGAATTCGCTGATCGACCTGGTCGTCTTCGGCCGCGCCGCGGCGATCCGCGCCGGCCAGGTGATCGACCGCAATTCGCCGATTCCTTCGCCCAACGAAGTCTCGGTCGAGAAGATCATGGACCGCTTCGACCGGCTGCGCCACGCCAACGGCTCGACGCCGACGGCCAGCTTGCGCGAAAAGATGCAGAAGGCGATGCAGGAGGACGCTGCGGTGTTCCGGACGCAGGAATCGCTCGAAAACGGCTGCAAGCGCGTCTCGCAGATCTGGGGCGAGCTCAAGGACATCAAGGTGTTCGACCGCTCGATGATCTGGAATTCGGACCTGGTCGAAACGCTAGAACTGGAAAACCTGATGGCCAACGCCATCACCACGGTCTACGGCGCCGAGGCGCGCAAGGAGAGCCGGGGCGCGCACGCGCGGGAAGATTTTTCCTCTCGCGACGACGCCAACTGGCGCAAGCATACACTGGCTCATCTCAGCGAGGACGGTGAGGTGACGCTCACCTACCGGCCGGTGCATACCGAGACGCTGCTGGCGGAAAAGGACGGCGGCATCAATCCGGCCAAGATCGCGCCGAAGGCCAGGGTGTACTGACCATGGCATTGGTGGCCGCGGGATATTCCGGCACGCCTCTTCCGGCCAAGCTCGGCCTGAAGGACGGCATGGTCGCCGCCTTCATCGCGCTGCCGTCGGAGCTCGATCAACTGACCGAGGCCGTTTCCTTTGCCGGCGTCGACCGGCTCGCGGAATGGTCGGCGATTTCGGGCAGCTGGAAATACGACGCCGTGCAGGCCTTCACCCGGCAGCGCGCCGAGATCGAGGATGGTCTGGCCGGCATCGAGATGGCGATCAAGCGTGACGGCATGGTTTGGGTCTCGTGGCCGAAGAAGGCCTCGAAGGTGGCGACCGACGTTACCGAGGATGTGATCCGCGTCGAGGCACTCAAGCTGGACCTCGTCGACGTCAAGGTCGCCGCCGTCAATGAAATCTGGTCCGGGCTGAAGCTCGTCATCCGAAAGGACCGCAGGTAATGGTCGAACTCACGCTTCCCAAGAATTCGAAGGTCCAGCAGGGCAAGACCTGGCCGAAGCCGGAAGGCGCCACCAATCTGCGCGAATACCGCATCTATCGCTGGTCGCCGGACGACGGCCAGAACCCGCGCATGGACACCTATTTCGTCGACATGGACGATTGCGGGCCGATGGTGCTCGACGCGCTGCTGTGGATCAAGAACAAGATCGACCCGACGCTGACGCTGCGCCGCTCGTGCCGCGAAGGCATTTGCGGCTCCTGCGCCATGAACATCGACGGCTCGAACACGCTCGCCTGCACCAAGGGGGCGGAGGACATTTCGGGCGCGGTGAAGGTCTATCCGCTGCCGCACATGGCTGTGATCAAGGACCTGGTGCCAGACCTCACCAATTTCTACGCCCAGCACGCCTCGATCGAGCCATGGCTGAAGACGGTGTCGCCAACGCCCGCCACCGAGTGGCTACAGAGCCATGAGGACCGTGCGAAGCTCGACGGGCTCTACGAATGCATCCTGTGCGCCTGCTGCTCCACCTCCTGCCCGAGCTACTGGTGGAACGGCGAGCGCTATCTCGGCCCGGCGACGCTATTGCAGGCCTATCGCTGGCTGATCGACAGCCGCGACGAGGCGACCGGCGAGCGGCTCGACAATCTCGAAGACCCGTTCCGGCTCTATCGCTGCCACACCATCATGAATTGCGCGCAGACCTGCCCCAAGGGTCTGAACCCGGCCAAGGCGATCGCGGAGATCAAGAAGATGATGGTGGAGCGGCGGGTTTAGCCTTGGCGGGATAACCCACGACAACTCCAACGCGGCGATCCTTCGCGCCCCCCTCTGTCCTGCCGGACATCTCCCCCACGGGTGGGGAGATTGGCTGTCATGAGGGCTTTCGCCTATCTCCAAGGTTGAAGGATGAAGCGCGGTCGGCGAAGCTGCTGATCTCCCCCCAAGTGGGGGAGATGTCCGGCAGGACAGAGGGGGGCGCTGTCCCGCCAGCGTCAGAAAGGATTGCACGGCAATGAGCGAAGACCTTGCCATCCTCTCCCCCGCCGAAGCGCGTGTGCTCGGCTGCCTGATCGAGAAGAAGGAACTGACGCCGGACGTCTATCCGCTGACGCTCAACGGCGCGCATCAGGCCGCCAACCAGAAGACGGCGCGCGAGCCGGTGATGGCGCTAGAGCTGACCGAGGTTCGGCGGGCGCTGAGCCAGCTTGAGCAGAAGGGCCTGGTGCGCCAGGCCTTCGCCTCGCGCGTCGAGCGCTACGAGCATCTGATGGCGCAGCGTTTTTCGCTCACCACGCCGCAGATCGCGGTGATCGGGCTTTTGCTCCTGCGAGGCGCGCAGACCGCGCATGAACTGCTCGCGCGTTCGGAGCGGATGGCGCGCTTCGCCTCGATCGAGGAGCTTCGCGACAATCTCGACCTGATGATCGGCCGCCGGCCGCCGCTCATCCAACTGCTCGAACGCGCGCCCGGCCAGCGCGAGGAGCGCTATGTGCATCTGCTGAGCGGGCCGGTGGAAGCGGCGGTGGCGGCGGCGCCCTGGCAGCCGGCGGTGTCGGCATCCGATTCCGATCTCGAAGCGCGTGTGAAGGCGCTGGAGGAGGAGGTCGCGGCGTTGCGCGCGAAGATCGAGGCGCTGGGCGGTTAACCTTACCCGAAGCGTTGGCGCGAGGCCCCCCTCTCTGTCCTGCCGGACATCTCCCCCTCAAGGGGGGAGATCAGATGTCACGCCGGCTTTCGCCAACCGCCGACGTTGAAAGAGGAGCGCCAGCAATCGAGCTGCCAATCTCCCCCCTTGAGGGGGAGATGCCCGGCAGGGCAGAGAGGGGGGCGAAGGATCACTGCCGCTCAGATGAGAACGCCGTTCACCCCAACCTTGCGTCCAGCGACACCTTTATAGCCCCGAGCGCCTTTGACACTGGGCACTCGGCCTTGGCCTTCTCGGCCAACTCCTTGAACTTCGCCGCGTCGATGCCCGGCACCTTGCCGACCACGGTGAGAGCGCTGCCGGTGATGCCGGTGCCGGGCACCAGCGTCACCACCGCCTTGGCGTCGAGCTCGTCGGCAGGCGTGCCGTTCTCGGCGAGGAAGTGCGAAAACTGCATGGCGTAGCAGCCGGCATGGGCGGCGGCGATCAGCTCCTCCGGATTGGTGCCGGACTTGCCGCTCTCGTCCTCGAAACGCGCCTTGAAGGAATAGGGCGTGCCCTTCAAGGCGCCGCTCTGGGTGTCCAGCGCGCCTTTGCCCTCTTTCAGATTGCCTTTCCAGACGGCGTTTGCGGTGCGGTCCATGAAGTCCTCCTGGCTTTCGGGGTTTGCGCCGGCGGAGACCGGCGTTCCCCTGGACTATAGCGCGGACGCGCCGGAAGGCCATGGCACGATTGCGCCTACGCAGGCGGCGCCTGCGAAAAATTCTCAAAAAAGCGCGTGCAAAAATGTCGACTTCCATCCGGTCCGGTCGTCCTGCGGGCGGCCATGGAGTTTACGGCCGATGGAGGTTCAGATGGAAAATCTGTTTTTCGCGCTTTGGAGGCGCCCCGGCCGAAGAACCCGGCGGCCGGAAGAATTCTGGCTGGATCCGCCGCCATCCGGCTTCGGGCGGCTGGCGGCTGCCGTGGCCATCATCGCGCTCGCGGCGTTCCTGCTCGACCACGCGGCGGCGCTTAGCGGCAAGGCTGACAGCGTCGCCGTCGCCTCATATGGTTCATCACAGCAAGGGAACTGACAATGAAATATGTGCTGCTGGTCTATGGCCAGGAAAAAGACCTCTTCGCGCTCACCCCGCAGCAATCGGCCAAGCTCGATGCCGATTCGCTCGCTTATGACAGGGAACTGGAAAGACAAGGAAAGCTCATCGTCGCGCAGGCGCTGCAGCCGGTGAAGCTGTCGAAATCGCTCAGGCGGCGCAAGGGCAAGCGGCTGGTGACCGACGGCCCGTTCGCCGAAACCAAGGAGCAATTGCTCGGCTTCGTCATGGTCGAGGCGGCGGATCTCGACGAGGCGCTGGCGATCGCCGACGGAATACCGCTGGCCGAACTGGGCACCGTCGAGGTCAGGGCGATCTACGACATACCGGGTTCATAACCGCCGGTCAGGCTGGGCGCGCCGCATTGAAGCTGTCTCTCGCGGGAAACATCTTCAGAGTTTCTTCATAGACGCAACCGTTGCGTGTTGAAGCAGGGCCGCACTTCTCTTATCGTCGCCGCGATTTCGGGGGAATTCGGCATGCCTTTCCTGATTGCGATCCTTGGCCTGCTCGGAGCGGCCGCCATCTGGTGGTACCGGCTGAAATATATGAGCGACGCCGCGCGCGAAGTCGCCGACGTCGTCGGCCGGGTTCAGGGAAATATCCGCCGCAAGAAGCTGCGCAAGCAGGCGGCGCTGTCGCCGCTGACGGCGATCGATGACCCGGTCGTCGCGGCCGCGACGCTGATCACCGCGATCGTTTCGGAACAGGGCCCGGTCCTGCCGCAGCGCGAAGCCGTCATCCGCGAGGTGATTTCGCAGATCGCGAGCAGCCAGAAGAAGACCGACGAGGCGGTGGTCTACGCCAAATGGGCCGCCGCGCAGATCGACGACACCACGATCGTCATCGACAAGCTGGCGCCGTTCCTGCGCGAACGCCTCGACCCGCACGAGCGGGACGATCTGCTCGGGATGCTGAACCGCGTCGCGCAGGGCGGCGAACAGAGCCTGAAGATACCGGACCAGCGCATGCTGAGGCTGCGGCAGAAGCTCGGCTTCGAGGTCAACTAAGCTGAAGCAGCGGCGACCGGACCGCCTGCCTTGGTGATTGGTCGAAACGCCTCTCGCGTCGTCATTCTATGGCGGAGGAAGGAGCGAAGCGACGCGGCGCAGACCATAGAATCCATTCCGTGACGTTCAAGCGTTGCAACGGTGCAGAGTTCTGTTCCGCTGCATTCCTTGGCTAAGGTCACGGAATGGATCCTCGGGTCTTCGCGTCCGCTTCGCTCCCGCTCCGCCCGTGGATGACGACGTCGTGTAGGCCTCGGCCAATTGCGAGGTGCTAGATCGCCTCGCCCTTCAATAGCCGCGGGGTGTCGCCGGACAGGCCCGAGGCCTGGCGGATGAAGAAATCCTTGAGCTTGGGCATGCGCTCGACGAGGCCGAGGCCGATGTCGCGTACCGCGCGCAGCGGGCCGATGTCGTTGGAGAAGAGCCGGTTCAGCACGTCGGTGGTGACGCCCATCTGCAGCGTGTCGAAGCGCCGCCACTGCTGGTAGCGCTCGAGCACGTCGAGGGCGCCGATGTCCTGGCCGAGGCGGTCGGCCTCGACCACCACTTCGGCCAGCGCGGCGACATCCTTGAACCCGAGATTAAGGCCCTGCCCGGCGATCGGATGGATGCCGTGCGCGGCGTCGCCGGCAAGCGCGATGCGGGGCGCGACGAAGGCACGGGCAAGCGTGAGGCCGAGCGGCCAGGCGCGCGGTTTGTCGGCGACATGGATTTCGCCGAGCTTGAGCCCGAAGCGCTGTTCCAGCTCATGCTCGAAGACGAACTCGTCGCCGTCGACCAGTTTCCGGGCATCTTCCGATCGCTCGACCCAGACGATCGAGGAGCGGTTGGTGCCGTCCTTGCCGGGCTTCAGCGGCAAGGTGGCGAAGGGGCCGGCCGGCAGAAAATGCTCCTCGGCGCGGCCGTTATGCGGGCGCTCGTGGGCTATCGTGCAGACGATGCCGGACTGGCCGTATTCCCATTTCACCGTCTTGATGCCGGCCATGTCGCGCAGCTTCGAATGGACGCCGTCGGCGGCAATCAGCAGCCGCGCCTTGAGCGTCGCGCCATCCGCCAGATGCACGGTGATGCCGGCGCCGCCCGGGTCGAAGGCGCTGACGGCCACGCCTTCGATGATGTCGATGCCGAGCTTTTCGGCGCGGCGGCGCAGCGCCCCGTTCAGATCCCGGTTTGCGACCATATGCGCGAACGGTTCGCCGGGCGCTACCTCGCCGTCGAAGGTCAGGAACACCGGGCGCACCGGATCGGCGGCGCGAGAGTCGGTGATGATCATCTCGGTGATCGCCTGCGCCTCGGGCGCGATCTCGTCCCAGACGCCGAGCAGCTCCAGCATGCGGCACGCCGCAGCGGCGATCGCCGAGGCGCGGCCGTCCTTTTCCCAGACGCCGGCGGGCGCGGCGTCGACGATCGCGACGCCCAGGCTCGGGCGCGCCTGCTTCAGCGATACCGCGGCGGCAAGGCCGACATAGCCGGCACCGGCCACCAATACATCCAGCGACGCCTCGCCTGCCCCATCCGCCTTGCGGTCGACCATGGCACTTTCCTTTCGCGGCTTCCGGTCCCGGCTGCCGCCGTAGCAGCTTGACTGCTTGCCTGTCCTGTCCGAAACCCGCCATGGCACATCTTTTCAAGGACGTGGAACATGACGGCAGCCATGGACGAGCTTCTCGACATTCTCGACCTCGAGCAGCTCGAACACAATCTGTATCGTGGTCGCAGCCCGAAGCTCGACTGGCAGCGCGTGTTCGGCGGCCAGACCATCGCCCAGGCGCTTGTCGCGGCCCAGCGCACCGTCGAGCCGGAGCGCCATGTGCACTCGCTGCATGGCTATTTCATGCGGCCCGGCGACACCAAGGTGCCGATCGTCTACGAGGTCGACCGCATCCGCGACGGCGGTTCCTTCACCACGCGCCGGGTGGTGGCGATCCAACATGGGCAGGCGATCTTCTCGCTGGAAGCTTCCTTCCAGCAGGACGAGGTGGGGCTGGAGCATCAGCTGCCGATGCCGCGCGACGTGCCGGCGCCCGACACGCTTTTGTCGCAGCGCGAGCTGCTCGGCAAGTTCGGCGAGGCGGTGCCGGAAGGCATAAAGCGCTACTGGGAGCGCGACCGGCCGATCGAGATGAAGCCGGTGATGCTGAAGCACTATACCAGCCGCGAGAAGCTGGAGCCTGAGCAGAACATCTGGATCCGCACCACCGGCCCGGTGCCGGAAGACCGCGCGACGCAGGCGGCGGTGCTTGCCTATCTCTCCGACATGACGCTGCTCGACACCTCGACCTTCGCGCATGGCCGCGCCATCTTCGACCGCGACATCCAGGCGGCCAGCCTCGACCACGCCATGTGGTTCCACCGCAGCCATTCGCTGGACGACTGGATCCTCTACACCCAGGACAGCCCCTCCACGCAAGGCTCGCGCGGTTTCACCCGCGGCTCGCTGTTCGCGCGCGACGGAACGCTGATCGCCTCGGTCGCCCAGGAAGGCCTCATCCGGCTGAGACGCTGAGCCGGCTTCCGGCTTAAAGCCTATAAAGCGGGCATTTTCGAAATTTTGCCTATTTCTTAATCAGTTGCCCTGACGCCGCTGCGCACGATTTCTGTGCAAGGGCCGCCCATTCCCTTTGTTTACAACAGGTTAACGACCTGCTTCGGCAATTGGCACGGAGCTTGAATCCTGTCCGGCACTCTCCGGCTCTCATGGGATCGGCGAAGGTGTGCAAACGCGGGGGACCGCAACAGCAA
This sequence comes from Mesorhizobium sp. M1D.F.Ca.ET.043.01.1.1, assembly GCF_003952385.1. Taxonomy (NCBI): domain Bacteria; kingdom Pseudomonadati; phylum Pseudomonadota; class Alphaproteobacteria; order Hyphomicrobiales; family Phyllobacteriaceae; genus Mesorhizobium; species Mesorhizobium sp. M1D.F.Ca.ET.043.01.1.1. The sequence continues at coordinate 3,620,956 of NZ_CP034444.1, forward strand.
AGGGTGAAACCTTATGAAAATCGTGATGGCAATCATCAAGCCGTTCAAGCTCGACGAGGTGCGCGAAGCGCTCACCGCCGTCGGCATCCAGGGCCTGACCGTCACCGAAGTCAAAGGCTACGGGCGTCAGAAGGGACATACGGAAATCTACCGCGGCGCGGAATATGCGGTGAGCTTCCTGCCCAAGATCAAGATCGAAGTCGCCGTCGGCGCCGACATGGTCGACAAGGCCGTCGAAGCCATCACCGCGGCCGCCAAGACCGGTCAGATCGGCGACGGCAAGATCTTCGTCTTCGGCATCGACCAGGCGGTGCGCATCCGCACCGGCGAAACAGACACCGACGCGCTGTAAAGCGGCGACCAGCTATTCCAACGGAGAGTTCAATGAATATTCCTTCCACCTTGAAGACGACGGGACGCGCCGCCGCTGCGCTCGCCCTCGTAGCGCTTAGCACGGCCGCCGCTTTCGCCCAGGAGGCCGCCCCGGCCGCGCCCGCCGCACCCGCCGCGCCGACCCCGGTGCTCGACACCGGCAACACCGCCTGGATGCTGACCTCGACGGCGCTGGTGCTGATGATGACCATTCCTGGCCTGGCGCTGTTCTACGGCGGCATGGTGCGCAAGAAGAACGTGCTCGCCACCATCATGCAGAGCTTCGCCATCACCTGCCTGGTGACGGTGCTGTGGTTCATGTTCGGCTATTCGCTGGCCTTCTCCGACGGCGGCGGCATGAACGCCTATCTCGGCGGCTTCTCGAAATTCTTCCATCAGGGCATCACCACCTCGACGCTGTGGCTGCCGGGCGTGGCGAACATCCCTGAATTCGTCTTCTCGATGTTCCAGCTGACCTTCGCCATCATCACGCCGGCGCTGATCGCCGGCGCGTTCGCCGAGCGCATGAAGTTCTCGGCGCTGCTCATCTTCATGGGCTTGTGGCTGGTCTTCGTCTACGCCCCGATCGCGCACTGGGTCTGGGGCGGCGGCTTCCTCGGTTCGGCCGGCGTTCTCGACTTCGCCGGCGGCACGGTCGTCCATATCAACGCCGGTGTCGCGGGCCTGGTCTGCGCGCTCGTCCTCGGCAAGCGCGAGGGCTACGGCACCACCAACATGGCGCCGCACAACCTCGTCTATTCGGTGATCGGCGCCTCGCTGCTGTGGGTCGGCTGGTTCGGCTTCAACGCCGGCTCGGAGCTTGCGGCCGACGGCCTTGCCGGCGCGGCGATGATGAACACGCAGGTCGCCACCGCCGCGGCGGCGCTGGCCTGGATGTTCGCCGAATGGATCGTCGCCAAGAAGCCTTCGGTGCTCGGCATCATCTCGGGCGCCGTCGCCGGCCTCGTCGCGGTGACGCCGGCTTCCGGCTTCGTCAACCCGACCGGCGCCTTCATCGTCGGCATCATCGCCGGCGTCGTCTGCTACCTCTCGGCGGTCAAGCTCAAGCATGCCATGGGCTATGACGACTCGCTCGATGCCTTCGGCGTCCACGGCGTTGGCGGTGTGGTCGGCGCCCTGCTCACCGGCGCGCTCGCCGATCCGGCGATCAATGCGCTCGGCAAGGGCGCTTCGGTCGGCACGCAGATCTACGGCATCGTCTTCACCATCCTGTGGACGGCGATCGCCACCTTCGTCATCCTCTTCATCGTCAAAGCGCTGGTCGGCCTGCGTCCGAGCAGCCAGGAAGAGGTCGAGGGCCTCGACGTCACCCAGCACGGCGAAGTGGTGCCGTAAGGCGGGCTTTGCCAAAGGGCCGGCGGATCCTCCTCCCGCCGGCCCGGATATCAACGAAGACACCAACGAAAGCCGCGCTGCGGCTTTCTGGATCTCCTCCCAAGATCCCGTCGTGATGTTCTCGAAAGAGGCTCACGCCTTGAGGCCCGGAAAGACCTTCCGGGCCTCCTTTTTGTTTGGCGGATCGTCAGGCGGACTTTCGATCACATTCACTTGATTGCGCCTGCATGAAACGCTGGCTGTCGCGGTTTCGTACTTGGATAGCGACCGCTGCCGTGGCGCTCGCCAAACAAAAGGGAAGGAACCAACCCATGAACTTCAAGAATATCTTCCTGGGAGCAATGGCTCTGTCGATGGTCAGCGGGGTTGCACTTGCTGGCGCGCTCGACGAGCCGGACAACATGGCGCCGTTCTTCACCGATGCCGGCATGAAGACCATGAAGCCCGAGGCCGATTTCAAGGCCGCCTGGGCCGCGACAGCCAAGGACAAGCAGGACATGATGATGAAGGAGTGCCAGGACGCGGCGATGAGCAAGCCCCACGCCGAATTCTGCGCCAACCTGATGATGTACGCCGGTCACATGTGATTTGCGGCAGATCGGGTCCGGACGGGCCTGATCGTTTCACCGTCGCCGATGAGAGATGGCGGGCTCCACCGGCCCGCCATTTGCTTTCCGAGGGCATGCCGGTAAAGGGCCATGGTTAATGCGGCCTTAACCTTCCCGCCGATAGTCTGTCGTCCGAATCTGCCGGAGTGCGCCAAGCGCCCGGCCAGGCAACGACTAACGGGGAAGAGGCATGCGTTCAGGCGCTTCAGCACCGCTCGCGCTGACCGATACGGGGCACGGCATCCAGGCGTTCGCGCGGCGGCAGGTCGGACGGCTGGTCGGCGCCGGCCTGTTCGTGTTCACCGCTTTCGGCGTCGCCAGCCTCGCCACCTGGAACGTGGCCGATCCGAGCTTCTCGCACGCCACCAACAACATCGTCACCAACGCCATGGGCTATGCAGGCGCGGTGTTTTCCGACCTCGCCATGCAGTTCTTCGGCCTGGCCGCCGTCGCGGGCCTGGTGCCGGCGGTGGTCTGGGGCTTTCTTCTCTTCTCCGCGCGTGGTGTCGACAGGCTGCCGAAACGCGGGCTGGCCTGGTTCGGCTATGCGCTCACCGCCGCGGCGATGGCCGGATGCGTCACGCCGCCCAACACCTGGCCGCTGCCGACGGGTCTCGGCGGTGTGTTCGGCGACATGGTGCTGAAAATCCCCGGCATCGCCGTCGGCGGCTATCCGAAGGGCCTTTTCGCCAGCATCATCGCGGTGGTTCTCGCCGCGCCGGCGCTGTGGCTGTTCGCCTATGGCTCGGCGCTGATTGCGCGCAGGAACGGCTTTGCCGTCATGGAGCGCGCCGCCGCGCCCGATCCGCGCGAACAGGACGATCTGCTCTTCGACGAGGATGAGGACGAAGGCGACGAAGGCATCCTGGCGCTCGGCGCCATCACCCACTGGTGGCTGTCGTTCCGCGCATGGATGCACCGCCGCGCCGCCCGCCGCAGGCAGGAGCGCGACGAGTTCGAGCCACCGATGGAGCCGCGGGCAAGCGCCTGGCGGCGCGCCGCCGAGCGGGTCGAATCGGCCGAATATGCGGAGGCCAGGATGAGCCCCGGCGGCCGCGCCCGCGTCGAGCCGGAATTCTTCGCCGCCATGGTCAACGACCGCAGCGCTTCGGTCGACCCGGTCGACGACGATGTCTTCGACGACGAGGAAGACGCCGATCTCGACGAATTCGATGACGAGCAGCCGGTGCAGCGCCGCGCCAATGTGCGCAACTTCCGCTCGGACGCGGCGACCCGCGTCGAAGCCCCGGCGCCGCGCCCGGTGCAGGGCGCGCGCGTCCAGCGCGAAGCGCAGACCTCGCTGATCGGCTCCGGCGCGTTCGAGATGCCGTCGCTGCATTTCTTGTCCGAGCCGAAGAACGTGGCGAAGGATCCGAGCCTGTCGAAGGATGCGCTGGAGCAGAACGCAAGGCTGCTTGAAGGCGTGCTCGAGGATTTCGGCGTCAAGGGCGAGATCATCCATGTCCGCCCCGGCCCGGTCGTAACGCTCTATGAGCTGGAGCCCGCGCCCGGCATCAAGTCCTCGCGCGTCATCGGCCTTTCCGACGACATCGCCCGCTCGATGAGCGCGATCGCCTGCCGCGTCGCCGTCGTGCCCGGCCGTAACGCCATCGGCATCGAATTGCCGAACGCCAAGCGCGAGACGGTCTATCTGCGGGAAATCATGGCAAGCCGCGACTTCGAGACGACGAAGGCCAAGCTCGCGCTGGCGCTCGGCAAGACCATCAACGGCGAGGCGGTCATTGTCGACATCGCCAAGATGCCGCACGTGCTGGTCGCCGGCACCACCGGCTCGGGCAAGTCGGTCGCCATCAACACCATGATCCTGTCGCTGCTCTACCGGCTGACGCCGCAGGAATGCCGGCTGATCATGATCGATCCGAAGATGCTCGAGCTCTCGGTCTATGACGGCATCCCGCATCTGCTGACGCCCGTCGTCACCGATCCGAAGAAGGCGGTGGTGGCGCTGAAGTGGACCGTGCGCGAGATGGAGGATCGCTACCGCAAGATGTCCAAGGTCGGCGTGCGCAACATCGACGGTTTCAACGCGCGCGTCCAACAGGCCGAGAAGAAGGGCGAGAAGATCTCGCGCACGGTGCAGACCGGCTTCGACCGGCAGACCGGCGAGGCGATCTACGAGACGGAGGATCTCGATCTCGAGCCGATGCCCTATATCGTCGTCATCATCGACGAGATGGCCGACCTGATGATGGTCGCCGGCAAGGACATCGAAGGCGCGGTGCAGCGCCTGGCGCAGATGGCGCGCGCCGCCGGCATCCATGTCATCATGGCCACGCAGCGCCCGTCGGTCGACGTCATCACCGGCACCATCAAGGCCAACTTCCCGACGCGCATCTCCTTCCAGGTGACGTCGAAGATCGACAGCCGCACGATCCTCGGCGAGCAGGGCGCCGAGCAGCTGCTCGGCATGGGCGACATGCTCTACATGGCCGGCGGCGGCCGCATCCAGCGCGTCCACGGCCCGTTCGTTTCGGATGACGAGGTCGAGCGGATCGTCGGGCATCTCAAGCTGCAGGGCGTGCCCGAATATCTCGACGCCATCACCGAGGACGACGATGAAGACGACGAGGACGGTTCGCCGAGCAAAGGCTCCGGCGGCGGCGGCAATTTCGAGGATTCCGACGATCCCTACGACCAGGCGGTGGCGGTGGTGCTGCGCGACGGCAAGGCCTCGACCAGCTATATCCAGCGCCGGCTCGGCATCGGCTACAACCGCGCCGCCTCGATCATCGAGAAGATGGAGAAGGAAGGCATCGTCGGCCCGGCCAACCACGCCGGCAAGCGCGAGATCCTGGTGCCGACGGACGAAGATAAGTTTTAGGCCATGTCGGCGGACGGCAACTTTGAACCTTCCGGCGCGTTCATGCGACCAAGCGCCCGTGTGACCCGCCAAACTTAGGCCCAACTGGGGGTCCAGAGACTGCGACCAAGAACGAATCACAGGAAGTGACCGGCATGAAGACCCAGACAGATTTCGCTCCGACCCGCCGGCAGGTGCTCGGCCTCGGGCTTGCGCTCGCGGGCGCGGCCGCAATCAATGTCATGCCGGGCTTCCAGCTCTTGGCCCAGGCGCAGGCCGCGATTCCGCCGGCGGCGCAAAAGATCGCCGACCACTTCTCCTCGGTCAAATCGATGAGCGGCGAGTTCGTGCAGTTCGGCCCGAAGGGCGAGCAGACCGGCGGCAAGTTCTTCCTCGAACGTCCCGGCAAGATCCGCTTCAACTATGACGGGTCGTCGAATTTCCGGGTGATCTCCGACGGCAAGTCGGTGGTGATCCTCAACAAGAAGCTCAACACGTCAGACCTCTATCCGCTGTCGAAGACGCCGCTGAAACTATTGCTCGACGACAGGATCGACCTCTCCGGCGGGCGCGTGAAGGCGGTCAAGGAAGAGGACGACCTCACCACAATCCAGCTCTCCGACAAATCGGTGTTCGGCAACGCCCGGATCACCATGATGTTCGATCCGAAGAGCTATGAGCTGCGCCAGTGGACGATCACCGACGCGCAGGGCAAGGACACGACGGTGATGATCTTCAACGTCAAGGAAGGAGTCTCCATCCCGCCGGACACCTTCGCCATCGACTATACGGCGAACCGCGAGCTGAACACGAAGACGCGCTAGATTTAAATGAGACCGGCCTGCAAAGCGCAGGCCGGCTTGTCTTTGCGGCGCGCAGGTGGCAGTAGCTCGGCGATCTTTGCCGGACCCGCCTGAATGCCCTTCACCATCGCCACCTGGAACATCAACTCCGTGCGCCTGCGCATGCCGATCGTCGAGCGGCTGCTCAGGGAGCATGCGCCGGATGTGCTCTGCCTGCAGGAAACCAAGGTGCCGGACGAGCTTTTTCCCGAGAAGGCCTTCCGCAAGGCGGGGTACGGGCACATCCATTTCCATGGCCAGAAGGGCTATCACGGCGTGGCAACCGTGGCGCGCCGGCCGATCGAGCTGGTCGAGAAACGGCGTTTCTGCGAGATCGACGACAGCCGGCATCTGTCGGTCAAAGTGCAGGCCGGCGACAGGTCGATCCTGCTGCACAATTTCTATGTGCCGGCCGGCGGCGACGAGCCGGACCCGGAGATCAACCGGAAATTCCGACACAAGCTCGACTTCGTCCACGAGATGAACGGCGTGCCGGCGAGCCGGGACGATCAATCCGCCTCGATCCTGGTCGGCGACCTCAACATCGCGCCGCGGGAGCATGACGTCTGGTCGCACAAGCAATTGCTCAACGTCGTCAGCCACACGCCGGTCGAGACCGAAAACTTCGAGGCGATGCGGCAGGCCGGCGGCTGGGTCGACCTGATGCGGCTCAACGTGCCCGCCGAGCAGAAGCTCTACACTTGGTGGAGCTACCGCGCGAAGGACTGGGAGGCCTCGGATCGCGGCCGCCGGCTCGACCATGTCTGGTCGTCGGCCAATCTGGTGCCGAACTTTAGAGGCTACGAGATCCTGAAGGCGGCGCGCGGCTGGGAGAAGCCGTCGGATCATGTGCCGGTGATTGCCAGGTTCGATCTGGCTTGACGCCCGGTGACGAGAGAGCGCCTGCATTTCCTTCGCTATTGCGCGTTCGTCAGGCCGCTCACCCCGTAAAGCGCGGCGCGAGTTCCTCGATGCGGGCGATCATCTCTCGGAATTCTTCCAGGATGCGCTCGTGCAGCTGCGCCGCCAGCTCCGGATATTCCTCCAGGATGCGGCGGAACATCTTCCGGCTCAAGCGGATCACCTCCGAATCGGCCGCGGCCGAGGCGCTGGTCAGGCGTCTGGTATCGGCGATCAAAGCGAGCTCGCTGAGCATGGCGCCCGGGCCGGCCGTGCCGATCGGGATGCGCTCGCCGCCCTGCTCGCGGTAGAGCGCGATCAAGCCGCTGACCACGATATAGGCCGAGTCGGCCTCGTCATCCTCGAGATAGAGCTTGCGATCGGCCTGCAGGAAGGTGTTTTCCGCGCCGAATGCGAGCAGGCGCAACTGTTCCTGCGTGAAGCCCTGAAAAAGCTTCACGGCGGACAGGATGCGGATGTCGTCATCGAGCGCCATCCTAGCTGTGTCCCCGAGCGGTCAGTCCAGTCCCTCCTTTGGAGCGTCGCGTCCCTTCGGATGCGCGCACTCCAACCTTCCAATCGCGCATCGTACGATGCGTCCAGCGAGCCGATCCATCACCCTCCAGCACCAGGATCGCACCCGAAGCGGTCCCGCCCGACCGCTCAGTCTGTCTGTTTCGACGCAATTCCGGACGGAAAACCGCCTCATACTTTCCTGGAATTGCTCTAGATCATGAAATGTTTAAGGAACCAGCTTGTAGCCGCCGCTTTCTGTCACAAGAATTTCGGCATTGGAAGGATCGCGCTCAATCTTCTGGCGCAGCCGGTAGACATGGGTTTCAAGCGTATGCGTGGTGACGCCTGAATTGTAACCCCACACCTCTTCCAGGAGCACGTCGCGCGTTACCACTTTCTGGTCGGCGCGGTAGAGATATTTGATGATCGATGCCTCCTTTTCGGTCAGCCGCACCTTGGCGCCGCGCGAATCGATCAGAAGCTTCTGGCTGGGCTTGAACGTGTAGGGGCCGACCGAGAAGGTGGCGTCCTCGCTCTGCTCGTGCTGGCGCAGTTGCGCACGGACGCGCGCCAGGAGCACGGCGAAGCGGAAGGGCTTGGTGACATAGTCGTTGGCGCCGGCCTCGAGCCCCAGGATCGTGTCGGAATCGGTGTCGTGGCCGGTCAGCATGATGATCGGCGCCTTGTAGCCGCCCTTGCGCAGGATCTTCACCGCCTCGCGGCCGTCCATGTCGGGCAGTCCGACATCCATGATCAGCAGGTCGACAAGGCCGCCGCGCGCCGCGGCGACGCCTTTTGCGGCGGTGGATTCCTGCTGGACGTCGAATTCTTCGTAAAGCGCCAGTTGCTCGACGAGGGTGGCTCGCAGGTCGTCGTCGTCGTCAACGATCAGAATGGTCCGTGATGTCATGATCAATCCGTTGTTTTAAAAAGAATATTCAGTTGACCTCCCCCCATTTATGCGGAAGCTCACCGGCGCAACAGCCGATCACAGTGATTTGTTCCGTGAGACAATCATACAAGAAAAAACGCGCGCGCAATGAGGCAGGCGCATTTTTGCCGAAGGGCCTGCGTGTCCTGGTTGTGCGTGCGAGGCCCGGCAACCCTGCGCAGGGGTTGCTGCAAGCCGGCAAAACGGTGTTTCCCTGCGCGCTCGGGCGCGGCGGCATCTCCGCCGGCAAGCGCGAGGGCGACGGCGCGACGCCGCTGGCCGCGATGCGCATATTGTCAGGCTATTTCCGCAACGAGCAGTTTCCCGGCGGGCGCCGGACAAGGCTGGCGATGGCGCCGATCGGGCCGGACCTCGGCTGGTGCGAGGTGCCGGACGACCGCAACTACAACCGGCCGGTGAAGATCCCCTATGGCGCCAGCCATGAACGGATGCGTCGGGACGACCGGCTTTACGATGCCTGCCTGGTGCTGGACTGGAACATCGCGCCACGCCGTCGCGGGCGCGGCAGCGCGATCTTTTTCCATCTGGCGCGCCCGGGCTTCACGCCGACGCAAGGCTGCGTCGCGGTCACGGCGCGCACCATGGCAAGGCTGCTGCCGCTGCTGTCGGATCGCACGGTGGTGAGGGTGGTGAGGTAGGGGAGCAGGGGAGCAGGGGAGCAGGGGAGCAGGGGAGCAGGTACTGCCTTTCCCTACTGCCCTATTGCCTTGGTCCCTTATCGACGCGGCTGCTGCCAGCCCGTATCCAGCAACCCGATCCGGCCAAGCTCGCGGTCCATCGCCTTTGAGACGTCCCGGCGCTCGCCGCCGATGTCGCGCAGCTGACGGTCGGAGAGATCCTCGACCGCATCATGGGGAAGCCGGACGGCGACTCGAGCCTGGCGCAGCCAGTCGACCGTGGCGCGCAGCCAAAGGGCGACACCGGGGCGGGGGTTCAAGGCGGTCTGGGGCTTGAGAACGATCTCGGTCATGGCTTCATCCGTGTTCTCCGGACGTCAAATCCGGTTTGATAGTGTTTCGATGACGTCATCATGCCGGATTGAAAAATAAACGAGAAACGAGTAGTTCTTGTTTGATCATCAAGTTTTATTTGGAGATCGAATGTCCCGCCTGCTGCCCGGAACGCGCGCGTTGAGGACCTTCGAGGCGGCGGCCAGGCATCTCAATTTCACCCGCGCCGCCGATGAGCTCGGCCTGACGCCGGCGGCGGTCAGTCACCAGATCAAGGAAATCGAGGATCAGCTCGACCTGGTGCTGTTCACGCGCACCAGCCGCACCATCCGGCTGACCGAAGCGGGCAATGTGCTTCACGAGGCCTCGGTCGATGCGCTCGACCTGCTTGGCCGTGCCGTCAGCCGCGCGCGCAAGATGAGCAGGGGCACGGCGCTGCTCAAGATCACGCTCGACGCGCAGTTCGCCACAAAATGGCTGATGCGGCGCGTCGACGATTTCCGTAGGCAGCGGCCGGGGATCGAGCTCCGCTTCGACATCACCTCCAAGCTGCGCGAGTTCGAACGTGACGATGTCGATGTCGGCATCCGTTTCGGCGCCGGCAAATATCCGGGACTATGCGCTGACCGGCTGTTCGAGAACGTTATCATTCCCGTTTGCAGTCCTGCTCTGCTGCGGGCCGGACCGCCGCTAAAGGAGCCGCGCGATCTTTTCCGTCACACGCTCGCCCATATCGAATGGGCCCGTCAGGGTATCACATGGCCGAACTGGCGCATGTGGATGGCGGCGGCCGGCGTCGATGATTTCGACGACAGCCGGACCATCGTGTTCGACACCTCGACAGATGTCGTCCAGGCGGCACTCGACGGCATTGCCGTCGCGCTTGCCGATTTCGCCATGGTCGCCAAGGATCTGTCCGAGGGCAGGCTCATCCGGCCCTTCGAGCTCGGCATCAAGGTCGCGCCGGAGTTCGCCTACTTCCTGGTCTATCCGGAAGCGATGAAGGATGACGCGCGGATCATTGCCTTCCGCGATTGGCTGCTCGATGAGGTGGCGAAGGACGAAGGGTCGGAGTAGCGATGCTGCGGATCGCTTCGCACTTTCTGACGCCACTTTAGCCCGCAGGAGCCGCCGGCGCGCCGAACCAGCCGATCACCACGCCGATGATGATGAGCACGCCCAGCCAATGGCCGGCGTCGATCAGCGTCAGGTCCCAGCCGAAACCTTCATAGCGGTGGTTGACCGAAAGCGTGGTGGCGACGAAGCCCAGCCAGAGAACGAAACCGAAGATCACACCAGCGAGCGGATTGGGCTCGCCGCCGGTGATCGCGCCGACCACCAGCGTCATGACCAGCGCCATGATCAGCTCCGCGATGAAGCTGACGATGAACGGAGCGACAGAGCGCTTCATGGTTGCCGGGTCGAGCTTTGCCGCTCTGAGCCAAGGCTTGCTCAAGCCCGTATACCAGACAGCACCGAACAGCCACGCCACGACGGCGGCGACGATCACCGCCAGCCAGTTCACCGTTGAAAAATCCATGAGTACCCTCCCGAATGGCAGCCGATGGAATCCCTGTTCGCCGGCGGCGTCAAGCGGGGAGAGCGGGATCCCACCGCCAGACGGTGGTGCGCTTGACCTCGGCATCCTCCAGCACGCGCGTCACCGGCACCTGGTAGACGGCGAGCGATCGCAGCCCCTTCTTCGGCAGGTAGGCTCGGCCGGGATCGCCGACGAGGATCTCGGCGCCGCGCGCTTTCAGGCTGCTGAACCACGGCACCAGCCTGTCCGCCAGCGGCTTGTCGTAGAAGACGTCGCCGGCGAGCACGACGTCCCAGCCGTCATCCGTACCGATGCAGTCGGCATCGAGGAATTCGGCCTTCACGCCATTGGCTTCCAGGTTGAGCGTGATCACCGTTTGGCAAAAAGGGTCGATATCGGCGGCGATCACTTGCGCCGCGCCGGCCTTCAAGGCGGCGATCGCGACCATGCCGGAGCCGGAAGCGAAATCGAGCACGCTTTTGCCCCGCACCATCGCCGGATGGTCGAGCAGATAGCGGGCGAGGCCCTGGCCGCCGGCCCAGGCGAAGGCCCAGAAGGGCGGCGGCAGGCCGATCTCGGCCAGCTCCTCCTCGGTGCGCAGCCAAAGATCATGCGCCTCGTCGGCCAGGTGCAGCAGCACTTCCGGTACATGCGGCGGCGCCATCAGCGCCGTGTTATCGAGGATGAAAGTCTTTGCGCTTTTGGGCGAGAGCCTGGTCACGGCGCCGGGTTGAGATCGGCCATGCGGCAGACCTCTTTCCACTCTGCCGGCGTCACCGGCTGCACGGAAAGCCGGCCCAGCCGGACCAGCGCCATGTCGGAGAGCTTCGGATTGGCCTTGACCTGTTCCAGCGTCACCGGCTTCGGCACGTCCTCGAAAGCGCGGATATCGACGCATTCCCAGCGCGGATCGTCGGTGGTGGTGTCGGGATGGGCGAGCGCGCAGACCTCGGCGATGCCGACGATGTCGAGGCCCTCGTTGGAGTGGTAGAAGAAGCCCAGATCGCCGATCTGCATCGCCTTCATGTTGTTGCGCGCGGCGTAGTTGCGCACACCGTCCCACTGCGTGCCGGCCTTGCCTTTCGCCTTCAGCGCCTCGAAGGAGAAGACCGAGGGTTCGGACTTGAACAGCCAGTAGTTCATCTCAGTTGTCCTGTTGCCGTTGTCGGTGAGCCATTATTCAGCGCTGGCGCTGCCCCTCACCCTACCCTCTCCCCGTAAGGACGGGGAGAGGGGGTCGCCAGCGTTGGAGCCTCTCCCTTCTCCCCGTTCTTACGGAGAGAAGGGAGAGGCAGCCGGATGAGGGGCAGCGCAAACGAACCTCATTCGGCCGCGGGCTTCTGGAAGACCCAGTTCCATGCTCGGATTTCGACGCTCTCGAACAGCCCGGCCTTGGCATAGGGATCGGCGGCCGCCAGTGCTTGCGCGCCGGCGATGTCAGGCGCTTCGATCATCACCAGGCTGCCGTCGGGCTTGCCGTCTTTGTCGAGAAACGGGCCGGCAAAGGCAAGTTTCCCCTCGCTGATCAGGCCTTCCAGGAACGCCGCGTGCGCCGGCCGCGTGTCGACACGCAGCTGCAGGCTGCCGGGCTTGTCCTTGCAAATCAACGCGAACAGCATGTCTAAACTCCGATGTTCAGATGTCGGTTTCGGTTTTGAGCGGCCGCGTCATCAGCGCGGTCACCGCCTGGCCGATGGTCACCTTGCGATCCAGGATGGCGGCGACGGCTGAAATGATCGGCGCCTCGATTTGGCGCTCGGCGGCGATACGGGCGGCAATGCCGGCCGTCGGCACGCCTTCGGCGAGCGGCAGGCCGGCAAGCGGCTTGCCCTGGCCCAGCGCCAGGCCATAGGCGAAATTGCGCGATTGCGCCGAGGAACAGGTGAGCAGCAGGTCGCCGAGGCCGGAAAGCCCCATCAGCGTCTCCGGCCTGGCGCCGAAGGCCGCGCCGATGCGGCGCAATTCGACGAAGCCGCGGGTCACCATGGCGGCCTGGGCGCTGGCGCCGAGCCGGGCGCCGGTGACGGCGCCGGCGGCGATGGCGAAGACGTTCTTCAGCGCGCCGCCGATCTCGACGCCGATCAGGTCGTCGCTGGAATAGCAGCGCAGGTTCTCGGCCGAAAAGCGGGCGGCGAGCTCCGCCGCCAGTTGCCCGTCCCGGGCGGCAACCACGACGGCTGTCGGCAGGCCGCGCGCCACATCGCTGGCAAAACTCGGACCGGAAAGTGCCGCGACAGGATTGCCCGGCAGGTTTTCCTCCACGATCGTCGACAGCAGCGCGCCGGTATCGCGCTCGATGCCCTTGGCGCAGAGGACCAGCGGCACGCCGTTCGGCACATGGCCGCCGGCCGTGGCCAGCACCGCGCGCAGCGATTGCGCCGGCGTCACCGCCAGCACGCAATTCGTACCGTCGAGCGCCGCGGCGACATCGCTGGTGGCGACGATGCCCGGCTCGATCGCGATGCCGGGCAGATAGCGTGGGTTTTCGCCGCGATCGATCGCGGCGACGGTTTCGGCATCGCGCGCATAGAGGCGCACGAAATGGCCGGCGCGCAGCATTGCCAGCGCCAGCGCCGTGCCCCAGGCGCCGCCGCCGAGCACCGCAACGCGCCATCCGCTCGCAGGTCTTCTTTCCCCGCTCGTGGTCATGCCTTGGCACCGCGCCGGCCGGAGCCGACCAATGGAGCCGAAATGCTGTCCAGCGGCCAGCGCGAGCGCGGCACGAAGTCGGCGGCATTCTCGCCGACGATCCCGGCACGCAGCCGCTCGATGCCGGCCCAGGCGATCATCGCGGCATTGTCGGTGCAGAGCTTCTGCGGCGGCGCCACGAATGCAAAGCCGGCTTCGGAGCACAGGGCTTCGAGCGTCGCCTTGATCGTCCGGTTGGCGGCGACACCGCCGGCGACGACCAGCGCAGGGTTCGCCTTGTCGGGAAATTCCTCACGGAAACGGGCGAGCGCGCGGGCGACACGGTCGCCCAGCGTGTCGGCCACCGCCGCCTGGAAGGAGGCGCAGATGTCGGCGACATCCTGGTCGCTGAGCGGCGCGATCGCCGTCGCCGCCTGGCGCACGGCGGTCTTCAGTCCTGAGAAGGAGAAATCCGGCTGCGCGGCACCTTTCATCGGACGCGGAAAGGCAAAGCGGCTCGCATCGCCGCTTACCGCCGCCTTCTCGACATTCGGTCCGCCCGGATAGGGCAGGCCGAGCATCTTGGCCGTCTTGTCGAAGGCCTCGCCCAGCGCGTCGTCGATGGTCGTCGCCCAGCGCTGGTAGTCGCCGACGCCGCGCACCGCGACGATCTGGGTGTGGCCGCCTGAGACCAGCAAAAGCAGATAAGGAAAATCCAGCCCATCGGTCAGCCTGGCAGTCAGCGCATGGCCTTCGAGGTGATTGATGGCAATCAACGGCTTGTTGGCGGCGGCGGCGATCGCCTTGGCGGTCATCAGTCCGACGATCAGTCCGCCGACAAGGCCGGGCCCGGCGGTCGCGGCAATCGCATCGATCTCGTCCAGCGAAACCGCCGAATCGGTCAGTGCTGCCGCGACGATGCCGTCCAGCGCCTCGACATGGGCGCGCGCGGCGATCTCGGGCACGACGCCGCCGAAGGCCGCGTGTTCCTCGATCTGGCTCAGCACGATGTTGGACAGTATTTCGGGCGCGGAGCCGCCGTCCAGCGCCACCACGCTGGCCGCCGTCTCGTCGCAGCTCGTCTCAATGCCCAGAACGCGGATCAATTCGTCGCTGTCCTCGAAGATTGTGTCTCAGGCCTTTCCTATATAGGAGGTCAGTCGGTATTCAGGTGATGCCGGCCTGCAAATGGCGGTTTTCTGCGCTTCCGCTGCTCACGTACCAAAAATACGCTGCGCTCGGCTCTCGAAACCCACCAATGTCGGCGCGGCCTGACCTGAATCTCGGCAGACCTCAAAGCCGCCTGGGGGTTATCACGGACCGCGCGCCATGCAAACAACCTTGAAAATCGGAACACGCGGCAGCCCGCTGGCGCTGGCCCAGGCGCATGAGACGCGGGCGCGGCTGCTGAAGGCGCACGGCTTGCCTGAGCAGGCCTTCGAGGTGGTGCCGATCTCGACCAGCGGCGACCGCATCCAGGACAGGCCGCTTTCGGAAGCCGGCGGCAAGGGCCTGTTCACCAAGGAAATCGAGGAAGCGCTGCTCGATGGCCGCATCGACATCGCGGTGCATTCGTCGAAGGACATGCCGACGGTGCTGCCCGAAGGGCTGGAGCTCGCCACCTTCCTGCCGCGCGAGGACGCGCGCGACGCCTTCATCGGCAAGACGGTGAAGCGGATCGCCGATCTGCCGCACGGCGCGACGATCGGGTCTTCGTCGCTGCGGCGCCAGGCGCTGATCCGCCGGATGCGGCCGGACCTCGACGTGGTGATGTTCCGCGGCAATGTGCAGACGAGACTGCGCAAGCTGGACGAAGGCGTCGCCGAGGGCACCATCCTCGCCTGTGCCGGGCTGAAGCGCCTCGGGCTCGAGAGCGTCATCACCGATTTGATGCCGCTGGATATTTTCCCGCCGGCGCCTGGCCAGGGCGCGATCGGCATCGAAAGCCGCATCGGCGACGGCGCGGTGGCAAAAATGCTGGCGGCCATCCACGACGTGCCGACCGGCCAGGCCTTGGCCTGCGAGCGCGCCTTCCTCGCCGCGCTCGACGGCTCCTGCCGCACCCCGATCGCCGGCCACGCGACCATATCGGGCGAAAAACTGGCTTTCGCCGGGCTGATCATCTCGCCCGACGGCACCGAGTCGCATGAGGTCCGGCTGGACGGCCCGGCTCGGGATGCGGCGAAAATTGGCGCAGAGGCTGCACGGACGGTGCGCGCCAAGGCCGGCGCCAAATTCTTCGAGGGCTGGGCCTGACATGATCCGCGTCCTGGTGACGAGGCCGGAGCCGGGCGCCTCTCGTACGGCCCGACGGCTTGAAGCCCCGGGATTTCAGCCGATCCTGCTGCCGCTGACCGAAACGGCGGCGCTGCCGGTCGAGACCAGCGTCTTTCCCGCCGCAGCGGTCGCCGTCACCAGCGCCAACGCGGTTCGTCATGCGCCGGCGAATCTGGTCGCGGCGCTTGCCGCCTTGCCTTGCCACGCGGTCGGGAAAAGGACCGCCGATGCCTGCCGAACGGCTGGATTTACGTCCGTCTCCGAAGGCCCCGGCGATGCCGAGGCGCTGGCCGGTGCGATAGCCGACAGGCTCGCAGGCAAGGATATGATCTATCTTTGCGGCCGTGTGCGCTTTCCGGTGTTCGAGGAACGGCTTGCGGCGGCGGGGATGCGCGTTCGGCCTGTCGAGACTTACGACACCGTCGAACTGGACTACAGCGATGCCGACGTCATTGCCCGATTGTCGGGCTTGCCGGTCGAGGCGGTGCTGCTCTATTCGGCCAAGGCGGCCGCTGCGACGATTAGCCTGATCATGCGCCCAACGCTGCGGCATCTCTTTGAAAGCACGGAGTTTTTGACCCTTTCGGCACGTGTCGCCAAGGCATTGGAGGGGGTCGGCGGGGCAAAGGTCCGCATTGCGGCGCAGCCTGACGAGGACGCGTTGCTGGCGCTTTTGTCGCTGCCGCGCTGAGCCGCGTCATCACACCGCC
The DNA here is from genome assembly GCF_003952385.1 of Mesorhizobium sp. M1D.F.Ca.ET.043.01.1.1. NCBI lineage: Bacteria > Pseudomonadati > Pseudomonadota > Alphaproteobacteria > Hyphomicrobiales > Phyllobacteriaceae > Mesorhizobium > Mesorhizobium sp. M1D.F.Ca.ET.043.01.1.1. Next base: position 3,637,428 of record NZ_CP034444.1, read on the forward strand.
CCTTTTCACCGCTTGGTGATGTGCTAGAGCATCCCCTAGACCCTTCGAACCATCCACAATCCAGTTCGCGGAGCCCAAGCATGGTCAAGACGCCGAAGGTGCGACATTCGAAGAGCCGCCGCGAGCCGGTGATCATCGAGCTCGAACCCGGCGCCGTCTCGCGAATCACCGGCGAGGATGCCGCCAAGGACGAGGCCAACCCGCAACAGACCGACGAGGCGAAGGCGGAGGAAGCGGCCGACGCCTCGCAGCCTGACGCTCCGGAAGAGCCGATCCATGCCGAGCAGACCGACGTCGAGGCGTGGGAACACGCCGATACGGCGCAGGCCGCGGCTGACGGGCCTGAAGCCAAAGGCAAGGACGAGGCGGAGGCGCCCTATCCGGGCGGCGAAGAGGCTGCGAAAAGCGAGCCAAAGAGCTTCGGCTATAATTTCGAGGACGCGTCGACCAGGACCGGTCCGGCCCCCTCGGCGCCGAAACCGGGCGAGGCCCGGAGCGACGATCATGCGGCGCCGCCATCCGGACGCGCCGGGGTGCGCACCCTCGCAGCCGGTGTCATCGGCGGCGTGATCGCCCTTGCCGGCGCCGGTCTCCTGCAGGCGGTCGGCCTGCTCGGCTCTCCGGCCTCGGGCGGACCGTCGCTCGACGGCGTCAATGGCGAGATCGCTTCGCTTAAGGGCGAGATCGCGGCGCTGAAGGAGGCGGGCGATGCCGGCGCCTCGGCCAAGGTCGACGGCCTGTCCTCGGCGCTCGACCAGGTGAAGTCGGATATCGCGGCGCTGAAATCGTCGGCCGGGCAAAGCGGCGACGGCACCGCGCTCAAGGCGCTCAACGACAAGCTCGGCCAGATCGAGACGGCAGTCGCCGACCTGCAGAAGGCCGGCAGCGCCGCTCCCGTCGATCTCGGACCGCTCAACGAGAAGCTCGCCGGGCTCGACGCGCTGGTCAAATCGGCCGGCGACGCGGCGAAGGCCGAAGACGGCCGGATCGCGGCGCTGGAACAGTCGGTGCAGCAGCTCTCCGGCAAGGTCGAGGCGCAGGCCTCGCAGCCGAAGATCGCGCTGGCGATTGCCGCTTCGGCGCTGAAGGCGGCGCTCGATCGCGGCGCGCCCTTTGCGACCGAGCTCGATACGTTCGCCGCGATCGCGCCGGACGCGCCCGAGCTTGGCGTTCTGCGCGGCTATGCGGAAAAAGGCGTGCCGACCCGCGCCACGATCGCCTCGGAAGCCGATGCCGCCGCCAATGCCATGGTCGAGGCGGCGACGCCGGTCGACCAGAATGCCGGCTTCTTCCAGAGCCTGGTGTCGAGCGCCGAATCGCTGGTCAAGGTGCGGCCGGTCGGCGCCGTCGAAGGCAAGGGCGCGCCCGAAACCGTGGCGCGCATGGAGGTGGCGGTCAACCAGGGCGACTATGCCAAGGCGCTCGGCGAATACGACACGTTGCCCGACGCGGCGAAAGCGGCCGGCGCCGATTTTGCCGGCAAACTGAAGGCGCGGCTCGAGGTCGAAAAGCAGATCGAAGCGTTGATTGCCGGCGCGACGAAGGCGTGAGGACCATCCGATGATCCGCATCCTCATCTTCCTTGCCGTCGTCTTCGCGCTGGGGCTGGGCTTTGCATGGCTGGCCGACCGTCCGGGCGAGATGCTCGTCACGTTCAACGGCTACCAGTACCAGGTCACGCTGATGGTGGCGGCGGTGGCGATCGTCGCCGTGGTCGCCGCGGTAATGATCGCGTGGTGGCTGATCAAGTCGCTGTGGAACAGCCCTTATACGATCTCGCGCTATTTCAGGGTGCGCCGCCGCGACCGCGGCTACCAGGCGCTGTCGACCGGCATGATCGCGGCCGGCGCCGGCGACGGGGCGTTGGCGCGCAAGAAGACCAAGGAGGCTGCCAAGCTGATCAGCTCCGACCAGGAGCCGCTGATCAACCTGCTCGACGCGCAGGCCTCGCTGCTCGAAGGCGACCATGAAGGCGCGCGGGAAAAGTTCGAGCGCATGCTCGACGATCCGGAGATGCGGCTGCTCGGCCTGCGCGGTCTCTATCTCGAAGCCGAGCGGCTGGGCGACCGCAACGCCGCGCGCCATTATGCCGGGCGTGCCGCGGCGGTGGCGCCGCAGCTCGCCTGGGCGGCGGAATCGACGCTGGAGGAACTGACCGAGCGCGGCGACTGGGACGGCGCCCTGAAGCTGGTCGAGGCGCAGAAATCGACCCGGCAGATCGAGCGCGACGCCGCCAACCGCCGCCGCGCGGTGCTGCTCACGGCCAAGGCGCAGGCGCTGGTCGACAGCGACCCGAATGCCGCCCGGACCGCGGCGCTGGAAGCCAACAAGCTGGCGCCCGATTTCGCGCCGGCCGCGGTGATCGCGGCCAATATGCTTTTCCGGCAAAACGATGTGCGCAAGGGGTCCAAGATCCTGGAGACGGCCTGGCGGGCCGAGCCGCATCCGGACCTCGCCGAGCTCTACACCCATGCGAGGCCGGGCGATGCCGTGCTCGACCGCCTCAACCGGGCGAAGAAGCTGCAGGAGATGAAGAAGAACCACGCCGAATCGTCGCTTGTAGTGGCGCGCGCCGCGCTCGACGCGCAGGATTTCGCCACCGCCAGGCGCGAGGCGGAAGCCGCGATCCGCATTGACCGTCGCGAGGGCGCCTATCTGTTGCTGGCCGACATCGAGGAGGCCGAAACCGGCGACCAGGGCAAGGTGCGGCAGCTTTTGTCGAAGGCCGTGCGCGCGCCGCGCGATCCGGCATGGGTCGCCGACGGCGTCGTCTCCGAGCGCTGGGCGCCGGTGTCGCCGATCACCGGCAAGCTGGACGCCTTCACCTGGCGCGCGCCGATGGAGCGGCTGGGGCAGCTGATCGACAGCGAGATCGACGCCGCCATTCCCGCCATTCCCGCCATCCCCGCCGCCGCGCCCGCTGCGCCGGATGAAGACAAGACGATCGATATCGCGCCTGACGGCACAGCCGAGAAGCCGGCCGCCGCGGCTGCGAACGGGGAACAGAAGGACGGGGCCGTCGCCGCTGCCGACGACATTGCGGGCGAGCAGGCGCCGGAGCCGCCGCGCTTGCCGGATGATCCCGGGGTGACGCCGGAAGACGAGGCGGAAAAAACGCCGCGCCGGTTTCGTTTGTTCTGAGGCCGGGTCTGGCGGACAGGGAATGGTTTAGATGTTCGAACGTGTGCTGTCGTTCTTGAGGGATTTGCCAGCCGGCGGCGGGGCCAAGCCGAACGCCGACGATCCGCGCGTCGCGGCCTCGGCGCTGCTCTACCATGTGATGAACGCCGACGGCGTGCGCCAGGATGTCGAGTGGGAGCGGTTCAAGGAGATCCTCGCCGAGACCTATTCGATCAGCGGCGACGAGCTCGACGCATTGGCGGCCGCCGGCGAGCGCGCCGACAACGAGGCGATCGACCTCTACGCCTTCACCAGCGTGCTCAAGCGCCATCTCGATGCCGAGGCGCGCAAGGCCTTCATCGGCCTGATGTGGGAGGTCGTCTATGCCGATGGCGAGTTGCACGAGCTGGAAGACAACACCGTCTGGCGCGTCGCCGAACTGATCGGCGTCGAGCGCCAGGACCGGATCGAGGCGCGCCGCAAGGCGGCGGCCGACGCGCCCGGCGCGCGCGGAACCTCGAGCGACGAATAGGATTTCGCCTGCCCATGCCACCCGGACCGCGGCCGAGACCAAAAATCCTGATCGTGCTGCATCAGGAGACTTCGAGCCCCGGCCGGGTCGGCCACATGCTTCTGGAAGAAGGCTTCGATCTCGATATCCGCCGGCCGCCGCTTGGCGACGAACTGCCGGGCACGCTGGACGGCCATGCCGGGGCGGTTATCTTCGGCGGGCCGATGAGCGCGAACGACTCCGAAGAGTTCGTCCGGCGCGAGACCGACTGGCTCGAAGTCCCGCTCAGGGAGAACCGGCCCTTCCTCGGCATCTGCCTCGGCGCGCAGATGCTTGCCAACCATCTCGGCGGCAAGGTCGACGGCCATGACGAAGGGCTGGTCGAGATCGGCTGGTATCCGCTGAAGGCGACCGAGGCCGGCAAGAAACTGCTGCACTGGCCGGAGATGGTCTACCAGTTTCACCGCGAGGGCTTTTCGCTGCCCAAGGAGGCGACGCTGCTGGCGACGGCGGAGACCTATCCCAACCAGGCCTTCCGCTATGGCGACAATGCCTGGGGCATCCAGTTCCATGGCGAACTGACCCGGGTGATGATGCAGCGCTGGGTGGTGCGCGGCGCGCATCGCTTCGAATTGCCCGGCGCGCAGCCCGGCCGCGACCATCTCGGCGGCCGGCTGATCTGGGACATGCACCTCAAACGCTGGTTGGGCGAGTTTCTGGGGCTGATTTTTGGCGGGCCGGCGGTGGGTTAGAGCAAAACCCAATTGCTTGGAGTGGCTGGACAACTTCGCATAGTCCTGCGCGTAGCCCCACCTTACCTTCCGATTTGTGATGCCGCCGACATCAGGTCCTGAGTGTTCGGGGCGCCGAATAGGCCACCATCGAGGATCTCGTTGGAGGTCCAGCGAACGACGCCATCACGGTCCAGCAAGAACTGACCGACGAGCTGCCCAACGCCGGTGGCCATCATCTGTTGATCCGCTTCGGTGATGTCGTAGCCGTCCTTCTTGTTCAGATATTCGAGCGCCGCAAACGGGTTCATCGGTTCCGGCATCTCGCCCGGCAAGTCGACCCGCATCGACTTCACTTCGCTCATCGAAACCTTTTGCGGCCATGCGCTCTCGTCTTCGGTGATCTGCATATTCGGCAAGCCAAAGGCGCGGTGTGAAGTCCGCTCCGGATCGGATGCCGCGAGCAGGCCGAGCATCGGATGGTACCGCAGATAGAGGCGGGCCCGGTCGATGGGCGTGTTGACCACTGTCAGGTTTTCGATACCCTTCTCGTTGAGGGCCGGGGTGAGTTGCGAAAGCATGGCGATATGGCGCCTGCAAAAAGGACAATGGAGACCTCGATACAGCCCAACCAGCACCGGTTTCTCGCCTCGGAAATCGTCGATGGCGATCTTGCCCTCGCGGGTAATCGCGTCGAGCACGACATTGGGCGCCATTTCGCCAAGTTGCAGCGGGCCTATGTTGAGACGTTCTGACATGCTGATCCCTCCTCCCGGGTCAATTCACAACGGATGTGCGGGCGGGTGGCTTGAGCCCATGTGCGGCACATACGTCCTTGGGCATGCTGAAATGACGGTCGGCCCTAGGTCGGCGTCGATAGAGCACGGAGTGGGCGGACGCTAAGGCGTCCTTAGGGAGGGCAACGCTTTGCTAGATGGCGCTGGTGTCCGCTTTAGCCCAATTGCGTAGATTGAACGTCCGATATGTCTAGTGCGTTTCACCGTTTCACGGAAACGGCGAAACGCACTATCTCCTTGTTTTGACGCAATTCCAGACGGAAAACCGCTCACACTTTTCCTGGAATTGCTCTAGATGCCGAAAGCTGCAGGCATTCTGACGGCCCATCTCAGCCGGTGTCGGCGCAAGCTTGGCGGCCAACTAGCTCCGGCTATTCAAATGCCGCACCTGTCGCAGCGCCGGGAACAGCCAGGCCCACAGGCCGGCCACGGCGATGGCGCCGATGCCGCCGAGCACCACCGCCGGCACGGTGCCGATCAGCGCCGCCATGGTGCCGGCGCGGAATTCGCCGACCTCGTTGGAGGCGCCGACGAAGACCTGGTTGACGGCGTTGACGCGGCCGCGCACCTCGTCCGGCGTCCAGAGCTGGATCAGTGTCTCGCGGATATAGACGCTGAACATGTCGGTGGCGCCGAGCATGGCGAGCGCCGCGATCGACAGCCAGGTGAGGGTCGAGATGCCGAACAGAACGGTGAAGGCGCCGAACAGACCGACGAAGCCCAGCATGATCTTGCCGGCGTGGTCGCGGATCGGGTGGCCGGCGAGCCAGACCGCCACGGCGATGGCGCCGATGCCGGGCGCCGAGCGCAGCAGGCCGAGACCCCAGGGCCCGAGGTCCAGAATGTCGCGCGCATAGACCGGCAGCAGCGCCGAGGCGCCCGACAGAAGCACGGCGAAGAGGTCGAGCGAGATGGCGCCGAGCACGATCTTCTCGCTCCAGATATAGCCGAAGCCGGCAAACAGCGTCTGCATCGTCGGCTTGTCGGTGGCCGTCTGCTGGGCAGGCTTCGGAATGGTGAAGACGAGCAGCGCGGCGACAAGCATCAGGATGGCTGCGGTGGCGTAGGCGGCTTCCGCCGACAGGCCGTAGAGCAGGCCGCCGGCGACCGGGCCGACAATGGTCGCCATCTGCCAGGCGGACGAGTTCCAGGCGATGGCGTTGGCGAAATCCTGCGGCGGCACAAGATTGGCGACCAGCGAGGACGATGCCGGCCCGTAGAAGGCGCGGGCGATACCGAACATGGCGAGCACGACGAAGATCGGCACCGGGCTGCCAGGGCCGCGCAGCGTCAGCAACAACAGGGTGAGCGCGCAGCCGGCCTCGACAAGCGACGACAATGTCATGATCAGGCGGCGGCCGAAGCGGTCGGCGACGACGCCGGTGACGAGCACCAAAAGCAACGAAGGCAGGAACTGGACGATGCCGACGATGCCGAGATCGAAAGGGTTGCGCGTCAGGTCGTAGATCTGCCAGCCGACGGCGACGGAGACGATCTGGGTGGCGAAAGTGGTGAGAAAGCGCGCCGTCCAGTAGCTGAGGTACGGCCGGTGCCGGAATGCGGCGTAACGCTGTTCAGGTGAAACTGCTTCGGCGGTCATGATTCGAGGGCCCCGTTGTGACATCGGCCGGCGGGGCACTTCCACGGTGGGCGCTGGTCCGGCGGCAAACCCTTAGCCCAGTTCGTCCTGCCATGCGCGCAAAAAAACCGCGCGGGATGAAGGAAATGCGGAAATCATTGTTCGCAATGGAAGAGGCTCAGCCTCTCAGCGCGGCCGAGATGGCCTCCAGCCCGCCGCGCAATTCAGCCTCTTTCGGCCAGCCGAAGCCGACGCGGAAGAAGCGCTTCGGCATCTCGAACCAGTGGCCGGGCCCGACATAGGTGCCGTGCTCTTCCAAGAGCCTGGTGTAGAAGCGGTCGAGGTCGAAGCCGGCATCGACGTCCAGCCGCGGGAAGCCGACGACGCCGCCTTGCGGCCGTACCCAGTCGACCAGCGGTTCGCCGTCGATCCAGGCTTGCACGATGTCGCGACGCTTCGTCATCTCCGGCAGCAGCGACTTGAGGAAGGCGTCGCGGCGCTCGAGAATGGAGCGCGCGACCGCCTCGTCGATGACGCTGCCGCAGATGCCGATCTGCTCCTTGGCGGCGAGGAAGGTCTCCTGCAGTTCCTTGTCCCTGGTGACCAGCCAGCCGATGCGGATGCCTGGAATGCCGAAAGCCTTGGACAGCGAGGAGACGCTGATGGCGGCGGCACTCAGCGATGCCGCCGAAGGCAGCTTTTCGTCATAGGAAAGGTCGCGATAAGTCTCGTCGACCAGCAGACGGCAGCGCCGGCTCTCGGCAAGCGCGATCAGCGCGTCGAGATCGGCGCGGGCCATCATCGTGCCGGTCGGGTTGTGCGGGCAGGTGACGCTGATCAGCCTGGTGCTTGGCCGCACCGCCGCCGCGACGCGCTCGATGTCGATCGCAAAGCCGTTGTCGAAATCGAGATCGACATAGGAGATGGCGCAGCCGATCGCCTTGGGCGTCTCGATGTTGGTGGCATAGTTCGGCCGCAGGACGACGAGATGGTCATCGGCCGAAAGCAGCGAGGTGGCGATGATGAACAGCGCGCCGGCAGCGCCCGCGGTCACCAGAACGTCGTCGGCGGAGAGTCCTCCGTCCTGCGCGGCGATCAGCGCGCGCAGCCCTTTTTCGCCGCGATGCTCGCCGTAGAACAAGGTGAGGTCGGGCAGCGAAAGGCCGATGTCGGAGAGTTTCCGGTCGGCGATCGAGCTTTCGGAAAGGTTGTAGCGGATACGGTCGTAGCCATACTCCTCCGGCGCCTCCTTCTCGATCACCATCCTGGCGTAGTTCATGGCCTCATCCCCACCAGCCTGCTTCTCCCGTCATCCAAGCCACAAAAGCAGGAAGCCTGCCAAGGCGCTTTCGCCCGGCAGGCTTCCTGAAATCGTTGGTGCAGCCGGATCGGCTCAGGCCGTCGCCTTGGCCCGTCTTCCCCTGGCGGGCTTCACCGGGGCCGCTTCCGCCTTGCGGCCGAGGCCGATCGATTTGGCGAGCTCGGAGCGCGAGGCCGCATAGTTGGGTGCGACCATCGGATAGTCCGCCGGCAGGCCCCATTTGGTCCGGTAGGCCTCCGGGGTCAGTCCGAAATGCACGCCGATATGGCGCTTCAGCGATTTGAACTTCTTCCCGTCCTCGAGGCAGATGATGTAGTCCGGCGTCACCGAGCGGCGGGGGTTGACGGCGGGAACGGGCGGGGGCGCCGCCGGGGCCGGCGGCTGGTTCAGCCCGCCGATCGAGGAGGCGACGCTGGCGATGAGACCGCCCAGGTCCGAAGCGGGCAGCCGGTTCTTGGCGACATAGGCCGACACGATGTGAGCGGTGAGCTCGAGCAGGTCGACTTCTTCCTTGGCTGTATTGGTATCCTCGTCCACGTCAATTCCTCCTCTATGCCGCACGGCCGCAAATCGGGATGCAAATCAGAGCACTGCCGTTCCTTCGCGGGCGCATGGCGGCGGCAGGCCGGCGAATTCCTAGTCGGCAAATCTGCTCGGCGCAACGATAAGCGGCGCAATTACACGCTATTTTGAACAAGTATACTGGAAAGTAAAAATATCAGACGACCAGCGCCTTGTCGCGCCACAGTCGAAATCCGCCTTCGAAGGCGCGTGTGTTGTCGCCGCGCCTGGATTTTTCCGGCAATTCATCGAGCTTGTCGACATTGCCGCCGCCGATAACCACATAGTCCGGCTGCAAGGCGGCGCGAAGCCTGTCTACGACATCGAAAACGTATTTGCGCCATTTCTTCTTGCCGTACTTTTCCAGGCCGCGCTCGCCGACATAATCCTCGAAGCTGCAGCCTTTCTTGTAGGGAAGGTGGGCAAGCTCCATCGGCTGCCCGACGTGGTCGAGGATCATGGCAGCACCCAGGCCGGTGCCCAGGCCGAGGAACAGCATGCGGCCACCTTCATAGCTGCCGATCGCCTGCAACAGCGCATCGTTGACGACCTTGACAGGCTTGCCGAAGGCGGCGCCGAAATCGTAGCCGTTCCAACCCTTGCCGAGATTGAAGGGATCGAGCGAAGGCTTGTTGTCCCTGACCGGGCCGGGATAGCCCATCGAGATCACGTCGTAGTCCAGACCCTCGGCCAGTTTCTTCACCGAAGCGACCATCTGCTGCGGTGTCAGGCCCGGCCCGGACTCGGCGCGGCGCATGTCGCCGCCGGCGCTGGTGAGGATCTTAACACGCGAGCCGCCGACGTCGATGGTGAGCACGACCGGTTCGCCGGTCGCCGCAGCCGGTTTTGCCGCCTTCGCCATTCCGTTCCTCCCATGCTACCTGGTCGGATTGATCCAGCCGTTGGGCGGGCCGAAGCCGTTCATGGCATCGGCCGGTCCCCAGGTCTTCGGCGCATAGATCTGCGGCGGCGTGGTGTCGCCGAGCACCGGTCCGACAATGCGCCACGCGAGCTCGGCCGCGTCCTGGCGGGTGAACAGCTGGCCGTTGCCGTTCATGGCGTCGCCGATCAGCCGCTCGTAGGGCGGCATGTCGCCCTTGGTGTCGTCGAGCGCGGTCAGTTCCACCTGCTCGCCGATCATGTCGTCGCCGGCCACCTTGCGCTGGGCGCCGATCGAGATCGCCACCTGCGGGTCGATGCGGAAACGGACATAGTTGGCGTCGCCCGGCTTGATCGGATCGAAAACGTCGAGCGGCGGCCGCTTCAGCCGCACGATCACTTCGGTGGCGTGCACCGGCATGTTCTTGCCGGCGCGGATGAAGAACGGCACGTCCCGCCAGCGCCATGTGTCGACGAAGAAGCGGACCGCGGCGAAGGTTTCGACCGGAGAGTTCGGCCGCACGCCAGGCTCCGCCAGATAGCCGTCGAACTGGCCGCGCACGACATCGTCCCTGGTCAGCGTGCGGATCGCGCGCAGCACCTGCACCTTCTCGTCGATCAGGTCGTCGGCCGAGCGGCCGACCGGCGGCTCCATCGCCAGAAGCAGAAGGATATTGAGCAGATGGTTCTCGATGACGTCGCGGATGCAGCCGACGTCGTCATAGAATTTGCCGCGGCCGTCGATGCCGAAATCCTCGGCCATGGTGATCTGCACGCTCTCGACGAAGTTGCGGTTCCAGATCGGCTCGAGAAAGGCATTGGCGAAGCGGAAATAGAGCAGGTTCTGGATCGCTTCCTTGCCGAGATAGTGGTCGATGCGGAAGATCGACTGTTCGTCGAACACCAGATGCAGCACGCGGTTCAGCCAGCGCGCCGACTGCAGATCGTGGCCGAAGGGTTTCTCGACCATCAGCCGCGCGCCGCGCGCGGTGCCGGACTGTTCCAGCCCTTGCACGACGGTTTCGAACATGGTCGGGGGCACGGCCATGTAATGCAGCGGCCGCTGCGCCGGGCCGAGCGCCGTCTTCAGCCTCTCGAAGGTGGCGGGATCGCGATAATCGCCGCTGACATAGCGCAGCAGCGAGGCGAGCTTGGCGAACACCTTGTCGTCGACGGCGCCCAGCGCATTGACGATGCCGTCGCGGGCACGGTCCACCAGTTTGGCGAGCTCCCAAGGGTCGAAGGCGACCCCGATCACCGGCTCGGCGAGCGTCCCCTTGGCGACCATGTGGTAGAGCGCCGGAAATATCTTCTTGTGCGCAAGGTCGCCGGTCGCCCCGAAAAGCACCAGCGTGTCGGACCTCTCCTGGCTCATCCTGTCTCTCTCCTCAGGCGCCGGTCTTCGACTTCTCGACATGCCCGCCGAAGGCATAGCGCATGGCGGACAGAAGCTTGTCGGCGAAGGCGGACTCGCCTTGCGATGAGAAGCGGTCGAACAGCGCCGAGGAGAGTACGGGCGCCGGAACGCCGGTGTCGATCGCCGCCTTCAGCGTCCAGCGGCCTTCGCCCGAGTCCGACACCCGGCCGCCGAACTGCGTGAGCGAGGGGTCGTTCTTCAGCGCGCCGGCGGTGAGGTCGAGCAGCCAGGAACCGATGACGCTGCCATGCCGCCAAACCTCGGCCACCTGGGCGAGGTCGATATCGAACTGGTAATATTGCGGGTTTTCCAGCGGACTGGTCTCGGCGTCCGCGGTCCGGCCGCGTTTGCCGGCGTTGGCCGATTTCAGGATGTTGATGCCTTCTGCATAGGCGGCCATGACGCCGTACTCGATGCCGTTGTGTACCATCTTGACGAAGTGGCCGGCGCCGCTCGGCCCGCAATGCAGATAGCCGAAGGCCGCGGTTCCGGCGTCTTTTGAGGGGTTGGTTCCGGCATCGGCGCCGGGCGCCAGCGTGGCGAAGACCGTATCGAGGTGCTGCACGGCCTCATCGGGGCCGCCGATCATCAGGCAGTAGCCGCGCTCGAGACCCCAGACGCCGCCGCTGGTGCCGACATCGACGAAGCTGATGCCTTTGGTCGCCAGTTTCGCGGCCTGGTCGACGGCGTCATGATAATAGGAATTGCCGCCGTCGATGATGATGTCGCCGGGCTCCATCAGCGCCGCCACCTGGTCGACGATCCTGCCGGTGATCGCGGCCGGCAGCATCAGCCAGGCGCAGCGCGGCTTGGCGAGCTTGGCGACGAACTCTTCCAGCGAGGCGGCGCCGACGGCGCCGTCCTTGACCATGCCGGCGACGCTTGCCGAATTGATGTCGTAGACGACGCATTCATGGCCGTCGCGCATCAGGCGGCGCACCATATTGGCGCCCATCCTGCCCAGTCCCATCATTCCGATCTGCATGGTGCCATCCCGATTGCTTGAGGAAAGAAGATTCTGCTGGCCGTCTTATGCGCCGATATCGACAGTGAAGTCGACATTCTCCCAACGGCTGGCTTCGGGCCAGAAAAAAGTGAAGGCGATCGTCGATCCCGGCGGCAGGCCGGTAACGGACAGATCGACCAGATGGACGCCGAAGGCGTTCTCGGTCGTCTTGTCGTCATGCACCGTCAGCCATTTGTCGCTGCTCCAGTGAACAACGCCGCGCGCCGCAAGTTCCACACGCAGGACCTTGCCGGCGGGAATGGAGCGGATCTTGTTGTTGAAGCGCCATGAGCGGAAGGGCGAGACGGTCTTTTGCTTGATATAGCGTTCGACGCCTTGGGGCGGGATGTCGAAGACCCTGCGATCGCGCAGCGAGCGCAACAGCTTGATATGCTCGGCATGCGCCCAGACCAGCGGCATGGCGCTGCCGGAGGGCGCGCCGAGCCGCAATTCGCGCTCCGGCATGTCGGGCCTGTCCCAGACCTGCTCCGGCAGCAGGCCGCCGACGCTGGCCGAGCGCTCGAATGTTTCGAGCAGCTCCGCCGCTTTCCCGGGACGTCCGGCGGCCAGCTCGTAATGCGCGCGCTCACCGGCGAGCAGCGGCCAGGGCCGGCCCCGGCCGGTGCCGTCGAAGGGTGAGCCGTCGTCATGCTCGCCATAGCCGTCGCCACTGTAGCGGTACCAGACCGGGCCCTGCGGCAGGTCGCAGCGCAGCGTGGCGTCGATGACCTTGACGGTGTTCAGGATGCGCGGATCGTCGGCGGCCCTGAGCCCGAAACGGACCAGCGCCAGCGCATCCGGGCTGACGATGGCTTCGGCCGGCTTGTCGGTGTCGCCGGGCGGCCGGTTCTTGATCGGCACGAAACCGTCCTTGGGCGAAGCGGCGCCGGCATCGTTGGATGGGGCGATGCGGATATAATAGCCATCGACGCCTTCCCTGGCGCAGAGTTCGGTGCCGGTGACATAGGTCCAGCGCTCGATCTCTCCGTTCCAGCAATCGGCGGTCTCGCGCAGATAGTTTGCCGGCTCATTTTTGCCGCAGGCGTCGAGCATGTCGGCGGCGACGAGAAGAGCCGCGATCTCGACGGCCAGCGTGAACGGGCTGTAGCCGGCGTCCTCCTCCCAGCGGTCCTCGCCGGTGACGGGGCCGTTACGCACCACATAGGAGGCCGCGCTCTCGATCATGGCCAGGAACTCGCCAAGTTTGGCGGGCGGCAGATGGCCGGCGCGGCGCAGCGCGTCGGCGAGCAACAGCGGAAAGGCGCACTCGTCCATCTGGATGCCGGGCCAGTAAGGCGTTCCGCTCGACCAGCAGTTTTGCGGCCAGTGCCCGTCCGGCTGCTGGATCGAGCGCAGATAGGTGAGGATCTGCAGCGCCTGCCTGGCGTCGCCGGCGGCGAGGAAGCCGCCCGCCGTCTCGACCAGATCGCGCGGCCAGACCAGATGGTAGCCGCCGAGATCGTCGTCGCCCTTGTTGAAGCCCCAGGGGATCGAGAGACTGGCGACGGCGGCGCCGGGCCTGGCGACCGACAGATGCGAGGCGAGCACCGCCGTGCTGATGCGGTAGGTGTTCAGGCCGGAAGCAGAATGCCGGTCGAGCTTTTCCAGCCCGGCCTGGAATTTCCGCCAGTTGGCGGCATAGGTTTCGGCGGCCGCCTCGAAACCGCCCTTCAGGCTGGCCAGCGCGATCTCCGCCGCCTCTTCAGGCCAGGCGCCGAAGCCGAGCGCGAGCAGGGCCATGCCCTTGCCTGCCGGGAAGCCGATCTCGCCAGTCAGCGCCACATTGCCGTCCTCCGCGCGCTCAAAGGCCGGATCGAGCGCGCCGCCATCCCGAAGCAGCTGCCAGCCGTCGGAGAAGCCGACATAGCCGGCCGAGCAGTCGCCCCAGGGCAGCGATGAGGCGAGCGCGACCGAGACGCCGCGGCCTGACGCAAAAAGGATGCGCTGTCCCTTGTGCTCGCCGACCCAGGCGGTGTTGCCCATGCCGGCATTGACCAGATGCGGCGCAAGCAATGCGTAAACGCGATAGTCCGCGGCCTGACCCGTAAGCGCCGCGAAGGTGATTTCCTGCAGCAGGGCAGGGCGTTTCGGGTCCGTAACAATGCGCTTTTCTACCCGGTAGGAGCCATCGGCCGCCGTGTTGACCAAGCGGTAGGCCGGCACGCCGTCCTCGAACGGCTCGATCGTGTGCACCGCATCGCGCTTCTCTTCCGAGAAGGAGCCGTGGGGTCCGGTGACGATCAGCTCCATGTCGCGCGTGCAGGCGCTGTCGAGGCGCGGATAATAGACCTCGTTCAATATGCCGTGGCTGACGGTGAACCAGAGCGGGCTCTTCGCCGAAAGCGCGGTGCCGATGCCGCTCTTGGCGCTTGACGTCCAGCGCGCGGGAATTCCCGGGGCGCCCTGTGCAATGGTCGGCGTCACTGCCATGCATTGATCTCCTGGCGCCGTTCCCAAAGCGCATCGCGATCTTTCAGGTTCGCTTTAGGTTTTTGATCTTACGCATGTCTTTGTCCCGAACCGGTTCCCGCTTTCGGGAGACATGCTTAGACCAGGAGCCGGCGGGTTTTCAATCTTCGCACCTGAAGTTGATCGCCCTGCCGCAACGTGAGCCCTCGTTGACAGGCGCACCGTCAAGCGCTCACTATTTCGCAACCAGGGAGGACTGCGGAAAAGCATTGGAGGCTGCGCCACGAGGCCCGGCATGGCGCGTTTTTCCGCGGCATCATCCAGGGAGGAAACATGTCGGAGGTATCTCCCCAGCTGATCGACCGGCTGCTCGCGATCTCGCGGGCCCTGGCCGGGCATATCGATCCGGGCTCGGCGTTCCGGGCGACGGCGATCGAAATCGGCACGCTCATCCCGCACGACCATATCGACCTGGCGGTGCTGTCGCTCGATGGACGCATGCATGCCTGCTACGAGGCCGGCTTCCACACCAGCTGGAGCGATCTGGCGCAGCACCCGGTCGACGGCAGCCCGATCCGTCGCGTCCTGCGGGGCGAGACGCCTTATCTCCTATCCGGCAATGCGCTGATCGACGACCGCTTCCACTTCGAGGGAGCCTTCGACGGGCCGATCTTCGCCGCCAAGCTGCGCAGCCGCATCATCGTGCCGCTCAGGGCCCGCGGCAGCGTCATCGGCGCGCTCAACATCAGCCGGCACGAAGCCGGCTGCTACACCCAGGAAGACGTCGAGATCGCCCAGCAATGCGCCGACCTGATCGGCCCTTACATCTTCGCGCTGATCCAGACCGAGGAGGCGCGCCGCGCCATGCTCGCCGAGAGCGAGGCGCGCAACCGCGCCGAACTGCTGAGGGTCGGCGCCTCGCAATTGACCGAAGGCATGGAGCGCGAGCGCCGCCGCATGGCCATGGACCTGCACGACCAGACGCTCGCCGACCTCGCCCGCATCGCGCGCCAGGTCTCGGCCTTCCGCAGCCGGGGCGTGGCGCGGACGGCCCAGCTCGCCGATCTCGAGCAGGAAGTGGCGGGCTGCCTGGCGGAACTGCGCCACATCGTCGACGACATGCGGCCGAGCGTATTGGAACTGTTCGGCCTGCGCGACGCAGTCGAGGCGCATCTCAACCGCAGCGTCGCCAGGGCCAAGCCGCCGATCGCGGTGCGCATCGCCGACGCCAGCGACGGCAGCGCCGACAGCCTGTCGGAAACGTTGCGCACGGCGCTCTACCGGATCGTGCAGGAAGCGATCAACAACGCGGTGCGCCATGCCGGGCCGAGCCGCATCGAGGTGCAGCTCGCCTCCACGCCGGGCACGTTCAGCGTGACCGTCTGCGATGACGGCCATGGCTGCGGCACGGTCGACCCCGCCGCTCAGGGCGGCATCGGCCACATGCATACGCGAGCGGCGCTTGTCGGGGCGCGTCTGCGTTTCGAGCCGGCCGGCCGCAAGGGCGGCACGCGGGTCGTCATCGAGATCGACCGCGAGCCGACGATGGGCAAGGGCTCGACACGAACCGTGGCGCTGGCAGGCCAATCCGTGGCGGAGGCTATCTGATGCTGGTGATGATCGCGGAAAATGACGGGCTGCACCGCACCTTCGCGCGGCGCACCGTCGAGCAACTGTGGCCGGGCGACGTCGAGGTGATCGAAGCAGGCGACGGCGAGGACGCCATCAGCCTCGCCGCCGAGCGGCAGCCGCCGCATGTCGTGCTCGACCTGCAGCTGCCCAAGGCGACCGGCATCGAGGTGGCCCGCGCCATCTGGAGCCGGCGCGCCGGCACGCATATCCTGTTCTGGTCGAATTTCGCCGACGAGGCCTATGTGCGGGGCGTGGCGCGCATCGTGCCGCCGGGCTCGGTCTATGGCTATGTGCTGAAGTCGGCGACCGAAGAAGGCATGCGTTCGGCGCTGCGCGGCGTGTTCCGCGAGGGGCACTGCATCATCGACCGCGAGATCCGCGGCATCCAGCACCGCGTCCAGGACCGATTCGAGGGCATCACCGACGGCGAATATGAGAGCCTGATCGACATTGCGCTCGGCCTGACCGACCGGGCGATCGCGGCGCGGCGCGGCTTGTCGATCCGCGGCGCGCAAAGCCGCATCAAGCATGTCTACGACAAGCTGGGCATCGTGCCGCCGGAAGACGGCGCCGGCGAAGCGTCGGTCTTCAATTCGCGCACCCGCGCCATCTATCTCGCCATGGCGCGCGGGCTGATCAACATCGACGCGCTGCGGCGCGAGCAGGAGCAGCTCGACGCCTGGCTCGCTCAGGCGACGCCGCCGCAGGATCAGTAGGCCCCGCTCAGTCTGAATTGTGATTGCTCTTCGCCCTCAGAGCGATCGGCTCGGTTTCGATCAGCCTCAGCGACCTGACCATACTAGCGGTCCGCGATTTGTACTTGAGAAAGTGTGGTGTGGTCAGGTGGGCTTGGTAGGCGAACTGATCGGCATAGCATTCGATCACGCGTACCATTTGAGGCGCATCCTTGACCGAGACCGCATGAAGAAACAGCACGCCGGGCTCGTTCTGCACCGAGGCCTCGATCTCTTCGGCGAGCAAGGTCCTGAAGCTTTCGATCTGGCCCGGATCGATCTCCAGTTCCGCAATCCGCACGATCCGCTCGACGGGACGCTCCGCCATCACTTTTCTCCTGCTTACAGCTGCCGACTGTGCAAAACCACAGTCGGCGATGCGCTTAGACCCGTATCGCCCGGCCTGCATCCTGGTTACGCTTTTTTGTCCTACAAAAAGAAAAAAATAGCGGGAGGTGCCCATGCCGTTCGTCAGCATACGGATACTCGAGGGCCATTCGCAAAAGCGCAAGAACGAGATCTCGCGCCGCGTCACCGAGGCGATCAGCGAGGTCGCCGAATTGCCCATGGACAAGATCTGGGTGGTAATCGAGGATGTGCCGGGCAGCGACTGGTTCGTCGCCGGCAAGCCGGTGCGGGAACCGAAGGGCCCGTAATGTCGATCCCGGCGCACGCCCGTCGTTCCGGCTTCGGCGACGTCGTCGGCAATGCGGCGATGGAGCGGCTTGCTACCGGCTACGGCTTCATCGAGGGACCGGTGTGGCATCCTTACGAGAAATGGCTGGTCTTTTCCGACATTCCGCAAAGCCGCATGTACCGGCGCAGCACCTCGGGCGAGATCGGGCTGCTTCGCAATCCCAGCCAGATGGCCAACGGCAACACGCTCGACCGGCAGGGCCGGCTCGTGACCTGCGAGCACGCGACCAGCCGAGTGACGCGCGCCGAGCCGAATGGCGCGACGACGGTCCTCGCCACCCACTACCAGGGCGCGCAGCTCAACAGCCCGAACGACATCGTCGTCGCCACCGGCGGCTCGATCTATTTCACCGATCCGACCTACGGCCGGGCGGAATTCTACGGCGTGCCGAGGCCGCAGGAGCTGTCGTTCCAGGGCGTCTACCGCATCGATGGCGACGGCGCGCGGCTGACGCTCGTCGCCGACGATTTCACGCAGCCCAACGGGCTCTGCTTCTCGCTCGACGAATCGAGGCTGTTCGTCAACGACACCGAGCGCGGCCACATCAGGGTGTTCGGCGTTGAAGCGAACGGCGATCTCAACGGCGGCGCGGTTTGGGCGGTGACGGAAGGCGAGGGGCCCGGGGCGCCCGACGGGATGAAGATCGACAGCCGGGGAAACCTCTATTGCACCGGCCCGGGCGGCATCCATGTGTTCGATGCCTCGGGCGATCTTCTCGGCGTCATCGCGACACCGGAAGATTGCGCCAACTTCACCTTCGGCGACGACGATCTGAGGAGCCTCTACATCGCCGCATCGACCTCGCTCTACCGGCTGAGGGTGCGCGTGCCGGGGCTGAGGCTGTTTTGAGCGTGAGCGCTCGGATCGAATTGAGCGCTCGGATCGGATTGGAATGAAGTCGGCCGCGGGGCCGATGGAAGTGCAGCAGTCAACACATCTGGGAGGATAGTGACATGAAGAAACTACTGGTCTTGAGCGCCCTTGCAGCCATGCTCGCCTCGGGCACGGCGCTTGCCGACACGAGCGGCAAGAAGATCGCCTTCTCCAACAATTACGCCGGCAATTCCTGGCGCCAGGCGATGCTCGACAGCTATGGCATCGTCACCAAGAAGGCGGTCGACGACAAGGTGGTGGCGGCGGCGGACGTCTTCACCACCGCCGACAAGGAAGTGCCGACCCAGGCCGCCCAGGTGCAGAACCTGATCCTGCAGGGCTATGACGCGATCGTCATCAACGCCGCCTCGCCGGATGCGTTGAACGGCGCCATCAAGCAGGCCTGCGATGCCGGCATCGTCGTCGTCTCCTTCGACGGCACCGTCACCGAGCCTTGCGCCTACCGCGTCGTCGTCGACTTCAAGGACATGGGCAAGCAGGAAGTCGAGCAGATGGCCAAGTTCCAGCCGAAGGGCGGCAACCTGCTCGAGATCCGCGGGCTGGCCGGCACCTCGATCGACGACGCCATCCATGCCGGCATCCTCGAAGGCGTCGCCGCTCATCCCGAGTTCAAGATCGTCGGCTCGGTGACCGGCGACTGGGACCAGACCACGGCGCAGAAGGCGGTTGCGACCATCCTGCCGTCGCTGCCCGACGTCGTCGGCATCGTCGACCAGGGCGGCGACGGCTATGGCGCAGCGCAAGCCTTCGCCGCCGCCGGCAAGCCGCGCCCGACCATCATCATGGGCAACCGCCAGGACGAATTGAAGTGGTGGAAGGAGCAGAAGGAGAAGGACGGCTACACGACCTGGTCGGCTTCGATCGCGCCCGGCGTGTCGACGCTCGCCTTCTGGGTGGCGCAACAGGTGCTCGACGGCCGCAAGGATATTCCGCACGATCTCCTGGTGCCCTATCTCGCCTTCACCCAGGACGATTTCGAGGCCGCGCTGCCGAAGATCAAGGAAGGAGGCGTCGCCACGCATGAATACACGCAGGAAGACGCCGTCGCGGCCATAAAGGCCAACATCAAGTAGTAACGGTGAGCGCATTGCCGTCAGCGTCGCCAACCGGGTATCGTTGAGCATGCTCAAGGCAAACACCGACATCGTCAGGCTGGACGGCGCCGAAAAACATTTCGGCGCCGTCAGGGCTCTCAACGGGGTCGACTTCCATGTCGGCGCCGGCGAATGCGTCGGGCTGGTCGGCCACAACGGCGCCGGCAAGTCGACGCTGATGCATATGGTGGCGGGCACGCTGCGGCCCGATGGCGGGCAGATCGCCGTGCGCGGCAATCAGGAAGCCGGCTATTCCGTGGCGCGCGCGCTCGAGCTCGGCATACGCTGCGTCTTCCAGGAGCTGTCGCTCTGCCCAAACCTCAGCGTCGCCGAAAACACGCGCATCAACCACCCCTCGCTCGCCGGTTTCCGCTGGCGGCGCAAGGCCGCCGATCTGATCCAGGCCAAGCTCGACGAGATCTTTCCCGGCCACGGCATCTCGGCGGACGACATCGCCGGCGACCTGTCCATCGGCAGGCGGCAAATGGTCGAGGTGGCGCGCGCCTTCACGCTGACAAGCAAGCCGCTGCACCTGGTCATCCTCGACGAGCCGACCTCGTCGCTCGACGCGCATACGGCGGGCCAGCTGCTCGCCTTCGTGCGCCGCTTCGTCGAGGGCGGCGGCAGCTGCATCCTGATCTCGCATGTGCTGGGCGAAGTGCTGCAGAATGCCGACCGCATCGTGGTGATGCGCGACGGCAAGGTGGTCGCGGCGGATGCCGCGAATGCGTTCGACCGCGACAAGCTGGTTGCCGCCATGGGCGGCGCCGAGGGCCATAGCAAGGCCGCCGCCGAGAGCCGCAAGGTGGAGGTCGGTCCGCTCAGGGTGCGCGCGGCCCCGGCGCGGCAGCAGGACGGCAAGGAGCTCATCGCCCGCGCCGGCGAGATCATCGGCCTTGCCGGACTCGCCGGCCACGGCCAGACCGATCTCTTGCTTGCGATCTTCTCGGCGGCTTCGCGCGCCAAGGCGGGCGTCGAGGTGACCGCGCCGGTGGCGCTGGTCGCCGGCGACCGCCAGGCGGACGGCATCTTCGCGCAATGGTCGATCGCGCAGAACATCGGCATCCGCTCGCTTACCCGCCTGCGCAACGGTTTTTTGATCTCGCCGCAGCGCGAGGCGGAGCTCGCGGATTTCTGGAAGAAGAAGATCGGCATCCGCACACCGGACATCAACAACAACATTTTCTCGCTGTCGGGCGGCAACCAGCAGAAGGCGCTGTTTGCCCGCGCACTCGGCTCCGACGCCGAGATCGTGCTGATGGACGATCCGATGCGCGGCGTCGACATCGGCACCAAGCTCGAAGTCTACGACCTCGTTCGCGAGGAGGCCGCCAAGGGGCGCACCTTCCTCTGGTACACCACCGAGACCGAGGAGCTCGACAATTGCGACCATGTCTATGTCTTCAAGAACGGCCGGATCGTGGCCAATCTCGGCCGTGACGAGCTGACGGAGGAGAAGATCATCCAGTCCTCGTTCGGCGATGCGGCCTGAGATGACGGCGATCGCTCCCGGCACGCTTCCGAAATCCTCGCCGCGCGGCAGTGCGGCCCGGGCGCGCATGCTGCGCGGTCTTTTGCCGGCGCTGTCACTGGCGCTGGTGCTGTTCGCCATTGCCTGGCTCAACCCGCGCGCCATCAGCTATTTCGGCTTCAACCTGATGCTCAACCTGGCGATCCCGATCGCGCTGGCGACGATCGCGCAGATGTTCGTCATCGCCGGCAACGAGCTCGACCTGTCGATCGGCACCTTCGTCGGCTTCGTCGGCTGCGTCACCGCCACCTGGCTGCGCGACGCGCCGCTCATCGGCATTGTCGTCCTTTTCGGCGCGATCGGCGTCTACGCGCTGCTCGGCGCGCTGATCCATCTGCGCAACCTGCCCTCGATCGTGGTGACGCTCGGCATGAGCTTCGTCTGGCAGGGGCTGGCCATCCTCATCCTGCCCAAACCCGGCGGCAAGGCGCCGGACTGGCTCTTGGCGCTGATGTCCTTCAAGCCGCCCTACATTCCGTTCCCGATCCTTGCCGCGCTGCTCATCGCCGCGGTCGTGCATTTCGGCCTGATGCGCACCTCCTACGGCGTGATCCTGCGCGGCTCCGGCGGCAACGCCGCGGCGCTCAGGCGCGCCGGCTGGTCGCTGCTCCGAACCAAGATCGTGCTGTTCGCGCTGACCGGCCTTTTCGGCGTGCTCTCCGGCATGGCGCTGATCGGCATCACCACCTCAGCCGACGCCAATATAGGCAACGGCTATACGCTGCTGTCGATCGCCGGCGTCATCCTCGGCGGCGGCGAGTTCGTCGGCGGCCGGGTGTCGCCGGTCGGCGCGGTCATCGGCGCGCTGACGCTGGCGTTGGCCGCCTCGCCGCTCTTGACCTTCATGCACATCCCGCCCGACTGGCAGGTGGCCGCCAACGGCGCGATCCTGATCATCGTGCTGGCGGCGCGGGTGCTGATCAGCCGCAGGGAGCGGTGAAAATGACCTCCGTGCGGATGCTGCTCGAGAAACCCTGGATCTGGTCCTTCGTCGGCGCGCTCGTGGTGTGGGCGGCGACGGTTGCCTTCACCGGCGGCTACGGTGCCGGCGGCATGGTCACGGCGGCGCTCTCGCTGGCAGTCTTCACCGTCATCGTCGGCGTCGGCCAGATGTTCGTCATCACGCTGGGGCCCGGCAACGTCGACCTGTCGCTGCCGGCCAACATAGGGCTCGCCAGCGCCGTGGCGATGAAGGTGATGGGCGGCAGCGATTCCATGATCGTCGTCGGGCTGCTCGCCGCGCTCGCCTGCGGCGCGGCCATCGGCGCCATCAACTACCTGCTGATCTGGGCGCTGCGCATCCCGCCGATCATCGCGACGCTGTCGGCAAGCTTCATCATCCAGTCGGTCGACATCAGCTATGGCCGCGGCCTGCAGATCAAGCCGCCGCCGGGCTTCGCCGATTTCACCAACTGGCAGGTTCTCGGCATCCCGGTGCTGGCGATGCTGACGGTTGTCTTCACGATCGGTGCAGCCTTGGCGTTGCAGCGCATGATCTATGGCCGCTCGGTGCTGGCGATCGGCCAGAACATCCGCGCCGCCTGGCTCGCCGGCGTCAATGTCGGCCGCGTCCGCTTCCTCACCTACACGCTGTGCGGGGCGCTGGGCGGCATCGACGGCGCGCTGCTCGCCGGCTATTTCCGCGGCGCCAATGTCGATATCGGCAACGAATATCTGCTCGCCTCGATCGCGGTCGTCGTCATAGGCGGCACCTCGGTCGCCGGCGGCAAGGCCAATGTGCCCGGCGTCTGGGGCGCCGGCCTGTTCCTCGTGCTGCTCCTTACCATGCTCAACACCTTCGGCGTCAGCGCCGGCGTGCGGCTGGTGCTGACCGGGCTGATCATCGTCGGGGTGATCACCGCGGCGGGTGGGGAAAAGGCCGTGCGCTAGTCGTAGCGGCGCAGGGCTGCGAGAGGCCGGCGGGACAGCGTTTCCGTTTTTGCGCATTTGGGCCGGAAAGTCGTTCCAGCGCACCGCCGCCCCACCTTCGCCGACAATCATTGTGCCAGCGCCGGATCGGGTTCCCATTCGCGACGCAGCCGAGTAAACCCTCCCGGTCGCAGCCGGTCTCGGGAGGTCCCGCTTGTCCAGTTCTGTCAGCGTCGCAATCGAGAGCGGTATGGCGGTGGTCACCATCGACAATCCGCCGGTCAATGCGCTGAGTTTTCACGTCCGCAAGCCGCTTTACGAGGCGCTCGCCACGCTGCGTGACGACCTAGCCGCCAGAGCCATCGTCATCGCCTGCGCCGGGCGCACCTTTGTCGCCGGCGCCGACATCACCGAGTTCGGCAAGCCGGTCGAGCAGCCGGAACTGCGCGCCATCGTCGCTTTGCTCGAAACCATCGCCAAGCCGACGGTCGCGGCCATCCATGGCACGGCGCTCGGCGGCGGGCTGGAGCTGGCGCTCGGCTGCCATTTCCGCGTCGCCGATGCCGGCGCCAGGCTCGGACTGCCGGAAGTGAAGCTCGGCCTGCTGCCCGGCGGCGGCGGCACGGTGCGCCTGCCGCGTCTGGTCGGCGCCGCGAAGGCGCTCGGCATGATTGTTTCAGGAGCGCCGATTTCGGCCTACGAAGCCAAGGCGGCGGGCCTTGTCGATGCGGTTTTTGACGGCGATCTGTTGGCGGAGGCCGTTCGTTTCGCTGACGAAATGGCTGATCGGGGTGGACCGTTCATCGCTGTCCGCGATCGCAACGACCGGCTTCTCGAAACAGATCTCGCCGCGTTCGACGCCCAGGCGGCCGGCCTCGCCCGAAAGGCGCGCGGGCTGGAAGCGCCGCTTGCCTGCGCCGAGGCCGTGCGCAACGCGATCACCTTGCCTTTCGATGAAGCGCTGGCTGCCGAGCGCCAGGCCTTCGCAAAGCTCGTATCCGGCGACCAGTCGCGGGCGCAGCGGCATCTGTTCTTCGCCGAGCGCGAGGCCGCGAAGGTGCCGGGCAAGGACCTGCAGCGGCGGAAGATAGAACGCGTCGGCATCATCGGAGCCGGCACGATGGGCGGCGGCATCGCCATGGCCTTCGCCAATGGCGGCTTCCCGGTGACCTTGCTGGAGACGAACGCGGAAGCGCTGCAGCGCGGGCTGGCGATGATCGACAAGAACTATGCCGTCTCGGTCAGCCGCGGCTCGCTGACGGAGGAGGCGAAACGGCAGCGGCTCGGCCTGTTCAAGGGCAGCACCGACTATGCCGACCTTGCCGATTGCGACCTGATCATCGAGGCCGTGTTCGAGGACATGGCGGCCAAGAAAGAAGTGTTCGGCAGGCTGGACGCCGTGGCCAGGCCCGGCGCCATCCTTGCCACCAACACCTCCTATCTCGACGTCGACGAGATCGCCGGCGCGACCGCGCGACCGCAGGACGTGCTCGGCATGCATTTCTTCTCGCCGGCAAACGTCATGAAGCTCCTGGAGATCGTGCGCGCCGAAAAGACCGCGCCCGATGCGCTGGCGACGGTTGCCGATCTGGCGCGGCGCATCGGCAAGGTGGCGGTCGTCGTCGGAGTCTGCCACGGTTTCGTCGGCAACCGCATGCTTTCCGCACGGGGTGCGGAGAATGAGGCGCTGCTGTTGGAAGGTGCCACACCTGCCCAAGTCGACAAGGTCTTCACCGATTTCGGCTGGCCGATGGGGCCGTTTCAGATGGGCGATCTCGCTGGGCTCGATATCAGCTGGCGCAACCGCAAGGCGCGCGGGCTGACGGCGGTCATTGCCGACACGCTGTGCGAAGAGGGGCGTTTCGGCCAGAAGACAGGGCGCGGCTGGTATCGCTACGAGGGCGGCTCACGGGAACCCGTTGCGGACGTTGAGGTTGCGGAGTTGATCCGGGCCAAAGCGGCGGAACAGGGGATCGCGCAGCGCGAAATCGGCGCTGACGAAATCATCGAGCGCATGCTCTATCCCCTGGTCAACGAGGGCGCGAAAATCCTGGAGGAAGGCATCGCGGCGCGCGCTTCCGACATCGACGTCGTCTGGGTCAACGGCTACGGCTTTCCCGTCGGCAAGGGCGGGCCGATGTTCTGGGCCGGGCTCGAGGGGGCGACCCGGATCCTCGAGCGGCTGGAGCATTGGCATGGGCGGACCGGCAGGGCGATTTTCGAGCCGGCGCCGGTCTTGAGAAGGTTTGCCGAGACGGGGGGTTGGGAAGTTATTGGCGGTGCCCGGTAACTTCGTCATTCCAGGGCGAAGCGAAGCGCAGACCCTGGAATCCATGCCGTTCCATCAAACGAAGAATCCAACGGTCCAGAACAAGCGATGGCACAGCCGTCTATCGTTCTGCACCGTCGCCGTTTTCGGACGTCACGGCATGGATTCTATGGTCTGCGCGCGTCGCTTCGCTCCTTGCTCCGCCATAGAATGACGAAGAAGAGGATCGCCCTATATGCTCGCCATCAAATTTGACCATGTGGACAAAACTCAGACACCGTTCCATAGTCCAGCGTCTGACATTCCTGAGAACGGCCGGCTCGACACGGCTGTCAACCAGAGGGGCACTTCCATGAAAGACGATCATAGCAAAATGCAGCGTGCCGGCCTGTCGCGGCGCAACGTGCTGGAACTTGGCGCGCTCGGCCTCGCGGCAGCCGTGTTGCCCGGCGCGGCTTTCGCCAAGGACAAGAAGCTGAAGGTGGCGGCGATCTTCGCCACGCCGATCGAGGAGCCGTGGGACAACCAGATCCATGTCGCCCTGCAAAAGGCCGAGAAGGAACTCGGCATCGAATACAAATGGTCGGAAAAGGTGCAGACCGCCGACTTCAGCCGTGTCATGCGCGAATATGCCCAGGGCGGCTACCAGCTGGTGCTGGGCGACGCCTTCGCCGCCGAGCGCGAATCCCGAAAGACCGCCAAGCAGTTCCCGAAGACGGCCTGGCTGTTCGGCTCCGGCGCCGGCCCGGCCGAACCCAATTTCGGCGTCTTCGACAACTGGATCCATGAGCCGGCCTACCTCTCCGGGCTGATCGCCGGCAAGATGTCCAAGTCGGGCACCGTGGGCGCTGTCGCGGCGATGGGCATTCCGGAGGTGAACCGGCTGGTCAACGCCTTCTTTGCCGGCGCCAAGGAGGTCAATCCGAACATCAAAAGGAAGGTCGCCTTCATCGGCTCCTTCTTCGATCCGCCGAAGGCCAAGGAAGCGGCGGTGGCGCAGATCGATGCCGGCGTCGACGTCATCTATGCCGAGCGCTTCGGCGTCATCGAGGCGGCGGTGGAAAAGAAGATCTACGCCATCTCCAACATGTCCGACCAGTCGAGCCTCGGCCCGGACACGGTCATCACCGGCCCGGTCTGGAACATGTATCCGACGGTCGAGCAGGCGATCAAGCTGGTCAAGGCCGGCGTCTTCACCGCGCAGGACTATGGCGACTTCTCGCGCATGGGCAAGGGCGGCTCGTATCTGGCGCCCTACCACAAGTTCGACAAGACGCTGCCGGCCGAGGTCAAGGATCTGGTCGAGAAGAAGAAGGCCGAGATTCTGGAAGGCAATTTCCGCGTCGACGTCGACGAGAACACGCCGGTTTCGGATTGATCTTTACCTCCCCCTTGTGGGGAGGGTCGATCCGCGAAGCGGAGCGGGGTGGGGGCGTTCGGCGCCGCACCCCCGCCCCGTCTCACAATCTCCGCTTCGCCGCGATCGTGAGCCGACCCTCCCCACAAGGGGGAGGGTAAAGAATCGCGCCATTCTCGCCAGGATTCGCCCTTGTCCGCCCCACTCATCGAAATGCGCGGCATCACCAAGAGCTTCGGCGCCGTCAGGGCGAACGAGGCGGTCGATCTCAGCGTCGCGCCCGGCGAGATACTCGGCCTGCTCGGCGAGAACGGCGCCGGCAAGACAACGCTGATGAACGTGCTGTTCGGCGCCTATGCGCCGGATGCCGGCGAGATCCTGGTCGAGGGCAGGCCGGTCGCCATCCGCGATTCGGCCGATGCCTTGGCCGCCGGCATCGGCATGGTGCACCAGCATTTCCATCTGGCGCCGCGGCTGACGGTGCTGGAAAACCTTTTGATCGGCATTGCCGGCAAATCCGGCCGCATCGACCGTGCCGGCGGGCTGGCGCGGCTGAAGGAGATCGGCAGCCGGCATGGCTTGAGCCTCGATCCCGACCTGCCGGTCTCGGCGCTGTCGGTCGGCGAGCAGCAGCGGCTGGAAATCATCAAGGCGCTGTTCCGCGGCGCGAAGCTGTTGATCCTCGACGAGCCGACGGCGGTGCTGGCACCGAGCGAGGTCGACGGCCTGTTCGCCGCGTTGCGCTCGATGGCGGGCCAGGGGCTCGGCATCATCTTCATCTCGCACAAGCTGAACGAAGTCAGGGCGCTCACGCATCGCTGCGTGGTACTCAGGCACGGCAAGGTCGCCGGCCGTGTCGACCATCCGGCAAGCACCACGTCGGCCGAGATGGCGAAGCTGATGTGCGGCCACGAAATCGTGCCGCCGACCAGGGAGGCTTCGACGCCCGGCGCTTCGGTGCTGACGCTCGACGGCATTTCCACTTCCGGCCATGCCGGCACGCCGCTGCGCGACGTCTCGCTTTTCGTCCGCGCCGGCGAGATCCTGGGCATCGCCGGCGTTTCGGGCAACGGTCAACGCGCGCTCGCCGATGTGATCTCCGGCATGCTGCCGCCCAAGGCCGGCACGATGACGATAGCCGGCAAAACGGTCGCGCAATACTCGCCGCGCGAGCTGCAGGCGCTCGGGCTCGGCCGCATCCCGGAGGACCGGATGACGACCGGGCTGGTCACCAACCTGCCGCTGGCCGACTCCATGGTGTTGCCGCGCATCGGCACCGAAGCCTTCAGCCGCAAGGGACTGCTCGATCCCGCCGCGATCCGCGCCTTCACCGAGGCGCAGATCAAGGCCTACGACATACGCTGCCCCGGGCCGATGGTGCGCGCCGGCGCGCTGTCCGGCGGCAATCTGCAGAAGGCGCTTTTGGCGCGCGAGCTCGCCTTCGACCCGAAAGTGCTGATCGTCTCGCAGCCGACCCGCGGCCTCGACATCGGCGCTGCTCGTTTCATCCACGAAAAGTTCCTGGCCATGCGCGCGAAGGGCTGCGGCATCATCGTCATCGGCGAGGATCTCGAGGAACTGCTGATGCTCTGCGACCGCATCGCGGTGATGTATGAGGGCCGCATCGCCGGCACGCTGGTCGGCAGCGAGGCCACCGTCGCGAGGCTCGGCCTGATGATGACCGGCGCGGAGGGGCATGCCTGATGTTTCGCCTCGAAGCCCGCAGCTCGACGCCCGCCTGGTTCAATCTTGCGCTGCCGCTCATCGCGATTGCCGTCACGCTGGTGTTGTGCAGCGGCCTTATCGCGGTGGCCGGCGCCGGCGTGCTCGAGGCCTATGGCGTGATGCTGTCGGCCTCGCTCGGCGACAGCTACGCCATCACCGAGACGCTGGTGCGCGCCGCGCCGATGATCTTCACCGGCCTGGCTGTGGCAATCGCCTTCCGCGCAAAATTCTGGAACATCGGCGCCGAGGGCCAGTTGCTGGCCGGCGCGGTCGCGGGCTGCGCCGTCGGCGCGATCCCGATGCCCGGATACCTCGCGATGCTGCTGATGGCGCTGGCGGGTGCGGCGGCCGGCGCGATCGTGGCGCTGGTGCCGGCGACGCTGCGCGTGAAGTTCAAGGTCGACGACGTGGTGAGCTCGCTGCTCCTCAACTCGGTCATCTATTACGCGCTGATGGCGCTGATCGAAGGGCCGTGGAAGGATAGCTTCAGCGGCTATCCCATCTCGCCGCCGATCGAGGATTCGGCCAATTTCCCGGTGCTGCTCGAAGGCACGCGGCTGCATCTCGGCGTCATCGTGGCGCTGATCGCGGCGCCGCTTTGCTGGTTCCTGATCGCGCGCACAACGCTCGGCTTCCGGATCCGCGTCACCGGCGAGAATCCGGAAGCCGCGCGCTATGGCGGCATCAATGTGAAGCGCGTTCTGCTGTCCACCGCACTGCTTTCCGGCGCGCTGGCTGGGCTCGCCGGTGTCGGCGAGGTCGGCGGGGTGCACTTCCAGGTGATGAGCGACATCTCGCCCGGCTACGGCTATTCCGGCATCGTCGTCGCCATGCTCGCCCGGCTCAACCCGCTCGGCGTGGTGCCGGCGGCGATCTTCCTTGCCGCGGTCATGACCGGCGCCGAGGCGATGTCGCGCGCGACCGGCGTGCCGGCTTTCCTGAGCGACGTCATCCAGGGCACGGCGCTGCTTGCCATGCTGGTGGCGCTGCTCTTCACCGCCTACCGCATCCGCCGCGTGGGAGCATCCGCATGAGCGCGGTGTTCGAGCAGATTTTTCAGGTCGGCTTCCTCGCCGCCATCATCCGCATCGCCACGCCGCTCGCCTTCGCCACGCTCGGCGAAATGTTTTCCGAGCGCGCCGGCGTGCTCAATCTCGGCATCGAAGGCATCATGCTGTTGTCGGCCATGGCCGGCTTCACCGCCGCGAGCCTTAGCGGAAGCCTGTGGCTGGGAGTGCTGGTGGCCGTGCTGGTTGGCGCGCTGATGGGCGCGGTGCATGCGCTGTTCACGGTGGCATTGGGCCTGAGCCAGCATGTCTGCGGCATCGGCGTGACGCTGTTGTCATCCGGCCTCGCCTACTTCCTCTACCGGCTGATCTTCGGCCAGCAGTCGGTGCCGCCGAGCATCAAGGGGTTTCAGCCCGCGCCGGTCGCGTTGCTCTCCGATATCCCGATCGTGGGGCCGGCGGTGTTCAACCAGTTCACGCTGGTCTATCTGGCGATCATCGCGGTCCCGCTCGCCGCCTTCGTGCTCTACCGCACGCCATGGGGGCTCTCGGTGCGCATGGTCGGCGAGAACCCGCGCGCCGCGGATTCCGCCGGCGTCAGCGTGATCGCCACCCGCTTCCAGGCGGTGATCCTCGGCGGCGCGCTGATGGGGCTTGCCGGCGCGTTCCTCGCCATGGCGCAGTTCAACGCCTTCACCTTCGGTGTCGTGTCGGGTCGCGGCTGGGTGGCGATCGCGCTGGTCGTGTTCGGCCGCTGGGATCCGTGGCGGTCGGCGGGGGCGGCGCTGCTGTTCGCCTTTGTCGACGCGCTTCAGCTCAGGATGCAGGCCAGCGGGCTCGGGCACATCCCTTACGAAGCGTTCCTGATGCTGCCTTTCATCTTCACCATCGTTGCCATGGCCTTCATGTCGCGCAACGCGGTGGCACCGTCGGCGCTGCTGAAGCCGTTCCGACGGGAGGAGCGGTAACCAGGCTTGGTTTTCTCTCCGCGCCTTCGTGGGCCTTCGTAGCGGTGAGGAAGGCCTCACATCGCGGTGAAGCCATTATCCACGAACAGCTGCGCACCGTTGACGAAGCTCGATTCGTCGCTGACCAGGAACAGTGCGGCCTTCGCCACCTCCTCCGGCTCGCCGATGCGGCCCTGCTGCGCGGCCATGGTCGCATCCGAGACGTCGATGCCGAGCTTGCCGAGATCGGCCACTTCGCGCAGCCCGTGCGGCGTGCGGATGAAGCCGGGGCAGACGGCATTGCAGCGGATGTTGCGGTCGCGGAATTCGACCGCGATGGCGCGCGCGAACATGTGGCAGGCGCCCTTGGTGGTGTCGTAGAGCACTTCGTTCGGCGTCGCCGCCACCGCCGAGATCGACGAGGTGCAGACGATCGAGCCGCCGCCGGCGGCGATCATGCCGGGCAGCACGGCGCGCGTCATCAGGAACATCGAGCGCACGTTGACGGCGTGCAGCCAGTCCCATTCCTTGAGCGTCGTCTCCAGGAACGGTTTGATGACGATGGTGCCGGCGTGGTTGAACAGCACGGTCACCGGCCCGAATTTTTCCGCCGCCGCCTTCGCCGCCGCTTCGACCTGCGCCTCGTCCGAAACATCGGCGACGAAATGCTCCGCGACGTGGCCGCGCGCCCGGATCGCCGCGGCGGTCTTGCCGGCCGCCTCGCCGTTGCGGTCGATGATCGCAACCTTTGCGCCTTCGGCGGCAAACAGCTCGGAAGCCGCTCCGCCCATGCCCGTCGCGCCGCCCGAGATGATGACGACCTTGTCCGCCAGCCTTCCACCCATGTCTTTCTCCGTCTTGTTCCGAGCGTTTTCGTTCGCTCGGAGCCGATGCTATCCTTGAGGCTCCGAATGGCCAAGCTTCTCGAATAAAGCGCTTTCGGCTTCGAAAGGCCGCTTCGACCGGGCGATCGCAGCTCAGCACAAGTTGGTGTCGCAATTTTTGACGACCGGAATCTCTTCTCCAGCATAGCAAGAAAAACCACCAACAGCCGGACTTTGAGAATCTCGTTCCAAAAACGCCGAGAAAATAGCAATCGACAAAGTCTACTAACTTTATAGATTAATGGCCGAGACGGAGGCTGGACCATGACCTACATGCAGAATGCTCAGCGCAAGGGCCAGAGGCTGACCGCCGATCAAGGCTGGAGGCCCGCCTATGGCGGCACCTTCGCCTATCTCGTTTTCGCGCTGGCCTTCGTGTTCACCGGCGCGGTGGTGCTCGGGATCATCCCCTGATCGGATCGGGACAAGGTCCCGCAAGACAAAAACCGGGTTGAGTGATTGGAGTTGAAACCGGCCGCGTGCCGGCGCGCCGTCGCGCGCCTGCGCATGAATTTCAATTCGAGGGTTTCGAAGCGGGGCGACCAACGTGATGGAGGCGATGGCAATGCCGATCGAGTTCACGCATGTTCCCGGTAAGCCTGCCAATGGCGGCTTCTTCTACGATTTCGCCGAGACCGCGACCAAGCTGTCGCTGATCGAGGACGCGGGTTTCCGCAAGCTGGTCGTCGACGATCCGGCCGGCCTGCTCACCAACATGGACATCGCCGCCCAGACGCTCGACCGCACGGCGTCGCTGGAAGTCGTGCTCACGCACTGGGCCGGCGTGATCGAGCCGACCGTGGCGGCCAGGCAGCTTGCGACGCTCGACCGCAAAAGCGGCGGCCGCCTGTCGCTCAGGATGCTGAGCGAGCCGCTCTTGGACAGCGACGCCGAGGCGCGGCCTGTCGGCCACAGCGTGGTGTGGCAGCGCATCGACGAATATCTGGTCCTCTTGAAGCGGCTGTGGTCGAACGACAAGCCCTTCGATCACGAAGGCGCCTTCTACAGTGTGAGAGGCGGCTATGTGCCGCGCAAGGGTCCACATGGCGCCGACCTCACCATCCGTCTCGGCGGCCAGTCCGGCACGGCGCTCAAGGTCGCCGGCAGGCACGCCGATGTCTTCGAGCTGGCGGCAGGCTCGCCGGACGAAGTCGCGCGGTTGATGCAGCGTGTGCGCAGCGCCGCCGCCGAGCACGGCCGTGCCGGCAAGCTGCGCTTCGCGCTTCCAGTGCGCATTCGCTCCGAGGGCTGGTCGGGCGCCTCCGACCGCAGGGCGCTCGAGGTCGCTGGGCCGCCGGCGCAGCTTGCGCTCTCGCTGTTGCCCTATGCCGCCATGGGCATCGGGGAATTCATGATCACCGGCATCGACCGGCCGAGCGAGATCGCGCGGATCGGCCGCGAGATCATCACACTGGTCAACAATTCGTTGGCGCGGCGCGAGGCTGAGATTCCGCAGCCCGGCACGTTTGCATCCCACAGTTTCACCGAAGTTCGCACCGGCTGAAACAGATCTGCCCGCAATGTCGGAGGCCGGACCGGCTGCGCCCGGCCTCCGACATTTCCGGGTCGCGTCTATCGCGGCTACGGGTCGACTCTCCCTGAAGGTTGGGATGAGAACTCCAGCCCGTCCATGACATAGTCCGCGAAGAGGAAATCGCGGATGCCGGCGATCCGGCCATGCTCCCAATCGATGAGGATGAAGTAGCGCGGCGGCGCGTCCGGACGATCCGGGCTGGTGACCAGGATCGCGGGCCGGCCTTCGACGAGGCCGGTGGCAAAATGCCAATGCGTCTCGTCGGCATAGCGGCCGAAATAATTGCCGACATATTCCTTGCCCTCGGCGCGAAGCCGATTGACCAGTTCCAGCTTCACGTCATCGGCAAGCAGACCTCGCAAGGCGTCGAAATCGCGGGCGTTGAAGGCCGCGACATAGTCGCCGAGGCGCCGCATGTCGCGCTGGTCGAGGGCCGGGCGCGGCGTTGCCGCCGCGGGCACGGCGGCCAGTTTGCGAAGGCTTTCGCGGCCCCGCTGCAGCGCGCCCTTGATCGCAGTTTCCGTGGTTTCGAGGATCTCTCCGATTTCTTCCAGGCTGTGGCCCAGCACGTCCTTCAAAACGACGGCGCATCTTTGCGCCGGCGGCAACTGCATCAGCCCGGCAAGGCTGGCCTCGGCGGCGATGCGCGCATCGATGGGAGAGTCTTCATCGGCGATCGTATCGGGCTCGACGTCGCTCTCATGCGCCTTGGCGCGGCTCCGCTTGCGTAGGAAATCAAGGGCTGAATTATGCGCGATGCGGAACAGCCAGGGCTCTGTCTTGTCGGGCATGTCGCCATTCCTGATCGCCACGAAAGCTTTGGCCAGAGCTTCCTGGACGATGTCCTCGCCATCGATGACCGATCCCACCATCCGTGAGCAATAACGGTGCAACCGAGCTCTTGAGCCTGCGGCTTCGCGCTCGAAAATGCGAAGCCTGACTTCGGTCGTCGTAGCGGGATGATCCTGCAAACCGGTCACGCGGCCTCCTACTTTTCCACACCGGCTTCGTGAGCGTAGGCCGTATGCCCTATCACGCTCTCGCCGGCTCCAAGCTCCACGATCGCCTTCATATACTCGGCGAAGCGGGGATCGTTCCGGAAGGCGGCGATGTCGTCGGCCGAACGCCATTGCGAGACGTTGACCACCTTGCTGCCGTCGCCGCCGACGACCACGGACGAGGCCAACGAGCCCGGCTGCTTGCTGAAGAAGTTCCGAGTCCCTTCGGCAAGCACCGTTGCGAGGTCCTGCTGCTTGCCGGGCTTGGCGGTAAAGACGTTGATCAAGGTCACTGCGTCGACATGGCTCGGCTCCGTTTGTCCTGGTGGCGGAGGCCGTCTTGGCTTCCGCCAGCGTCACAACCGTCAAGACGAAGGCGATGCCGGGAACGGAACGATGCATGTGAAAAAAAATTTATCGACAGACATTGCGGTCGCGGGATCCCATTTCAACCCGTACCCGCCGCAAGCCGCGACAGGGCCGCGATAACAGCCTCCGAGTCCGCCAGTGCGCCGAAGACGCCGTCCTCGACGGTCACCATGTGGAGCGCCGCCTCGTGCGCCTTTCGGTCGCCGCTGGCGCAGGCGTCCGCGATCGTCAGGCACTGGAAATTGCGGTCGCAGGCCTCGCGCAGCGTGGTGTGCACGCAGACGTCCGTCGTGCAGCCTGTGAAGAGCAGGTGCGTTATGTCCCGCGCCCGCAGCACCAGTTCCAGATCGGTATAGGTGAAGGCGCCATTGCAGGTCTTGTCAACGACGATGTCCTGCGGCTTGACCTCTATGTCGGCGACGATCTGGAAGCCCGGGCTGGAGCGCAGCAGGATGTCGGTGCCGTCCAGCCCCGCCCGCTTGCGGCGCCATTTCTCGTAAGGCGTCATGTCGGCCATGTCGGCGCGGTAGCCTTGCCTGGTGTGGACGATGGTGAGCCCGGCGGCGCGGGCAACCGCGATCAGCCGGTTCACGGCGGGCAGGATCGCCCTCAGCGGTGCGGGGTCATAGCCCTTTCTGGCGAAATAGCCCGTCGGCGACAGGAAGTCCTCCTGCAGGTCGATGACGAGCAGCGCGGTGTTTTGCGGCACCAGCCGGCCGTCATAGGGAAAGTCGAATGGGATCGCCTTGATCATCGCCTGCTGCCTCGATTTGCCGACCGGAATGGTGGCCCGGCGACGACGTCGCAGTCCAGACCTCATTGCGCCCGGTCCGACAATCGAAGCGGCATGGCTATTTGTTGATCGCCAAAGTCACCTTTATAGTTGACTAGTAAGCTCATGTTTTCTAGTCAACCGGCGTTGGCCGCCTGGCGACAGCCCGAGGCAGCGGCCGCTTGGGAGACGGACCTTGACCGCAGCAGCTACCCAGACAGCTTTTCATGTCGACGCGGTGCGCTTTGCCGTCGGCGAGCGCACTCTGCTCGGGCCGGTCTCGTTCGAACTTCAACGCTCGCGGGTCTACGGACTGATCGGTCACAACGGTTCCGGCAAGTCGACGCTGGTCAAGCTTTTGGCGCGGCAGCAGCCGGCAAGCTCGGGCGACATCCGCTTCGCCGAACGCCCTTTGGCCGGCTGGGGCGCGCGCGAGCTGGCGCGGGCGCTGGCCTATCTGCCGCAGACCACCCCGGCAGCGACCGGGCTCACCGTGCGGGAGCTCGCGGCGCTCGGGCGTTACCCCTGGCATGGCGCGCTCGGCCGTTTCGGGCCGCAAGACAGAAGTCATGTCGAGGAAGCGCTGGCGCTGACCGACATGAGCGCTTTCGCCGATCGGCTGGTGGACGAGCTTTCGGGCGGCGAGAGCCAGCGCGCCTGGCTCGCCATGCTGGTGGCGCAGAATGCAGGCGTCATGATGCTCGACGAGCCGATCTCGGCGCTCGACATCGCGCATCAGGTCGAGGTGCTTGGCCTGGTCCGGGACCTCAGCCGCAAGCGCAGCCTATGCGTCGTCGTGGTGCTGCACGATCCCAACATGGCGGCGCGCTATTGCGACGAGCTGATCGCACTGAAAGAGGGCCGGCTCTTAAGGCGCGGCACCCCCGCCGAGATCATGCAAGGCGAGGTTCTCAGAGACATTTTCGGCGTCGAGATGGGGGTGCTTGGGCATCCCGTCACCGGCCAGCCCATCGGTTACGTGCAATGATGAAGCGAGGACGAGTCTTGTCCCGGAACAGTTTTTTTGCGGTGCTGGCCATGTCCGCCATCCTTTCGGCCGGCCCCATTCTCTCGGCTGGTATCGCGCTGGCGCAGGAGCAGCCGGGAGCGCCGGCGCCGGCTGCGCAGACGCCGGCCACTGCCGCGCCGACCGAACCGCGCGTTCAGCCGGCTCTGGGCAACGCCGGAGGTGAAGAGCCTTCCGCCATTGCCCTGACGCTGCCGCATGACCTGTCGCCCTGGGGCATGTTCATGAACGCCGACATCGTGGTGAAGGCGGTCATGGTCGGGCTTGCCTTCGCCTCGCTGGTCACCTGGACGATCTGGCTCGCCAAGTCGCTCGAGATCCTCGGCGGCAAGCTGAGAGCCCGCCGCGCGGCGAACGCCATCGGCAACGCCGCGACGCTGATGCAGGCGGCCCGCGCGCTTGGCCATGGCGGCGGTCCGGGCGCGCTGCTGCTGCGCGCGGCGGAGGAAGAGCGGGCGCTTTCAGTCGGCGCGCTCGACCATGCCTCGGGCGACGGCCTGAAGGAGCGCGTCACCTCCAGGCTGTCGCGTATCGAGGCCGCTGCGTCGCGGCGCATGTCGCGCGGCACCGGCCTGCTCGCCACGATCGGCTCGACGGCGCCCTTCGTCGGCCTGTTCGGCACCGTCTGGGGCATCATGAACGCCTTCATCGGCATCTCGCAGGCGCAGACCACCAATCTGGCGGTGGTGGCGCCCGGCATCGCCGAGGCGCTGCTTGCCACCGCGATGGGCCTGGTGGCGGCCATTCCGGCAGTCGTCATCTACAACGTCTTTGCGCGGTCGATAGCCGGCTACCGGCAGATCCTGGCCGATGCTTCCGCCGGCGTCGAGCGGCTGGTCAGCCGCGACCTCGATTTCCGCGCGGTGCCGCCGGCAACGGCCATGGCGGCGGAGTAAACGGCTATGGCGGCGCGGATCCGTGAAACGGGCGGCGACGATCTCGAGGAAAGCCACGAGATCAACGTCACCCC
The DNA here is from genome assembly GCF_003952385.1 of Mesorhizobium sp. M1D.F.Ca.ET.043.01.1.1. NCBI lineage: Bacteria > Pseudomonadati > Pseudomonadota > Alphaproteobacteria > Hyphomicrobiales > Phyllobacteriaceae > Mesorhizobium > Mesorhizobium sp. M1D.F.Ca.ET.043.01.1.1. The sequence continues at coordinate 3,674,069 of NZ_CP034444.1, forward strand.
GTTCATCGACGTCATCCTGGTGCTTCTGATCATCTTCATGGTTGCGGCGCCCTTGGCAACGGTCGACGTCAATGTCGACCTGCCGGGCTCGACGGCGACGCCGGCGCCGCGGCCGGTGACGCCGCTCTTCCTCACGCTGAAGAGCGATCTCACGCTGGCGATCGGCAATGACGGCGTGCCGCGTCAGGCCCTTGCCGCGGTGCTCGACGCCAGGGCCAAGGGCGACAAGCAGACCCGCATCTTCCTGCGCGCCGACAAGACGGTGGGTTATGGCGAGCTGATGGAGGTGATGAATCTGTTGCGCGCCGCCGGCTATCTCAAGGTTGCGCTGGTCGGGCTGGAGACGGCGTCCGGCACCGGAAGCGCGGCCCCGGCGGGCGGGGCTCCGGCCGCCAGTGGTGGCGCCGCGCCGGCGACGGCCGGAAGCGCGAGCCAATGACGGCCGCGGCAACAGCAATCTCCCATCCACGCTTCGGCGTCCGTGAAGCCGGTCTGTGGACAGGCGCGGCGGCGGTCATTCTCGCCGCGCATGTCGCGGTCGCCTATGCGGTGCAGAACCTCAGCTTCGCCGAGGTGCCGGACGGCGGTTCGCCGCCGGCGCTGGCGATCGAAATGGCGCCGCTGGCGCCCGCGGTGCCGGAAGAGGTGACGACACTCGACGCGGTCACGCCGGCTCCGCGCGATGCGATCGAGAAGACAGTCAGCGAAGCGGAGCCGACGACCGACCAGGCGCCGCAGCCGGTCGTGGAAGAAGCCGAACCGGCTACCGAACAGCCCGCCGATGTTGATAAGGCCGAACCGGCGGCGCCGACCGTGGCGGCGCTGAGCGAGCAACCGCCGCTGGAAGAGGCCGTTCCCGACCCGGTCGAGACGGTCGCGCCTGACGTGCCCGTCCCGCTGCCGCAGCCGAAGCCAGTCGAGACGGAAATCAAGGCAGCCAAACCCGTCGAGGCGAAGACAAAGGCAGAGAAGAAGCCGGTTGAGAAACCGAAGCAGCGGCCGAAGAAGGAAAAGTCGGCGCCGCCGAAGGCGGTGACGACGGCCAGCATCGAAGCCAGGGCCGGCGCCAAGGCGGCAGCGCCGCATTCCTCCGACGCGGCGCCGCGATCCAGCGTCGGCCCGTCGCGGTGGAATTCCAGCCTGGCGGCGTGGATCAGGCGCCACACGCGCTATCCGAGCGCGGCACGGTCGAGAAAGGCCGAAGGCAGCCCCAATGTTACCTTTACGGTGGACGCCTCCGGCAGGGTGGTCTCGGCCCGGCTGGCGCGCTTGTCGGGTGACGCGGATCTCGACCGCGCGGCGCTCGGCGCGCTGCAGGGCGCGTCGGTGCCGGCGCCGCCGGCTGAGCTCGGAGCGCGTGTCACACGAACGGCGCCATTCGTCTTCAGCTTGCGGGACTAGGCCTGCGAGACGGATGGTGATAGGCGGCTGGACGGTTCAGCTTTAATCAGAGGTGCTGTGGGCTGCCGCCCGCCGAAGAAGCACATGACGGTATTCACGCGCCGCACTCTTCTAAAGACCGCCGCCGCTGCCGGTATCGCCGGCGTCGGTGCCTCGACCATCGGCAGGCTGGCCGGCTTTGCAGCCGTGCCCGATCCAGTGGTGCTGAAGACCACCGGCATTCAGGCGCAACTGATGGACGGCGCACCGACGAAGAACGTGCTCACCTATGGCGAGGCAGGCCCGCCGCCGGTTGTCAGGATGCGCAAAGGCGAGCTGTTCGCCGCGCGGCTGGTCAACGGCATCGACGATCCGACCACGATCCACTGGCACGGCATCCGCGTTCCGAACAAGATGGACGGCGTGCCGTTCCTGGTGCAACCCTATGTCTACCAGGGCGACCATTTCGACTACGCGTTTTCGCCGCCCGACGCCGGCACCTTCTGGTACCACCCGCACTGCAACACGCTCGAGCAGATGGGCCACGGGCTGACCGGTGTCATCGTGGTGGAGAACCCCAGCGATCCGCAATTCGATGCCGAAGCGGTGGTCAATCTGCGCGACTGGCGGCTCGGCGACGACGGCCAGTTCATCGCCCCGTTCCGGCCGCGCGACGCGGCGAGGGCCGGCACCTATGGCACGGTGCGCACCGCCAACTGGCTCGACCAGCCGCAATATGACGCGCCGGCCGGCGGTCTGGTGCGGCTCAGGGCCGCCATCACCGACGTCACGCGCATCTACGCCTTCCGCGTCGACGGCGCAGCGGCGGCCGTCATCGCGCTCGACGGCAATCCGGTGCTGCAACGCTTTGCGCCCGATGCCTTGCAGCTCGGGCCCGGCCAGCGGCTGGAGCTTGCCATCCGCATGCCCGATGAAGAAGGCGCGATCGTCAGCCTGCGCGACGTCCGCGGCACCAAGCCGAAAATCCTGGCGACGCTGCGCGCGGTCGGCAAATCGCTCAAGCGCGACCTGCGCGATCTGCCGCCGCTTGAGCCGAATCCGGTGGCGGAGGTGGACCTTGGCAGCGCCAGGCGCATTCCGCTGGCGCTCAGCGCCACGGCGGAAAACGTCTCGGCCGACAGCATCTGCGGCTCGCTCGGCTACAGTTTCTGGGCCATCAACAAGGTGCCGTGGCCGGGCGACACGCCCGACCCGACCGCGCCGCTGGCCGAGCTGAAGCTCGGCAAGAGCTACATCATCGACATGGAAAACCTGACGCCGCATTCGCACCCGATCCACTTGCACGGCATGAGCTTCAAGGTGCTGACGTCCTCGACGCGCCAGGTGCAGCCGCTCGTCTCCGACACCTATCTCATCCAGCCGGATGAGAAAGTTCAGCTCGGCTTCGTCGCCGACAATCCCGGCGACTGGCTGCTGCACTGCCACATCATCGAGCACCAGAAGACCGGCATGACGAGCTATTTCCGGGTGGGCTGAGGTGGTGCAGCGCGAGGCGCTCTCGCCTTCGACCGGAATTCGCGGACTTCCCCGGCTTGACGCCCTTGCCCGCTTGCCTAGGTAGGCAAGAGGCGCTGGGGCGGCACGCAACTCCGACCGAACGGCATGACATCTTTGCGCATTCGAAAACTTGCCCTTGTCGCGGCAGGCATCTCCATCTTGTCGTCCTGCGTCATCCCCGACGATACGTCGAGCATCGCCAAGGTCGACGCCACCACGGCCGCTGCCCGCAAGGAGATGGTCGGCCTCAGCGAGGCCGATGTCCGAATGTGCGCCGGCTTTCCGACCGCGACGGCCGACACGGGACCTTCCGGCCAGATCTGGACCTATCAGCGCACCGTGCAGCGCGGCAACCTCAGCATCGCGATGCCGACGATGGCGGTCGGCGCGATTCCCGCGGTTGGGGGGTCCGTCAACGTCGCGCCCGGCGGCTATTGCAACACGCAGGTTCGCATGGTTGGCGGCCGTGTCGCGGAAGTCACCTATGCCGGCGACAACAATTTGCCGAACAGCATCGATGCGCTCTGCGTCAGCACGGTGGACGCGTGCGTCGCCTATGCGCGCCAGCGTAGTCGTAAAGCGACGGCCGTATCGAGGTGAACAGGTGAGATCGGGCGGGCGACGCGAGAGCCCCGCTTGCTTCAGCGCCCGCCGCGACGGATGGCACCCGACTTGTCTTCAGTGGTGTCGGACGAAGCTTGCCGACGCGGGTCTTTCCCGACATCGGACGGCGTGGCATCCATCAGGTTTCTGACCTTGGCGTTGTTGTGCGCATGGATGATGGCGCGGCTGAGATGGAGCAGCAATCCGACCACTGACATTGGCACTTCCTCCGTTGAGCTGGCGGATATGTCGGCGGCGGGGCGCCCGACAAATGCGCCCCGTCTGTTTCACGGGGATGGCGCGGAAGGCGGCGTCCCGTTTCCAATTCGTGACCTGGAAACATCCGCGTGCGAGCGGCCTCGACGGCCTATGAACTCCGTGGGAGCAGCGCATGCCTGTTGCCGGGGCTTCGAGCGGTCCGGTGCCCAGGTCACAGGGCGCCGGTGGCAACATGATCTAACGCTCATATGTGCGACGGGAAACAAAAGTGATCGCCGGCCGCCGCAAATCGTCCCGAATCCGACGGTCTTTCGGCCCCGACTCGAAACGACGGAGAGGTCCATGAAATTGTTTGTTCTTGCCCTTGCCGGCGCCATGCTGGCACCGATGGCTGCGGTGCGGGCTGCGCCGATAATCGCCGTGCCGGACAGGGGCAGCCTGGTTCAAGAGGCGCATGTGACATGCGCGTACCTGACCGATGACGGCTACTGCGTGCGCTCGCACAAGAAGCACCATTACTGGAAGCCCAAGCACCACTACCGGCAAATCTACCGCACCTACGAGCCGCAGCGGCCGGAGGAGTATGACTGGCGCTATCAGCGCCCGCGGACGGTTATCCGCGTCATCCCCAGCTATCCGCGGGAGGACGAAGACAATTGGGATGATGATTGGGACGATTGAGGCAATTTCCAATTGCTCACTGGCGTGCCGCGGGCTCGCGGGCTGTAACGACCATCGGCGGCGGCTGCGTGGCCGGACAGTCGTCCACGCATCCGCAACCCGGCGCGTTCTCGCCTACCAGCCGAACAGCAGAGCCGCTCCGCTCTGGCCGTCACCGGTCTGCGCGACGTTGGCGTCGGTGTTTCTGCCGAACTGGAAAATGCCATAGGAATTTTCGTTGCCGTCCTGCCGCAAGGTGGCGGCGTGTCCTCTGCCCTCCTGTCGAATTATGCCGAGATTGCCGGCACCGTCCTGACCTATGCCGGCACGGTTGTTCCGCCCAAGCTGCCTGATATGGGCGCCGCCGCGCAGCCCGTTGTAGAGCGAATAGGCGCGCAGGCCGAGATCCAGCACCCGCGCATCGCGGGCCGTCCGGGGCGAGTAGTAGAACCCGATCGAACCGCCCGCCTCTGCCGGAGCGGCAACCAGGGGCAGGCCGATGGCCGCGGCGAGCGCGGCGGCGTTGACGAGGTTTGCGATCTGGCGGTTCATTTGACGTCTCCTTGCGGGTTCGACTGTTGATGAGGAACAGTCGCACGGCAAAGCTGAACCCTGGCGGAAGGATGCGTTCAGGAGCCGTTCAAGAGCCGGAGCGGTTCGGCCTTCGACAAAATCGCCGACGCTTCAAGTCTCCGTTCTCACGCAAATCCGGATGAAGAACCGCCGCTCAGTTTCCAGGACCTGCTCATGCCCTGTTGGAAACGGCGAAGGGCTCCGGTTGCACGGAGCCCTTCCTTGATCTGCGGACCGCGGGAGCCGGCGTTCAGGTAGGGCCGGACACTTGCTTGGCGCAGCTGACGCTCGTGCTGCCTGCGATCACTTTCAGCTTGACGTCGTAGGCAGCGCCATTCGCCCCCACGCTCATCCGGCCGAGCGAGGCGGGATTGCCCGGGCTGGCTTCGAAGGCGCCGCCCTGCCGAATGTTGGCGGAGCCGGACGGGCCGTCGCCGGAGACGCTGACCGCGTAGGTGCCGCTGATGGTCTTGTCGGCATAAACCAGGGGCTCCAGCAGAATGGCGTCTCCTTCAATCGCATCTCGTATCTCGCATCGCAGCGGCCCGGAATTCGAGCCATCCTTGCCGGCCGTCGCCCCGGTCGCGCCGGCGGCGATCACGGCCAGCAGCGCGGCCGACGCCGCTGCCATTCGCTTGTCCAATCTGGTCATGGATGATCTCCTCGCGATGTCAGGATGGTGGCCGGCAACACCGTTGCCGACCGTCCATGGTTCAGGGGCAGTCCTGGACGAACGCGGCGACATTGCCGCTGCCGCCCTGGCTGACGTCGGCGTTGCAGCCGTGGCCGACCTGGACGCCGGCGGCGATATTGCCATTGCCGTCCTGCGTCAGGATCGCGGTGTGGTTCGAGCCGAACTGGGCAATGCCTGCGGCGTTTCGGCTGCCGTATTGATAGGTCGCGCCGTAGTTGTTGACGCCCTGCTGCCCGATCACCGACCGGTTGCGATGACCATATTGCTGGCCGATCGCGGTGTTGAAGCGGCCATCCTGATAGAAGTGTATGCGGTTACGATAGCCGTGCTGGCCGCCGCCGGCGGAATTGCGCCAGCCATATTGCTCGATGTTGACGTCATTGGCCATCGCGGGAGCGATGGTGGTAAAGCCGACGACGGCTGCCAAGGCTACGGCGACAATTGATGTGCGGGTCATGGGGCTTCTCCTTCATGCGGCAGGGGACCGCGGTTGAACGGCCTCTTTGTAGGAGGTTGGCCCGGAACGGAGCCTGAAGGCTCCATTCAGCGAAAATTCATGACCGCTCCGTTCGGATGTTTCAGAGCTGCAGCACCCCGCGATGCGCTCTGCGTCAGCACGGTGGACGCCTGCGTGGCCTATGCGCGCCAACGCAGGCACACTACGGCGGTGTCCAGGTGGACGGCCATTGGCTCTGCGCCGTGGCTGGAGCTGCTATTCAACGGGTAACGCAGAACGAACGGCAGCGGCCCCATGATGCTTTGGGTCGGCGTTCTCGAAGCGACTGCCTCGATGGTGGGACAACAGGGGGCATTTCCGCCCCCCTGAGGCACTTACCTGTTCTTGCACGGTTCGTCGGTCGTGGTTGTCGTCTGGCCATTGTTGTCAGGGTTGGCGCTGTCGTTTGTCTTTCCGCCATTCCCCTGCCCGGAGGTGGTTGTCGTGTCGCTGTCGAAGCCATTCTTTCCGGCAGCGACGCTGCAACGGCTAGAGATAAAAGGAGGCGGATTCCCCAACAATCATCCGCGCCCCTCTCCTTTCGCCAGACGGTCTTCACGGCATGCCCGCGGTTTTCCCGCACAACATGGTCGTAATCAGTTACTGTTCCCCGGTCCGGTCGTCGTGGTCGACGTTGAGCAATTATTGCAGTCGGTCTTGCCGTTATTGATCTGCCCGCTCGGTCCGGTCGATGTCGTAGTCGTTGTCGTACCATTATCGTTGTTGGGTGGGTTGCCGCTATGTCCCTGCTCACTGGTGGTTGTCGTCGTACTGCCCTTAGGGTCCGCAAACGCGGGAGCGGAGACTGCGAATGCAAGCGCTGTCGTGACGATAAGGATCGTTTTCATTTCGTTCCTCCTGACACTGCTACGGACGCCGCATCTTTGGAGCGTGGCACGGCCTTTCAGCACCACGCCAAACGATAAAATTAGACATAACTAATATTTAAACACAATGCATCCTAAAGGACTACCACCGTCTCCCAGCGATACTGCAGATTTCAAACTGACCCACTCCCCGGATGTGCGATCAGGCCGTCTAGGAAGGCCGTGAGGAAGGGCAGGGCTGTCACCTCTTGGCGAGCCTAGAAAACGGAAATGGCCGCTAGGATGGGTCTGGATCGGAACATCGCCAGCAATGCGCCCGGAGCTATCACTATCACCGGTCCGGCTAGGCACATGCAGCCAATTGCAATGCTTCTCTTCGGTTCAGTGGTCGGCAGCCATTCCATTCTGATGAAACCGTACAGCAGGTAGGCTCGTAGGAATGCGCAGTACCGGCAATGCCGGCCGGGACAATGGTCAGCCACGGGCTATCTGACAACGGGACAATAGCGACGAGCCGGTTGAGCGCTTCGTACATAAGACCAAGAACGACGCCCAGTAGCATGACGGACCACCATCGGCGAATGAGGTAGGCTCCCAACAGTGCTCGCTTGATCACTCAGTCAAGCGGTAAATGCCCAAGTCCGTACGTTCGCAACGCCATATGATGATAGCAGCGAAAAGACGGTGACGGGAGACGGACAAATAGGCCGGAATGCGCATAGCAATGTCTCACTTCGTTGTCCCACCAACGAGAACCCATTGCCAAAGCCTTGATTTTAAATCCGCTGGTGGAGCTGAGGGGGATCGAACCCCTGACCTCATCATTGCGAACGATGCGCTCTCCCAGCTGAGCTACAGCCCCGTTCCAGCGGATCGGCTTGTATCGGTCGCGGCGGTTTGATGTCAAGGCGAAACGGCTACCTGCCGTCAGGCGCGGTAGCCGGCGGGCCTTGCCGGTTCGCCAAGCAATGGCTACATGTCGGCGACAATTTGGAGACCGGCATGATCGCCCTCATTCAAACCATCGTCATGGCGCTCGACCTCTATTGGTGGATCATCATCGCCTCGGCGATCTTTTCCTGGCTTTATGCCTTCAATGTCGTCAACTCGCGCAACCAGTTCGTCGACACCGTTGCCAACATGCTCTACCGGCTGACCGAGCCGGCGCTCAGGCCGATCCGCCGTTTCATGCCCGATCTCGGCGGCATCGACATCTCGCCGATCATTCTTCTCCTGATCATTTTCTTCATCCGGCAGTTCCTGCTCACGACCGTCCTGTCATTGGTCGCCTGAGACCGGTTCCGGTCGATGAGCGCGCCGTTTCGCCCGCGCGACGACGGCATCGACCTTTGCGTGCGGCTGACGCCGAAGGCGGCGCTCGACCGGATCGACGGCGTCGAAACGATCGCCGACGGGCGCAGCCACCTCAAGGTCCGCGTGCGCGCCGTGCCGGAGAAGGGCGCCGCCAACGCGGCGCTGGAGCGGCTGGTGGCCAAGGCGCTGGGTGTGCCGGGATCGGCAGTTTCGGTCGTTGCCGGGGGGACGTCGCGGCTGAAGACTGTGCGGATATTGGGTGATGCAGCGGCGCTGGCGAAAAGCGTCGACGCTCTTTCCGGATAATCCAGACCTGAGATGCTGGCGCGAAGGAACGCCAGCCGGGCTATAGGATCCATCATGGCGCCGATTAGCGCTCAATCCCCCAGCGGCAGCCTTGGATCGTCCACCTTCAGCGTGTTCACGCTCTGCTTGATGCGGCGCAGGTTCTCCAGCACTTTGGGGCCGCGCGATTCCGCCACCGTGGTGGCGATCATGTCGAGGATGGCGAGCAGCGCGTAGCGCGAAGAGGTCGGCTTGTAGATGTTGCCGTCCTCGAAAGACTGCAGCAGGATGACCGTGTCGGCGGCCTTGGCGAGAGCGGAGTCCGCGGCGGTGATGGCGACGGTTGCCGCGCCATATTGCTGGGCGACCTCGACGGCCTCGATGACCGAACGCGCATAGCCCGACACCGAGAAGGCGACCACCGTCGTCTCCGGCGTTGCGACCGCGGCATACATGCGCTGCAGCTGGCCGTCGACCTGGGCGAGCGCCGAGAGGCCCAGCCGGAACAGCCGGTTCTGCATCTCGGTCGCCATCATCGAGGAAATGCCGCCGGAGCCGATGCACAGCACATTGCCGGAACTGGCGATGCGGGCGGCCACAGCCATCAGCGTCGTCATGTCGACGTTCTCGCTGGCGCGCTGGATGGCGGCGATCGCAGCTTCGGTGATGGCCGAAGCGATGCGCTGCTCGCGCGCGTCGCGGCTCAGCGGCTCCGGCGACAGATACTGGCCGCCGATGGCGATCGCCTGCGCCAGATAGAATTTGAAATCGCGCAGGCCCTCGCAGCCGAGATTGCGGCAGAATCGGGTGACCGTCGGCTCGCTGACGCCGACGCGCGCGGCGATCTCCGAGATCGCGGCCTTGGAGGCGAAATCGAGATCGGAAAGCACCAAGCCCGCCAGCCGGCGGTCCGACTTGGTGCCGTCCTGCGACATCAGCTGAAGACGCGTGATGATATCGGCCGGTGTCTTCATGTCGTCATCGTCATGTCTTGATCATCACAGCGGCAGGCCCGTCGCCTTGTCGAAGAGGTGGATGTTGCGCGGGTCGACGCTCACCGGCAGCCGGTCGCCCGGTTTGACCTGCAGCCGGTCGCGGAACACGGCGCGCACCGTGTCGTCGCCGACCGAGCCATAGACATGCGTTTCCGAGCCGGTCGGCTCGACGACATCGACGTCGATGGCGATCGCGCCCTCGGCGGCGCCGATGACGAAATGCTCGGGGCGGATGCCGGCCTCCACGGTGTCGCTGCCGGCCGCCGTCTTGCCGGCAAGCGCCAGCCGGCCGCCGCCTCTGGTCTCGAACCAGGATCTGCTGTCGGAGGTCTTCAGCGCGCCGGAGACAAAACTCATCGAAGGCGAGCCGATGAAGCCGGCGACGAATTTGTTAGCCGGCTTATCGTAGAGCTCGAGCGGCTGGCCGACCTGCTGGATGCGGCCGCGGTCCATCACCACGATGCGGTCGGCCATGGTCATCGCCTCGATCTGGTCGTGGGTGACGTAGACGATGGTCGATCTCAGCCGCTGGTGCAGCGCCTTGATCTCGGTGCGCATCTGAACGCGCAGTTGCGCGTCGAGGTTGGAGAGCGGTTCGTCGAAGAGAAACACCGAGGGCTCGCGCACGATGGCGCGGCCCATGGCGACGCGCTGGCGCTGGCCGCCGGACAATTGCCTGGGGTAGCGGTCGAGATAGGAGAAGAGGTTGAGCACGCCGGACGCCTTCTTCACCTTGTCGTCGATCGCCGCGCGGGTCTCGCCCCGGATCTTCGGGCCGAAGCCGATATTGTCGGCCGCCTTCAGGTGCGGGAACAGCGCGTAGGACTGGAAGACCATGGCGATGTTGCGCTTCTGCGGCGGCAGGTCGTTGGCGCGCGTGCCGCCGATCACGAGGCCGCCCGAGGTGATCGTCTCCAGCCCGGCCAGCATGCGCAGCAGGGTCGACTTGCCGCAGCCGGACGGACCGACCAGCACGACGAACTCGCCGCTCTTGATCTCGAGGTTGATGTCCTCGAGGATTTTGTGCTGGCCGAAGGATTTCGACAGGTTGCGAAACAGGACATCGGTCATGGTCACGCTCCCAATATGTCGTCGATGAAAGGCAGGTAGCCGGCTGTCAGTCCGGCGTCCACCGGCACCACCGCGCCAGTTATGCCGGAAGCCCGGTCGGAGGCAAGGAAAGCCACGGCCTCGGCCACTTCGGACGCATTGACGATGCGGCCGAGCGGGTAGAGCCGCTTCAGCCGGCCAAGGATCTCGGGGTCCTTGGCCAGCCGATGGTCCCAGGCGGCGGTGCGGATCGAGCCCGGACAGACGACATTGGCGCGCAGCCCGCTGCGGCCGAGCTCGACTGCAATCGATTTGGCGTAGGCGTTGATGCCGGCCTTGGCGGCGGCATAGGCCGGATTGCCGAAATGCGAAATCGCGTTGACCGAGGAGATGAAGACGACATTGCCGGAACCGCGCCCGGCCATTGCCTTGATCAGCGGGTCGGCAAATGTCATCACGCCGGTCAGGTTAAGGTCGAGCTCCTGCTCTATTCTGTCGGCCGTCAGCGCATCGATCGTCTCGGCGCGCGTCCAGCCGGCATTGTTGATCAGGATGTCGGGGACGCCGTCCTTGTCGAGCAAGGCAGGGATCGCAGCCTCGATCGAGGCGCGGTCGAGCAGGTCGAAGACATGGCGCGAGGCGATATGCGGGCTGGCCAACGCCTCGGCCGACTGGTCGCAGCCGACGATGCGGGCGCCGCGCTCGGCCATGAGCGCCACGATCGCCGAGCCGAGGCCGCCGCCGGCGCCGGTGACGACAATTGTCTTGCCCTCGAAATCGGCCTTCGAGACCACGATAGGCGCTCCTCCACCACGTCAGACAGCGATGAACGCTACCCAACGAAATGTAATTAAGCAACATGATAAACTGCTTGCATGGAGAGAAACCATCGATAATGTAGGAAAGTCACATAAATCCTGTGCCAAAAAAGGGCCAGGCGCCAATGGGCATCAATGGGAGAGATCAGATGAGCCTTGCGAAATGGACCGTCGGCCTGTTGGCCGGAATGAGCATGCTGGCGCTCGCCGCGCCGGCCGATGCCGGCGAGGTGCGCGTCACCGTCGCCGAATACAGCGCCAAGACCGGCCCCTATTTCGAAGCGGTGAAGAAGGAGTTCGAGGCGGCCAACCCCGGTATCACGATCAAGTACGAGGTCGTGCCGTGGGACGTGCTGCTGCAAAAACTCACCACCGACATCACCGCAGGCACCAATGCGGACCTTTCGATCATCGGCACGCGCTGGCTGATCGACTTCGTGCAGCAGGACGTCGCCGAGCCACTCGACAGCTACATCACGCCCGAGTTCAAGGACCGCTTCATCGACACCTTCCTGCAGCCCTCGATCATGGGCGGCCACACCTACGGCCTGCCGATCGCGGCTTCGGCGCGCGCCATGTATTACAACAAGGAGCTGTTCGAGAAGGCCGGCATCGCCAAGCCGCCGGCAACCTGGACCGAGCTGCAGGAAGATGCGCGCAAGATCAAGGCGGCCGGCGCCTTCGGTTTCGGCCTGCAGGGCAAGGAGATCGAGACCGACGTCTACTATTATTACGCGATGTGGTCGCAGGGCACCGAGATCCTCAACAAGGACGGCACGTCCGGCTTGAGCACGCCGGGCGCGCTCGAGGCCGCCAAGCTCTACAAGTCGATGATCGACGAAGGCCTGACGGAGCCAGGCGTCACCTCCAATAACCGCGAGGACGTGCAGAACCTGTTCAAGCAGGGCAAGGTCGGCATGATGATCACCGCGCCGTTCCTGTCCAATCAGATCAAGGAAGAGGCGCCGAACCTGAAATACGGCGTCGCCGCCATTCCGGCCGGCCCGACCGGCGCGCGCGGCACTTATGGCGTCACCGATTCCATCATCATGTTCAAGAACTCCAAGAACAAGGACGAGGCCTGGAAGCTGCTCGACTTCCTGTTCACCAAGGAGCAGCGCGCCAAGTTCACGCAAGGCGAAGGCTTCCTGCCGGTGAACAAGGAAGAGGCGAAGATGGACTACTACGTCAACAACGCCGACCTCGCCGCCTTCACTGCGCTGTTGCCCGACGCCCGCTTCGCGCCGGTCATCCCGGGCTGGGAAGAGATCGCCCAGATCACTTCGGACGCCATGCAGAAGATCTATCTCGGCAGCGCCGAGCCGGAAGCCGCCCTGAAGGAGGCGGCGGACAAGGCCAACGGCGTGCTGAAGAAATAGGGCGTACCTCCCTGCGCCCGTGGCGCGCCCTACCCCCGCGGGGCGCGCCACATCTTTTTCGTTCACGAGTGCATAGCGGTTTCCGAATTCCGGATGCTTCGGACAAGGCCAGATCGCCAACGTCGGCGAGGAATTCAAAGGACGTGTCTTGAGCACCAATGCCACTGCCACTGATGTCTACCCGCAGCGCGGTGCAAGTCAGCCGATGCAAAGCCGTATCCTGCCTTACCTGCTGACGTTGCCCAGCCTGTTGCTGGCGGCGGTGGTGATCTTCTGGCCAGTCTGGGATCTGGTGCAGATCTCGACGCATGACGTGAACCGCTTCGGCCAGCTGCGCGACTTCAGCGGCCTCGCCAATTTTTCGGCGCTCGCCGCCGATCCCGATTTTGTCGCCGCCCTGTGGCGCACCGGCCTGTGGACCGTGCTGGTGGTCGGCGGCGCTCTGCTGCTGTCGATCCCGGTGGCGATGATCCTCAACAGCGATTTCTACGGCCGCGGCCTCGCCCGCGTCATCATCATGCTGCCCTGGGCGGTGTCGCTCACCATGACGGCGGTGGTCTGGCGCTGGGCGCTCAACGGCGAGAGCGGCATGCTGAATTCGGCGCTGATGAAGCTCGGCCTGATCAGCCAGAACATCCAGTGGCTGGCGAGCGCAGAGACCGCATTTCCGATGCAGGTGCTGATCGGCATACTGGTGACGGTGCCGTTCACCACCACGATCTTCCTCGGCGGTCTGTCCTCGATCCCCGACGATCTCTACGAAGCGGCCGCGCTCGAGGGCGCAACGCTCTTCCAGCAGTTCCGCGAGATCACCTTTCCGTTGCTGAAACCCTTCATCAACATCGCGATCGTGCTGAACACGATCTACGTCTTCAACTCCTTCCCGATCATCTGGGTGATGACACAGGGCGGGCCGGCGAACTCCACCGACATCCTGGTTACGCATCTCTACAAGCTCGCCTTCCGCATCGGCAAATTGGGCGAGGCGTCGGCAGTGTCGCTGGTGATGTTCGTCATCCTGCTCATCTTCACCATGATCTATGTGCGGCTGGCCATGCGGGAGCAGCGCGCATGAGGAACGGCAAGCTGAAACGCACCATCATCGCCTGGCTGCTGCTTTTGCCGCTGATCGTGGTGACGATCTTCCCGTTCGCGGTGATGTTCCTCACCGCGGTCAAGCCGCGGACCGAGGTGCTTACGCCAAGCTGGTGGCCGAGCGAGTTCCGCTGGTCGAATTTTGCCGACATGTGGGTGGCGACCGGCTTCGGCCAGGCGCTGCTCAACTCGCTTTATGTCTCAGCGCTGGCGACAATCGGCGCCATCCTGATCTCGGTGCCGGCGGCCTATGCCATGTCGCGCTTCCGCTTCAGCGGCTATGGCGCGTTCCGCCAGTTCCTGCTGATATCGCAGATGATCTCGCCGATCGTTTTGGTGCTCGGCCTGTTCCGGCTGATGGCCGCCTGGGGGCTGGTCGAATCGACAACGGCGCTCGGCTTCATCTACATGGCATTCAACGTCGCTTTCACGGTTTGGATGCTGCAGAGCTATTTCGACACCATCCCGCGCGATCTCGAGGAGGCGGCCTGGATGGAAGGCGCCGGCCGCTGGCTGACCTTGCGAAAAGTGTTCCTGCCGCTCTGCCTGCCGGCGATCGCGGTGACGGCGATCTTCACCTTCATCAATGCCTGGAACGAGTTCGTGGTGGCTCTCACCATGCTGCGCAGCCAGGAAAGCTATACGCTGCCGATCCAGGTTTTCTCGCTGGTCGCCGGCCGCTATACGATCGAATGGCACCATGTCATGGCGGCCACGCTGCTCGCGACCTTGCCGGTGGCGATCCTGTTCATCTGGCTGCAGCGCTACCTCGTGCGGGGCCTCGCGCTCGGGGCTGTCAAATAGCAATCCCAGCAATTCCAGGAAAAGTGTGCAGCGGTTTTCCGTTCGGAATTGCGAAAAACGAAGAGCCCTTACGGAGTTTTGATGCGCGTCTTCACCGCCTCGCTGGCGACGGAAACCAACACCTTCTCGCCGGTGCCGACCGACCGGGCCTCGTTCGAGATGGCCTTCTATGCCGGACCGGGCAAGCACCCGGAGACGCCGACGCTGTGCTCCTCGCCGATCGTGGCGCTGCGCCGCCGCGCTGCGAAGGAAGGTCTGACCGTCATAGAAGGCACCGCCACCTGGGCGGAGCCCGGCGGGATCGTGCAGCGGCAGACTTATGAGGCGCTGCGCGACGAGATCCTCGGCCAGCTCAAGGCCGCGTTGCCGGTCGATGCGGTGATCCTCGGCCTGCATGGCGCCATGGTGGCGCAAGGCTATGACGATTGCGAAGGCGATCTTCTGGAGCGCGTGCGCGGAATCGTCGGGCCGAAGGTGGTGATCGCCTCGGAATTCGATCCGCACAGCCATCTGACGCCGAAGCGCGTGGCGGCCTCCGACATCATGGCCTATTTCCTCGAATTCCCGCACACCGATTTCTACGAGCGCGGCGAGCATGTGGTCGAGCTTGGCCTGGCGGCGGCGCGCGGCGAGATCAAGCCTATCATCTCGACCTTCGACTGCCGCATGATCCAGGTGCTGCCGACCAGCCGCGAGCCGATGCGCTCCTTCGTCGACAAGATCAGGGCGCTGCACGGCAAGGACGGCGTGCTGTCGGTCTCGGTCATCCACGGCTTCATGGCCGCCGACGTGCCGGAAATGGGCACGCGCATCCTGGTCGTCACCGACGACGACAAGGCAAAGGGCGACGCATTGGCGGAAAAGCTTGGACGCGAGCTCTACGCCTTGCGCGAAAAGACGGCGATGACGATGCTGAACACGGCCGCCGGCATCGAACGCGCGCTCGCCGTGCGGGCCGAGCGTCAGGACAAGCCGGTGGTGATCGCAGACATCTGGGATAATCCTGGCGGCGGCGTTCCGGGCGACGGCACCATCGTGCTGCGCGAGCTGCTTAAGCGCGGTGTCGACAAGGTCGGCGTGGCGACGATCTGGGACCCGATCGCGGTGACCTTCTGCCATGCGGCAGGCGAGGGCGCCGTCATCGACCTGCGTTTCGGCGGCAAGGCGGGGCCGCAGGCCGGCGAGCCGATCGATGCGCGCGTCACGGTGCTGAGGGCGGTGAAGGAGGGCTGGCAAAGTTTTGGGCCGAGCCGGGTGACCTTGGGGGCTTCAGCGGTGGTTCGCATCGAGGGCACCGAGGTCGACGTCATCCTCAACACCAACCGCACCCAGACCTTCGAGCCGGACATCTTTTCCAACATCGGCGTCGATCCGCTGTCGAAGAGCATTTTGCTGATCAAGTCGACCAACCATTTCTACGCCGGCTTCGCGCCGATCGCCGCCGAGATCATTTATGTCGCGGCGCCGAGCTCCTATCCGAGCAACCCAGCGGTGACGAATTACAGGAAGCTGAAGCGGCCGGTGTGGCCACGGGTGAAGGATCCGTGGAAGCTGCCAATCTCCCCCCTTGTGGGGGAGATGCCCGGCAGGGCAGAGGGGGGCGCGAAGGATCGCGACCTTGGTTAGATCAGGCGAGGCAGGAACCGACGAAGGGATCGGCGGGTTTTGTGTCTGAGACGTCGGCGGGACAGCGCCCCCCTCTGGCCTGCCGGCCATCTCCCCCACGAGGGGGGAGATTAGCCAATCACACCAATCCCCGTTTCACCATCATCGCTTCCGGCGACGGCATCTTGCCGCGGAACGCCGTGTAAAGCTCTTCCGGATCCTTCGAGCCGCCGGCGGCGTAGATGTTCTTCCTTAGCCGCTCGGCCAATTCCGGATTGAAGGCGTCGCCGGTTTCCTCGAAGGCCGAGAAGGCATCGGCGTCGAGCACCTCGGACCACATGTAGGAATAGTAGCCGGCCGAATAGCCGTCGCCGGCGAAGACATGGCCGAAATGCGGGGTGCGGTGGCGCATGGCGATCGTGTCGGGCATGCGCAGCCTTTCGAGCGTTTCGGCCTCGAAACGAAGCGGCTCGGCCGGCGCGTCCGGCCGCGCATGATAGGCCATGTCGATCAGCGCCGATGCGGTGAACTCGACCGTGGCGAAGCCGGCGCCGAAGGTGCGGGCGGCGAGCATCTTGTCGAGTAGGTCCTTCGGCATCGGCTTGCCGGTCTTGACGTGCAGCGCATGCTTTTCCAGCACCGCCGGCACCGTCAGCCAGTGCTCGTAGAGCTGCGACGGCAGCTCTACGAAGTCACGGCTCACCGAGGTGCCGGAGACCGAAGGCCAGGTGACGTCGGTCAGCATGCCGTGCAGCGCATGGCCGAACTCGTGGAACAGGGTCTTGGCCTCATCGACCGACAGAAGAGCCGCCTCGCCGGCCGGCGGCTTGGCGAAGTTCATGATGTTGTAGATGACGGGCCTGGCGCCAGGCCCAAGCTTGTAGCCGGACTTCAGCGCGCTCATCCAGGCACCCGAGCGTTTTGACGGCCGCGCGAAATAGTCGGCCAAGAACACGCCGCGCTCGCTGCCGTCGGCATTCCTGACCACGAATGCGCGGGCATCGGGATGCCATGCCGCAATGCCCTTCTTCTCCTCGAAGGTGATGCCGAAGAGCCGCGTCGCAACGTCGAAGCAGGCTTCGATGACCCGCTCGAGCTGCAGGTAGGGCTTCAGCTCGGCCTCGTCGAAGGCGAATTTCTCGGCGCGCAGCTTCTCCTGGTAGAAGCGCCAGTCCCAGGCGGCGAATTTCTCGTTGCTGCCGGCTTCGGCCGCCAGCCGCTCCAGTTCCTTCTGGTCGGCGGCCGCTCTCTCCAGCGCCTTTCCCCAGACCGGATCGAGCAGGTCGTGCACGGCCTTCGGCGTCTTGGCCATGGTGTCGTCGAGCTTGAGCGCCGCGAAGGATTCATAGCCAAGCAGCTTCGCCTTCTCGGCGCGCAGCTTCAGCATGCCCCGCACCACTTCGGTATTGTCGCTGGCGCTGCCATTCTGGCCGCGCGTGATGAAGGCGCGGAAGGCGATCTCGCGCAGGTCTCGGCGCTCGGAAAACGTCGAGAACGGCTCGTAGATCGAGCGCGACAGCGTGACCGCATAGCGGCCTTTCTGGCCGCGCATCTCGGCGGCCTCGGCCATCGCGCTCTTCAGGAAGTCCGGCAGGCCGGCAAGGTCGGCCTCGTCGAGGAACAGCGCCCAGTCGCGCTCGTCGGCCAAAACGTTCTGGCCGAATTGGGTGCCGAGCGAGGATAGCTCCTCATTGATGGCGGCAAGCCGGTTCTTGCCGTCCACGTCGAGCTTGGCGCCGGACCGGACAAAGCCTTTCCAGGTCTTTTCGAGGACGCGCAGCGTCTCGGGATCGAGGTTCAGGTCCTCGCGGCGCTGGTAGAGGTCGTCGATGCGGGCAAACAGCTTCTCGTTCATCGAGATCGCCGAGAAATGCCTGGACATCTTCGGCGAAACCTCACGTTCCATCGCCTGGATCGTGTCATTGGTGTGGGCGCCGGCGCGGCACCAGAAGATCGACGAGACATGGTCGAGCGGCTCGCCGGCGAGTTCCAGCGCGGCAAGCGTGTTTCCAATGCTCGGCGCCTCGCTGTTGCCGGCGATGGCATCGATCTCGGCCCGATGCGCCTCAAGCGCCGCGTCGAAGACGGGGCCGAAGTCATTGTCGCCGATGCGGGAGAAGTCCGGCAGGCCAAGCGGGCCTTGCCAAAGGGTCAACGGATGGGCGGCGAGGTCGACGGGTTTTGACGATGACATGAGCAATTCCGGTGGGCTGGATGGAGGCGGGTTGCCTCGGATGTAGGGCGGTGTCCGACATCGCGCAACAGCAGGGTTTATCTCTTGTTTGAGCATGATCTTTTCCGAAAACCGCTACACACTTTTCGGGATCATGCTCTAGTAGGCGCTGCAGTCCTGCGCGACCGCCGTCTGGGTGCTGGCGGTGATGCGGCCGCCGACGACGGTAAAGGTCTCGCGCATCAGCGTGTCGTTCCCGGGGAAGTCGTAGCAGGCGAGCACCGTGGTCTGGCCGTTCTCGCTCTTCTCGATGCGGTGGCGGATTGTGGCGCCGGCGACGGCGCCCTGCCATTCGTCGATCGAGGCGATGAATTCCTGCTTGTCCTGGACGACGCCGATATCGTCGAGCTTCATGCGCACGTCATCGGCGAGCAGTTCCGACAGTTCGGTGCGGTCGGCGACGAGGAGCGCGGAATACCAGCGATCGATGACGGCGCCGTCATCGGCATTGGCGCGGACGATCGCGGACAGCAGCAACGCCGCCGCAAGGAAGAACGTCCGCCAGATCCGGTCCATCAGCCTCTCCCTGGCTCCGGCGTCACAGCTCCGGCCGCTCGAAATCGCCGGTTTCCTTGTTCATCAGCCAGAGCTCACCGGTCGAGATGTCGAACCAGGCGCCGTGCAGCGTGAGCTTGCCCTTGCCCTCGAGGATCGAGACGCAGGGGAAGGTCCTGAGATTGGCGATCGAGTAGCGGATCGAGATGCGCTCCAGCGCCGTCTGGCGCTCCGTCGCGGTCATCAAGGTGCTGGCCGCCACCGTCTCCGCCGCCGGCGCGATCAGGCTCATCCATTTGCCGATGAAATCGCCGGGCGACAGCGGCGCCGAATTGGTGTCGAGCGCGGCGCGGATGCCGCCGCAGCGGCCGTGGCCCATCACCACGATGTTTTTCACCTTGAGGCTCTGCACGGCGAATTCGAGCGCGGCCGAGGTCGAGTGGAACTCGCCGTCCGGCTCATAGGGCGGCACCAGGTTGCCGACATTGCGCAGCACGAAAAGCTCTCCCGGCCCGGCGTCGAAGATCGCCTCCGGCGCCGATCGAGAATCGCAGCAGGCGACGATCATCGTCTCGGGTGCCTGGCCCTCGCGCGCCAGCGAGCGATAGCGCCCGCTTTCGGCCGGATAGCGGCCGTTCATGAAGTTGCGATAGCCGGTCAGCAGATGCTCGGGGAGATGGGGCATGGGCGGCGTCTTGACCCTTTCCGGGTTGGAAGCGGCTGTGCAAATCAATCTGGAAAGCCCTGTAACGGCAAAAGCCGGTCGCGGGCAATGCCGAATTGCGGATGGCTGCGTCGCAAACGCATGCCTCAGCCAGGCTCGGCTACGCCCAAATCGCGACCCGAATGCCGAAGCGGTCGGTCAGCGGCGGATCGGGCGAAGGCCGCGCCTCGCCGCTGGCGATGCGCCCGGCGATCAGCATCATGGCCGCCGCGTCGAGGAAGTCGTCGCTGGCGGCGCCCTTCGGCGGCGCCTGGTCGAGGAAGGCCTTTTCATAGCCATGGCGGCAAAGCAGCGCCTTGCGCTCCTCCATGCCGGCCGGGTTGACCGCGCCCTTGATCTTCTTGGGCAGCGCCATCGCTGTGCCGCCGTTGAGCCGGCAGAAGGCGACTTCCGGGTGCGATTCGAAGACGCGGCCGCGCATTTCGGGTCGCGCGATCAAAAGCGCGTCGATCTCGCGGATCTTCGAAAAGATGCCGAAGGCCTGGATGGAAACGCCGCGCGGCGGATCGGAGGTCGCCATCGCGACCTCGCTCGCCCGCCGATGCGCGGCGTACCAGGCCTCGATGGTGGTGAAGTCGGCGGTCTCGGCGTAGAGCGCGGCGCGTGACGGGATGGCAAAGACGCTCGATTGCCTGGTTCCCAGCAGCGGCCGCACCAGCGCTTCCGGCCCGCGGCCGCCGCGGCTCGAAAAATCCGGCAGGCCGATCGGCATGTCGACGGCGATCGTGGCACCGGGCAGGGCGTCGAGCAGCGCCTGGAAGCTTGGAAAGATCGAGACCGATGGCACGGCGCCGGCTTCGCGATGGACGGCGATCCAGCCGGCCTTGCAGCCGTCGACGCCTGCCAGCACGCCGCCGCCGGGCGTCACGCCCGCTTGTCCCGTCCGGGATGGAGGAGGTGGCGCAACTGCACCATGGCCATCGGATGCGACAGGCTCTGCGCGTCGGTCTCGAGCTGCAGCTCGTCGCCGCCGCGTTTGGCGGTGCGTGCCAGGATCTCGTAGACGGCAGCCGTGGTCGACTGCAGCGCCTTTGCCGGCGGCTGGCCGGACAGGATGCGGGCGAGATAGACGGCGGCCGTCAGGTCGCCCAGCCCGTTCGGCGGCTTCTCGATCAGGCGGTGCTCGGCAAGCAGCGCCTGGCTGCCGTCGAGCAGGAAATTGCCGGTGCCGCCCGTCAGCATCGACGGCGCCGAGGTCACCAGCATGGTGGAGGGACCGGCATGAAGGGCCGCCGCCGTCACGGCCTTGATGTCCGGCAGCGGCGCGCCGGCCATCCATTCCAGTTCATAGCGGTTGGGCGTGGCGATGTCGGCGATCGGCATCAGCCCGTCGCGCAGGGCGACGGCCGTCGGCTCCGGCACGTAGAGCCCGCCGGAATCGCCCATCACCGGGTCGCAGACATAGAGGGCGCCCGGGGTCTTGGCCTTGACGGCGGCGACCAGCGAGGCGACGGCCTCGGCCTGGCCGGCCTCGCCGAGATAGCCTGACAGCACGGCGCGAACCTCGCCAAGCCACGGCGCGCGCTCGAGATCGGCGAGCAGCGCCCTGAACTGATCGAGCGGCGGCACGATGCGCGTGGCGCGGCTGTGGCCCGGATGCCAGGGCAGGATGACGGTCGGCACCGCCCAGACCGGAAAGCCCAGCGTCTCCAGGGCGAAGACCGCGGCGCGGTTGCCGACGGAGCCGCGGGCGACATGGCTGGAGATGACGATGACCGCGCGCGGCGCGTCGGTATTCTCTGCATTCATGGAGTTCTCTTCCTAGCCACCCTGCGTGGCGACATACACCAGCCAGGCCAGCAGCCCAATGGCGATGATGAGACCGAGCGTTCGGCCAATGCGGGTGCCCCAAACTTCGATCGGATCGGAGCGGTCGGCGTCCGCCGCGGTCACGTGGTCGCGCGCGTCCTTCGCGGCGCGGGCGACGAAGGATGCGCCGCCCGGCGTCGTCTCGCGCGCGACGCGCTCGAGGATGCGGCGCGATTCGTTCTCGTCGTCCTGGCGCTCGGCCATGGTAAATGTCCTTTCCGGCTCGGAGCTTAGCCTGTTCGGGCGCGTATTCACAGGGGCGAGCGGCAGGAGCGAGACTGCACCATCACCGGGTCATTTTCTTGCGCGCAGATTGTGGTAATGCTTCGCACGCAACTTCGATCCGAGGGGACCAATCATGTTCGCCGAACGCCTTTTTCCACCCTTCGCCTTCCGCAATCTGCCTGCCCTGCTGATGATGGCCTTCGCGCTGCCGCTGCTTGCCGGCTGCGGCTACAACACCATCCCGACGGCGGAGGAGAATGCCAGGGCGGCCTGGAGCGAGGTGCTCAACCAGTATCAGCGCCGCTCGGACCTGATCCCGAACCTTGTCGAGACGGTCAAAGGCTATGCCTCGCATGAGAAGGACACGCTCGACGCGGTGGTCCAGGCGCGTGCCAAGGCAACGCAGATCACCGTGACGCCCGAAACGCTCAAGGACCCGGAAGCGTTGAAGAAATTCCAGGATGCCCAGGCCGGGCTGACGGGCGCGCTGTCGCGGCTGATCGCGGTGTCGGAGGCCTATCCCGACCTCAAGGCCAACCAGAATTTCCTGGCGCTGCAGGCGCAGCTCGAAGGCACCGAGAACCGCATCGCGGTGGCGCGCCGCGACTATATCCAGGCAGTCAGGGACTACAATCTGACACTGAAAACCTTCCCGTCGGTGCTGTGGGCAACCTTCTGGTTCCGCGGCAACGAGCCTTTCGCCAACTTCACCGTCGAGGAAGACAAGATGCAGGTGCCGAAGGTGGATTTCGGCACGAGCACGAAGCAGGGCGGGTGAGCGCCTTCGACGGTCTTCGAAATACAATCCCGCGAGAAGACGGACCGCTGGCGTGTTGATACCCCCCTCTGTCCTGCCGGACATCTCCCCCTCAAGGGGGGAGATTGGCGGTTGCTTCGCCGGCGCCTCCTTAGCTGCGTCGAAAATTGGCGAAAGCCGAAAAGACATCCAATCTCCCCCCTTGAGGGGGAGATGTCCGGCAGGACAGAGGGGGGCGCGAAGGAACGCGTACCTCACTCTTCTCGGGGTTCTTCTCTGCCTATTTTTCCTCCCCCTCGCCGCCCTCGCCGCCAATCTTCCGCCGCTCACCGGGCGCGTGGTCGACAATGCCGGCATCATCGATGCCGGCACGCGCGCGGCGCTGACCCAAAAGCTTGCCGATTTCGAGAAGAAGGGCTCCGACCAGATCGTCGTCGCCACCATCCCCAGCCTTGGCGGCGAGGAGATCGAGCCCTACGCCAACCGCCTGTTCCGCTTCTGGAAGCTCGGCCAGGCCAAGGAGAACAACGGCGTTCTGCTGCTGGTGGCGCCGAACGACCGCAAGATGCGCATCGAGGTCGGCTATGGGCTGGAAGGCACGTTGACCGACCTGCACACCAAGCTGATCATCGAAAACGACATGGTGCCGGCCTTCCGCGCCGGCGACTTCTCCGGCGGCATCACGAAGGCCGTCGACGACATGATCATGGTGCTGGAGGGCAATCCGGAGGAGCTGGAGGCGCGCGGCAAGCGCAACGAGCAGGCGCCGTTCAACTCCGACGACCTGTTCTTCGCCATCTTCATCACCATCTGGGCGCTGATCTTCTTCGGCAGCATCGCGCTGACGGTGCTGCCGCCGATCTTCGGCCAGAGGATCGGGCCGGGCCGCTATCGCTGGCTCGGCATGACCTTCGAGCCTGGACGGCGGTCGTCGTCCAGCGGCGGCAGCTGGTCGTCAGGCGGCGGAGGCTGGTCCTCCGGAGGGGGTGGCGGCGGTTTTTCCGGCGGCGGCGGCTCGTCGGGCGGCGGCGGCTCTTCGGGAAGCTGGTGAGGACCATGGCAACGCGACCGATCAGCCCTGAGGACCATGACCGCATCGCCGAGGCGATCCGCGCCGCAGAGGCCAAGACCGCCGGCGAGATATATTGCGTGGTGGCGCAATCCAGCGACGGCTATTTCTTTCCGGCCGCGTTCGCGGCGGCTTTGGCCACGCTCATCGTCAGCCTTGCGGTCGCCTACGGGCTGGAAGCCTGGTGGCTGACCATCCGGCTGCCGCATTTCGTGCTTGCCGAGATTCTGGCGCTGGGCTGCATGCTCGCGCTTCTATGGGCGCTGCCCGGCTGGCGCATCCATCTCGTGCCGAGGCGGCTGCGCTACCAGGCGGCTCACGCCAATGCGATGAAGCAATTCCTTGCCCGCAACGTCCATCGCACGAGCGCGCGCACCGGCGTGCTGATCTTCGTCTCGATCGCCGAGCGCTATGCCGAAGTGGCCGCCGACAGCGGCATCGACGCAAAGGTCGGCCAGCATGTCTGGGACGGCGTGGTGCGGGAGCTCACCCGGCACGCCGGCGACGACCGACTCGCCGACGGTTTCGTCAAGGCGATCGAATCGGTCGGCGCGGTGCTCGCCGAGCATTTCCCGGTCACCGAAGGCGACACCAACGAGCTGGACGACCACCTCGTCGAAATCTGACCGGACCTGTCCGTAACTGCCCTGCCGAACGCCGTTTTCCGGGCTTCCGATGCCGGCAATTTCGCTTGTGCGAAAGCGCGGGCGCGACAGAGCGAACTCTTTGCAATCAGGCGAAGCGGGTCTATGGTTAACAAATCATGAACACGCTGACGATCGACATCCGCAAAGCCGACCCTCGCGATGCACCCGCCATCGCCGAAGTGCATCAGGAAGCGTGGCGCGGCGCCTATTGCGGCATCATCCCGCACCGCACGCTGACGGCCATGATCAATCGCCGTGGCCCGGACTGGTGGGCGAACGCGATTCGCCGCGCGGCCACGGTGCTGGTCGTCGAGATCGGCGGCACGATCGCCGGCTACGCCACGATCGGCAAGAACCGCGCCCGCGAACTCAGGCAGCAGGGCGAGATCTATGAACTTTACCTGCGGCCGGAGTACCAGGGCATCGGGCTTGGCAGCCGGCTGTTCAAGGCGGCGCGGACGCGCCTTGCCGACCATGGCCTCAAAGGCCTGGTGGTGTGGGCGCTGGAAGACAATCACAACGCCTTGGCCTTCTATGCCGGCAATGGCGGCCGCGACATCGCCGAAGGCGTCGAGGTCTTCGAGCAGAAGGCGCTGAAGAAAGTCGCCTTCGTCTGGGAATGACGGGACACCGTCAAAGCGCGTCGCGCCGCGACGCGCCTTAAGTTTCTGTCTCGACGCATGTCGTTCTCCCCAAAACCGCTGCGCACTTTTGGCCGACATGCATTACAACCCATCACAAACTGTGCGCTTCCAATAGCGTTCAGCACCATTCGCCGCATTGCACCATGACGCGTGTCCCGCTATCGATCTCACAAGATTGAGAGGGATTTGCGCCATGCGTATCGAAGCCGTGCCCACCGGGAAGAACCCGCCTGACGACATCAACGTCATCATCGAGGTGCCGATCGGCGGCGAGCCGATCAAGTACGAGATGGACAAGGAGGCCGGCACGCTGTTCGTCGACCGCTTCTTGCACACCTCCATGCGCTATCCCGGCAATTACGGCTTCGTGCCGCACACGCTGTCGGGCGACGGCGATCCGATCGACGTGCTGGTCTGCAACACGCGCGCGCTGGTGCCGGGCTG
This sequence comes from Mesorhizobium sp. M1D.F.Ca.ET.043.01.1.1, assembly GCF_003952385.1. NCBI lineage: Bacteria > Pseudomonadati > Pseudomonadota > Alphaproteobacteria > Hyphomicrobiales > Phyllobacteriaceae > Mesorhizobium > Mesorhizobium sp. M1D.F.Ca.ET.043.01.1.1. The sequence goes on from NZ_CP034444.1 coordinate 3,699,431, forward strand.
CGTCATCAATGTGCGCCCGATCGGCGTGCTGATCATGGAAGACAATGCCGGCCAGGACGAGAAGGTGATCGCGGTGCCGTCGCCGAAGCTGACGCTGCGCTACGAGAACGTCACCGAATACACGCATCTGCCGGAAATCACCCGCCAGCAGGTGCAGCACTTCTTCGAGCACTACAAGGACCTCGAGCCCGGCAAATGGGTCAAGATCGAGGGCTGGCACGATTCCAAATACGCCAAGAAGATGATCGTCGACGCAATCGAGCGGGCGAAGGCCAGCAAATAATCAGTTGTCGACCCGGCCGAAGTCGGGGACGTTGCCGATCAGCTCGCGCTTGTCCTTGCCGCAAGCAAAGCTCTTCGCCTTTTCGTCGGCGAGCTTGCGCGCCTGGTCGTTGGCCTCGGCATTGCCGGTGGCGAGCACCAGGCCGATGGTGCAGCCCTCATGCTCCTCCGGCTGCGCGACCTTGGCGACAACCAGCACCTCGGTCGGCTTGTTCTCGTTTTCGGGATTGCTGATCTCGCGGCGGTGAATGACGGCGAAGGGGATGGCCTTGTCGCCGTTGGTTTCGATGCGCCACTCGACCTTGGCTCCAGAGGAATTGAAGGCGGAAAAGCTTTCCCACACCGCGGTCATGTCGTCGGAGGGAAAGCCGTAATAGACGGACTCGCGCGCGTCGTCGTAGCCGACCAGCACCGGATAGCCGCGATAGCCCGCGCAGGCGAGGCTCGCCCAATCGCCGTCGCCTTCTTCCGCCTGTGCATAGGTGACGCAATCCTTCTTCCAGTCGAGATCGGTGTAGGCGCTGGAAATGTCGCCGGCATGCGCTGCCGGGCACAAAGCGACAAGGCCAAGAAGGATCAGAAGCGCACGCATTGCGGGACATCTCCGGTGAAGGTCGCCGCAGCCTAGAGCAATCCCAGGAAAAGTGTGAGCGGTTTTCCGTCCGGAATTGCGTAAAAACAAGGAGATAGGGCGTTTCGCCGTTTCCGTGAAACGGTGAAACGCGCTAGCGCCAATCGCTATTTCTTCAAGCTGGCTTCGATCAGCAGATCGGCGTTGCGGGCGACCGACGCCGCCGGTCCGCCGAGGCCGAACAACTGGCCGCTGATATAGGCGCCCTCGATCAACAGCAGCAGTCCGTCGCCGAGCGTGTCGGCATCCGCCGCGCCCATCGCCGCCGCCATGGCGCGCAGGCGACGGCGCAGTTCGACTTTGTTGTTCTCGCTCACCACCCGCGCCGGATGACCGTGCTCGGGATACTCGACCGCCGCATTGGTCATGCCGCAGCCGCGATAGTCCGGCTTCTGCGTGCGCTTGCCGACGCGGGTGAGGAAGGCGACGATCTGGGCGCGCGGATTGCCGGGATGCGCGTCGACGGCTTCGTCGAAACGCTCCCAGAATTCCAGGTCATACTTGCGCAGATAAGAGGCGGCGAGCTCGTCCTTGGACGGGAAGGTGCGGTAGAGGCTGGGCTTGGTGACGCCGGCGCGCTTGACGATCTCGTCGACGCCGATCGCGCGGATGCCTTCGCGATAGAACAGGTCGCGCGCCACGTCGAGGATCTTGTCGGCGGCCTTCGGATGCGCTGGCGCGTGATCCCCGCTGATGGATGCTTCAATTTTTTTGTCCGATGGCATGCAACGACTCGCTTGACAATGTTACTGACCGGTACGTATTCATAGCGCCATCTAATTGCAACGTACCGGTCAGTAACATGATAGCTCAGTCTCGTCCGTTTGGCCAGCGCTACGCTTTCGTCGTGGTCGGCGTCATCTTTCTCTGCCTGCTGATCGCCGCCGGGCTGCGATCCGCGCCGTCGGTGATGATGCTGCCGCTGGAGGAGAGCTTCGGCTGGCGGCGCGATGTCGTCTCGCTGGCTGCAGCGGTCGGCATCTTCCTCTATGGCCTGACCGGGCCGTTTGCCGCCGCGCTGATGGAGCGGATCGGGCTGCGCCGCACGCTGCTTGCGTCGCTGCTGGTGATGTCGGGTTCGACGGCGCTCAGCCTGCTGATGACCAAGCCATGGCATCTGCTGATCACATGGGGCGTGTTTTCCGGCATCGGCTCGGGTGCGGTCGCTACAGTGCTCGGCGCCACCATCGTCAATCGCTGGTTCAAGACCAATCGCGGCCTGGTGATGGGGCTGATGTCAGCCTCAAGCGCCACCGGCCTGCTGGTATTCCTGCCGCTGCTCGCCTCGTTGGCCCAGGCGGGCGGCTGGAAGCCGGTCGCCATCGCCATCGCTATCGCCACCGCCGCCCTGGTGCCGCTGGTCTATCTACTGGTGCCGGAGCGCCCGGCCTCGATCGGCCAGGTGCGCTATGGCGCCGACGCCGACGATGTGCCGCCAGTGTCGCCGGCCTCGCAAGGCAATTTCCTGGCGCATACGCTCAACACGCTGCGCCGCGCCGCCGGCACGCGCGTATTCTGGTACCTGTTCGCCACCTTCTTCATCTGCGGCTTCACCACCAACGGTCTCGTCGGCACGCATCTCATCTCCTTCTGCGGCGACATGGGGATCGGCGAGGTGCAGGCGGCCGGCTTGTTGTCGCTGATGGGGATTTTCGACCTGATCGGCACGACGCTGTCCGGCTGGCTCACCGACCGCTTCGACCCGCGCAAGCTGCTCGGCGTCTACTATGCGATCCGCGGACTGTCGCTGATCTACCTGCCCTATTCCGGCTTCTCGGCGGTCAGCCTGATCATCTTCGCCGTGCTCTATGGGCTCGACTGGATCGCCACCGTGCCGCCGACGCTGCGGCTGGCCAACGAAGCCTTCGGCGACCGCAGCGGCCCGATCGTGTTCGGCTGGATCGTCGCCGGCCACCAGGTGGGTGCGGCCGCGGCTGCTGCCTTCGGCGGCACCATGCGCGAGCTGCAGGGCAACTACGAGCTCGCCTTCCTGATCGCCGGCATGACGGGCATCGCGGCGGCCTGTATCTCGCTGCTGATCAACACGAGCAGGCCGGCCTTCGAGCCGGAGCCGCAGGCGGCGTAGGGCGCGACTTTTCCTTCTCCCCTTGTGGGAGAAGGTGTCGCCGAAGGCGACGGATGAGGGGTGCTCCAGGGAACGCCACCGTCTCACTCAGTCGCGCACCCCTCATCCGTCTCGGCGCCGCGCGCCGATCCACCTTTTCCCGCAAGGGGAGAAGGAAAAGTGCACTGTTATCAAAACTTCATGGTTCCGATATGCGCCTGAAACATTGAGGCGAGAGCTTGGCGGTCGCGTTCAATGCCATCCGGAGACAGCCATGAACAAGCTCTCGTTGACCCGCCGCGCTTTCGTCACTTCGGCCAGCGCCTTTGGCCTTGTCGGCGCCTCCGGCCTCGCGCTGCCCTATTATTCCCGCGCCAGCCAGCGCCCGGCCTTCACCCACGGCGTCCAGTCCGGCGATGTCGACGCCACCTCCGGCATGGTCTGGACGCGCACCGATCGCCCGGCGCGCGTCATGTATGAAGTGTCGACGACGGAAAGCTTCACTGACGCGACAAAGCTGGCGCCGCTCGATACCTCGCCCGCCAGCGACTACACCGTGAAGCGGCTGCTCACCGACCTCGCCGCCGACCAGGATATCTTCTACCGCATGGTCGCCGCCGATCTTTCCGACATCAATGCCGTCTCCGAGCCGATCGTCGGCCGCTTCCGCACCGCGCCGGCCTCCAAGCGCGACGTGCGCTTCGCCTGGTCCGGCGACACCGCCGGACAGGGCTGGGGCATCGACGAGACCGGCATGAAGACCTATTCCACCATCGCCAAGCACACGCCTGACTTCTTCCTGCATTCCGGCGACACGATCTATGCCGACGGCGCGATGAAGGACGAGGTCGACCTGCCCGGCGGCGGCAAGTGGAAGAACGTCGTCATGATCGACGGCAAGCGCAAGGTCGCCGAGACGCTGGACGAGTACCGCGACCAGTGGAAGTACAACATGTTGGACAAGCATGTGCTTGGCCTCTCCGCCATCTGCCCGACCTTCTACCAGTGGGACGACCACGAGGTGCTGAACAACTGGTCGGATTCGAAGGACCTGACCGCCGACAACCGCTACACGGAAAAGTCCATCCATGTGCTGGCGGCCCGCGCGGCGCGCGCCTTCCACGAGATGACGACCATCCGCTACGAGCCGTCGGAGCCCGGCCGCGTCTACCGCAAGATCGCCCACGGCCCGCTGCTCGACGTATTCTTCCTCGACATGCGCTCCTATCGCGGGCCGAACGGTCCGGGCATGGAGGAAACGCTGACGCCGAAGTCGCGCATGCTCGGCGAGCAGCAGACCAAGTGGCTGAAGCGGGAACTGGCCAATTCCAAGGCGACGTGGAAGATCATCGCCGCCGACATGCCTCTTGGCCTGGTCGTATGGAACGACGCCACCAAGAAGGCCGGCGCCGAGGCGGTCAGCAATGGCGACAATGGCGCGCCGAAGGGCCGCGAGCTCGAATTCGCCGATCTGCTGCGCTACATCAAGAACGCCGGCATCACCAACACGGTATGGCTCACCGCCGACGTGCACTACACGGCGGCGCATTACTACAACCCCGACAAGGCGCAGTTCCAGGATTTCAACCCGTTCTGGGAATTTGTCTCCGGCCCGATCCATGCCGGCACATTCGGCCCCAACGACCTCGACATGACGTTCGGGCCGGAGCTGAAGTTCATCAAGGCGCCGACCGCCGAGCAGGGCCAGAACCTGCCGCCGTCCGCCGGGCTGCAGTTCTTCGGGCTGGTCGATATTTCCGGCGCCACCGAGCAGCTCACCGTGCGGCTGATGGATCGCGACGACAACGAACTCTACAAGGTCACGCTCGATCCGGTGCGCTCGGCTTGAGGCTCTTTTCCTGGGAGACGACGACCGCGGAAGCGGTCGTCAATCCGGATAGCAGGTCGCTGGAACGTTCGGCCAGACGGCTGTATCGCAGTTGGCGGCCTTCTGGCGCTGCTTGAAGGCGGCGCTGACCGGGCCGGTGACGATCGGGTCGACACCGTCAGGGGCGTCGGCGAACATCTGCTGCGCGGTCTTGGCGTCAGGCGGTGAGATCGGGTCAGCTTCCCTCAGAGCCGTCGCCGACTGCGCCACACCGGCCGCAAGCAGCACGCCAAGCGCTGCCCATGCCAAAACCGGACGCAATCTGGACATCTGATCGGTCATGAACATCGAACCGCCCAACCCTTCAAAGGTTCCGCCTTGGTTAATGGAATCATTTCACCCCAAGACGTTTAAGAATCAGTGACCATGTATTTGGGGTGGGGCCTCCCCTTTCGCAATTGCGAAAAACCTTGTATGAGCCGCGCAACCGAAAAAGGCGGCGCTTTTGGGCCTGCTGCCTGCAACGCTCCCGAGACCAGACAATGAACCTCCGCAATATCGCGATCATCGCGCATGTCGACCATGGGAAAACCACGCTCGTCGACCAGCTCCTGAAACAGTCCGGCGCCTTCCGCGACAACCAGCGCGTGGCCGAGCGCGCCATGGATTCCAACGACCTCGAAAAGGAACGCGGCATCACCATCCTCGCCAAGGCGACCTCGGTCGACTGGAAGGGCACCCGCATCAACATCGTCGACACGCCCGGACACGCCGATTTCGGCGGCGAGGTCGAACGCATCCTGTCGATGGTGGATTCGGCGATCGTGCTCGTCGACGCCGCCGAAGGGCCGATGCCGCAGACCAAGTTCGTCGTCGGCAAGGCGCTCAAGGTGGGTCTGCGGCCAATCGTCGTCATCAACAAGATCGACCGGCCGGACGCCCGCCACATCGAGGTGGTCAACGAGGTGTTCGACCTGTTCGCCGCGCTCGACGCCACCGACGAGCAGCTCGATTTCCCGATCCTCTACGGTTCCGGCCGCGACGGCTGGGTATCCGAGAATCCCGAAGGCCCGAAGGACCAGGGCCTGGCGCCGCTGTTCGACCTGGTCGTCAAGCATGTGCCGGCGCCGACGGTGCATCCCGGTCCGTTCCGCATGATCGGCACCATCCTGGAAGCCAACCCGTTCCTCGGCCGCATCATCACCGGCCGCATCGAGTCCGGCACGCTCAAGCCCAACCAGGCGGTCAAGGTGCTGCACCATGACGGCACGCAGATCGAAACCGGACGCATCTCGAAAATCCTCGCCTTCCGCGGCCTTGAGCGCCAGCCGATCGAGGAAGCGCAGGCGGGCGACATCGTCGCCATCGCCGGCCTGTCGAAGGGCACTGTCGCCGACACCTTCTGCGATCCGAGCGTGACCGAGCCGCTGCACGCGCAGCCGATCGACCCGCCGACGGTGACGATGTCCTTCCTGGTCAACGACAGCCCGCTTGCCGGCACCGAGGGCGACAAGGTGACCAGCCGCGTCATCCGCGACCGCCTGCTGCGCGAGGCCGAAGGCAATGTGGCGCTGAAGATCGAGGAATCGGCGGAGAAGGATTCCTTCTTTGTCTCCGGTCGCGGCGAATTGCAGCTTGCGGTGCTGATCGAGACGATGCGCCGCGAAGGTTTCGAGATCGCCGTGTCACGGCCGCGCGTCGTCATGCAGAAGGGCGAGAACGGCGAATTGCTCGAGCCGGTCGAGGAAGTCGTCATCGACGTCGACGAGGAGCATGCCGGCGTCGTCGTGCAGAAGATGTCGGAGCGCAAGGCCGAGATGGTCGAGTTGCGTCCTTCCGGCGGCAACCGCCAGCGTCTCGTTTTCCATGCGCCGACGCGCGGCCTGATCGGCTACCAGTCGGAATTGTTGACCGACACGCGCGGTACCGCGGTGATGAACCGGCTGTTTTATGCCTACGAGCCGTACAAGGGTGAGCTGCCCGGCCGCACCAACGGCGTGCTGATCTCCAACGAGCAGGGCGAGTCGGTCGCCTATGCGATGTGGAACCTGGAAGACCGCGGCCCGATGATCATCGATCCGGGCGTCAAGGTCTATCAGGGCATGATCATCGGCATCCATTCTCGCGACAACGACCTCGAGGTCAATGTGCTGAAGGGCAAGAAGCTCACCAACATCCGTGCCGCCGGCAAGGACGAGGCGGTGAAGCTCACCCCGCCGGTGCGCATGACGCTGGAGCGCGCGCTGGCCTGGATCCAGGACGACGAGCTGGTCGAGGTGACGCCGAAGACCATCCGGCTCAGGAAGCTCTATCTCGATCCGAACGAGCGCAAGCGCTTCGAGAAGGCGGCCAAGGTGATGGGGGCGGCGTAAGCCTCTTTCGCAGGCGGTCATTGGGGGAGGGGGCAATTGCTCCCTCCCTTTTCATTTCATCCGCATGCAGCCGATAGGATGGCGTCGCGATCGGCTTCGCCGGCAAGATCGATGCGGATCGCCGTGCCGTCGCGCGCCGGCCTGCGCAGGACTCTGGCACCATCCGGTTCGATAGCGAGCGACTGCCGTTCTTGCCAGGCTTGAAGCCTCGACCGCGAGATGCCGAGCTCTCCGGCGAGCAGACGGTCGAGCCGCAAGGGTGTCGCGGCGTCGAGCCGAAGCTCGAGCATAAGCGCGCTGGCGCATTCCGGCCTGCCATCCAGAAGCTGCCTTTGGACCGTGACGTCAGAAAATTCCTCGATCCGACCGATCTGCTTCCGCAGCGCGGCGGCATCGAGCGCGTGGCATCGCACGAGCGTCGGGTCGTTGCTTTCGAGCGCCATAAGCAGCGCCGGCGCGATATCGCGGCGGTTGCGACGCTCCAGGATAGAAAAATTCCAGGAGTTGTCGCAGTCCGTGCAGCGGTAGATCAGCCAGGCGTCGATGCGCTTGCCGTTGGCGTTGACACGGAATTTTCCGCTGCATCGATAGGGGATCACGCCGCCGCAGCGATTGCAGTTGATGAGAGGTCGAGGCGCGATTTCGGGCACGATCGCCCAGCGGATACGCAACAGTCCAGACATGCCGGAAGGCCCTTCCCGTCGGGAAGTCCTTCAGGCCGGCGATGTCCGAGATGCCCATCAGGCACGGCGTGGCAAAAGGGCTGTGATGGTTGGAAGTCAGGCGTCGGCGAGTTGCGCGCGACGGCGGCTCAGCAATGCCAAACCGGTCTCGAAACCGCCGCCTGAAGAACACATGAAGATGATGCAGGCGCCGCCAAAAGCTGCGTCCGCGGTGCTTCGGGGGGTAGACGAGACCGGCGGTTACTGAGGCAAAGCGAAGCTCGAAATGGACAAGAGGTCGGCTCTTCTAGCCGTGCAAAGCCGGGCGGGCAAGACCGGCGCGCTGCCCGCCTTCCCCGCTGTGGCGATCGCCGACGCTTCCGAGTGCTACATCACCTCGATGATCGGCGCGATCTCGACGCTGAAGGCAGGGTTCGTCAGGATCGGGCAATCCCTGGCCTTGGCGACGGCATCGTCGATGTCCTTCGCCTCGACGATCGTATAGCCGGCGGTCGGATTGCTGCCGCCATTGTTTTCGACCGTGCCGCCGGGCAGCACTGTCTTCGACATGCCGACGGGATTGCCGCCGTCGACGACGGCGGTGCCCAGCTTGTCATACCAGCCGGTCCAGGCATCCATCGCCGCTTTCCGTTCGGCCTCGTCGGTCGGCATCTTGCCGGAGCCGTGATAGACATAGAGATATTTCGCCATGTTCTTCCTCCCTTGTCGGCGGCGTCGAACCGGCATGCGGCCACGCCGCAATCGTTGATCATCGGACCAAAGCGGCGAACATGCAATGAGAATGCGCTAACGCTAATATGAGGCGGCGAGCGGCTAGACCTTGTCCAAAAGGTCCATGCTATCGGACGTGCCTACCTTCCAGCCGGCGAAACATCCCAGGACGCCGCAATGCGAGCATCGAACCCCGACATAAAGCCAGCGAATGCCTCCACGTCCCGGATAGATGGAGAACCCGACGCCAACGTTTGTGGCTTCGGAACCGCATTCGATACAGATCCAGCCTTCCGGGTCGGCATCATCCCAAAACTTGTCGCTGTCGCAGATAAGATGCTCGGACCCGCAGACCGTGCACTTCCGTCGTGCTACGCCCTCATCATCGTCGGCATCGAGAAGAAACGAGGTGGAACCGCAGCTGCATCGTGCGAGCCTGAAGTCGTGGACTTCGTAGCCTTCGCTTGCGTAGCTCTCCAGGTATTCCGCGATATCGTTCGGTTCGCTGCCAACCCACCACTCGCCGGAAGTGTCTATTGTCATGCCTCACCTTGCCATGGGGTGGTATTCGGGGTTCGGCCGCATGTCGACGGCGGCCGCCACCCGGTTGGACATGTTGAAGAAGGCGGCGGTCGAGGCGATGTCCCAGATGTCGCGATCGCTGAAGCCGGCCTGCCGCAATGCGGCGCGGTCGGCCTCGACGATCCTGGCCGGCTCCTCCGTCAGCTTGACCGCGAATTCCAGCATCGCCTTCTGCCGCTCGGACAGGTCGGCGGCGCGGAAATTCATCGCCATCATCTCGCCCAGCGCCGGATCGCCCGAAAGCCGGCGCACCGCCGCGCCATGCGCGGTCAGGCAGTAGTAGCAATGGTTGATCGAGGAGACGACGACCGCGATCATCTCGCGCTCCAGCTTCGACAGGCCGGAATCGCCCAGCATCAAATCGTTGTACATGTCGGTGAAGGCGCGCAGCTTCTTCTCGTCGAAGGCGTAGGCCAGAAGCACGTTGGGCACGAGGCCGAGCTTCTCCTCGCATTTGGCGAAATAGGCCGTCGTCGCTTCGCTGAGCTCCGCCTGGACAAGGTCGAGCGCGGTAATCCTGTCGGTCACGATGGTTCTCCTCGCAAGACGTCGGTTCGAATTTTTTAATGCGTCGTCAAACCTTTGTCGCCAAACGGCGGTCATCTGCTACCATAGTCGCAAAAGCATACGACGGGAGGGAATAAGCGTCATGGCCAGCGTGAAATCCAAGCCGAAGAAGAAAGTCGCCGCGAAAGCGGAAGAAAAGCCCGCGAGGCTTGCCGACCACCTGCTTGCCCGGGCGCCGGCCGAGGATATCGCGGCCTATGATGTAGCCGACCTGGAACGCGCCGCCGATCTCGCCAGCCGGGCCGTCGCCCGCCACAGGAAGGGCGAGAGCGTCGTCGCCGTCGAGGCCGATTCCGGCGTTTCCTGCGGCGGCAGGCCGGTCACGGTCATCACGGTCGTCAACGACAACATGCCGTTCCTGTTCGATTCCATTCTCGGCGAGATCGCCGAGACGTCCAGCCAGCCGACGCTCGTCACCCATCCGATCGTCACCGTGCGGCACGACGAGAGCGGCGTCGTGCAGCTCCCGGGCGACAGCGGCAAGGAGGATGACGACCGGCTGAGCGTCGTTCATGTCCATATCCCGCGGCTGAGCGCGGAACAGGCGGCTGGGCTCACCGAGCGGCTGTGCAAGATGCTCGGCCAGGTTCGCGCCGCCGTCACCGACTGGAAGCGGATGCTTGCCCGCCTCGACCAGGCCATTTCCGAATTCCGCTATTCGGCCGTGCCGCTCGACAAGAAAAGCGTCGCCGAGGCGATCGCCTTCCTCGAATGGCTGCGCGACGACAATTTCACCTTCCTCGGCATGCGCGAGTTCAAATATGTCGGCGGGCAGGAGAGCGGGACGCTGGAGCGCGCCGACAAGCCCGGCCTCGGCATCTTGTCGGATCCTGACGTGCTGGTTCTCAGGCGCGGCACCGAGGCGGTGACGACGACGCCGGAAATCCGCGCCTTCCTGCACGGGCCCGAGCCGCTGATCGTCACCAAGGCGAACGCCAAGTCCTCGGTGCATCGCCGCATCTATCTCGACTATATCGGCGTCAAGACCTACACCGCCAAGGGAGCGCTCGCCGGCGAGTTGCGCATCGTCGGCCTGTTCACCTCGACCGCCTACACGCGCTCGGTGATGAAGATCCCCTATCTGCGCTCGAAGGCCGAGACGGTCATCGCGAAATCCGGTTTCGACCCGCATGATCATTCGGGCAAGGCGCTGATCAACACGCTGGAAAGCTATCCGCGCGACGAGCTGTTCCAGGTCTCGGTGCCGATCCTGCGCAAGCACGCCAGCGCCATCCTCGGGCTGATCGAGCGGCCGCGGGTGCGGGCGCTGGTGCGCGTCGACCAGTTCGATCGCTTCGTCTCCGTCATCGTCTTCGTGCCGCGCGACCGCTACGACAGCGTCGTGCGCGAGAAGATCGGCGCCTATCTCAAGACGGTGTTCGAGGGGCGGCTCTCGGCTTACTATCCGGCCTTCCCGGAAGGCGGGCTGGCGCGCGTCCATTTCATCATCGGCCGCTCCGGCGGCAAGACGCCGAAGGTCGATCAGGCGACGATCGAGGCGGCGCTGCGCGACATCGTGCGCACCTGGGAGGACGCGCTTTCCGAGGCGGCCGAAGCGGCCGGAAGCGATCCGGCGCTGAAGGCAATCGCGGCGCGCTTCCCTGAAAGCTACCGCGATACCTTTACCGCCGCTGTGGCGCTGGCCGATGCCGGGCGCATCGCCAGGATCGGCGCCGCCAATCCGATCGCCATCGACTATTACCGCCATGGTGACCAGAAAGCGCACCAGGCGTCGCTGAAGATCTATCACTATGGCAGCCCGGTGGCGCTGTCGCGGCGCGTGCCGGTGCTGGAAAATGTCGGCTTCCGCGTCATCAGCGAACGCACCTTCGAGGTCCGCGACGATACGGCCGACGAGGTGTTCATCCACGACATGGAACTGGAGAACAGCTACGGCAAGCCGATCGACCTCGCCGACGGCGGCGCGCTGTTCGAGGATGCCTTCCTTTCGGTCTGGCGCGGCGATGTCGACAACGACGCCTATAACGGCCTTGCCCAGACCGCCGGCCTGTGGTCGGGCGAGATCACCATCCTGCGCGCCTATGGCCGTTACCTGCAGCAGGCCGGCATCCCGCAGAGCCAGGATTTCATCGCCGCCGCGCTCAACCGCTATCCGGAGATCGCGCGTGGGCTGCATCAGCTGTTCGTCGCCCGCCTCGGGCCGAAGGCCGAAACCGAAGGCGTGGTGGCCGCCAAGCACCTCAAGGCCAAGATCAAGGATGCGCTGGAAGAGGTCCCCAACATCGACGACGACACCATCATCCGCCGCTACCTCAACCTGATCGAAGCTTCGCTGCGCACCAATCATTTCGTAGCCGATACGAAAGAGAAGGGGCAGTCGCTGGCCATCAAGCTCGACTCGCAGGCCGTCGACGGCCTGCCGGCGCCGCGGCCCTGGCGCGAGATCTTCGTCTACGGCTCCGAGGTCGAGGGCGTGCATCTGCGCTTCGGTCCGGTGGCGCGCGGCGGCCTGCGCTGGTCGGACCGCGCCCAGGACTACCGCACGGAGGTGCTGGGTCTGGTCAAGGCGCAGCAGGTCAAGAACGCGGTCATCGTGCCGGTCGGCGCCAAGGGCGGCTTCTATCCAAAGCATCTGCCGGTCGGCGGCACTCGCGACGCGATCTTCGAGGCCGGCACCTCGGCCTACAAGAATTTCGTCTCCAGCCTGCTTTCGATCACCGACAATATCGGTGTCGAAGGCGTCATCCCGCCGGCCGGCGTGGTGCGGCGCGATCCTGACGATCCCTATTTCGTCGTCGCCGCCGACAAGGGCACGGCGACGTTCTCCGACACCGCCAACGCCATTTCCGAGAAACACGGCTTCTGGCTCGACGATGCCTTCGCCAGCGGCGGCTCGGCCGGCTACGACCACAAGAAGATGGGCATCACCGCCAAGGGCGCGTGGGAAGCGGTGAAGCGGCATTTCCGCGAGATGAACCGCGACATCCAGACCTCGCCCTTCACCGTGGTCGGCGTCGGCGACATGTCGGGCGACGTGTTCGGCAACGGCATGCTTTTGTCGCCGGCGACCAGGTTGATCGCCGCCTTCGACCATCGCGATATCTTCATCGATCCCGATCCGGACATGGCGGCTTCGCTGGCTGAGCGGCAGCGCATGTTCGCGCTGCCGCGCTCGTCATGGCAGGACTATGACAAGTCGAAACTGTCGGAAGCCGGCGTCATCGTCTCGCGCAGCCAGAAGTCGATCACGCTGCCGGCGGCGGCCGCGGCCGCGATCGGTCTCGGCAAGACCACGGCGACGCCGGTCGAGATCATGAACGCCATTCTCAAGGCGCCGGTAGATCTTCTGTGGTTCGGCGGCATCGGCACCTATGTCCGGGGCTCAGGCGAGACCAACCAGGATGTCGGCGACCGCGCCAACGACGCCATCCGCGTCACCGCGCTCGAGGTGCGCGCCAAGGTCATCGGCGAGGGCGCCAATCTCGGCGTCACGCAGCGGGCGCGCATCGAATTCGGCATGAATGGCGGCCGCTGCAATTCCGACGCCATCGACAATTCGGGCGGCGTCAACTGCTCCGACGTCGAGGTCAACATCAAGATCGCGCTGGCGTCGGCCATGCGCAAAGGCTCGCTGGCGAGACCGGCGCGCAACAAGCTGCTCGCCGAAATGACCGAGGAGGTCGGCGGGCTGGTGCTCTCCAACAACTACCAGCAGACGTTGGCGCTTTCGCTGGCGCGCAAGCGCGGGCTGGCCGACATAGCGCATCAGGCGCGTTTCATGACGGCGCTTGAAGCGCGGGGCCCGCTCGACCGCGCGGTCGAGACGCTGCCCTCGCCGGCCGCGCTTGCCGAGCGCGAGGCGCGCGGGGAGCCGCTGACCAGGGCCGAGCTCGGCGTGCTGCTTGCCTATGCCAAGATCGTTCTGTTCTCCGACATCGTCGCCAGCGACGTGCCGGACGATCCGCATTTCGACCGCGACCTGATGGGCTATTTCCCGGAGCGCATGGCGAAGAAATTCGCCGGCGAAATCCGCGACCACCGGCTGCGGCGCGAGATCATAGCGCGTGTCGTCGCCAACGATCTGGTCAATCGCGGCGGGCCGTCTTTCGTCAACCGCCTGCAGGAAGCCACGGGGCGCAGCGCGGCCGACGTCGTCCGCACCTTCGCCGTGGTCCGCGACGGCTTCGCGCTGCCGGCGCTCTATCGCGAAATCGACGCGCTCGACAACCAGATCGACGGCCAGATGCAACTCGATCTCTACCAGTCGGTTAGCCGGCTCATCTTCGTGACCAGCGGCTGGTACCTGAAGAATGACTTGGACTCGGTACCGCTCGGCCAGCGCATCGCCGAGCTGCAGGAGGCGCGCAAGGCTTTGGAGCCGAAGCTCACCGCGCTGCTGCCGGCCTTCTCGCGCGAGCGGATCGAGGAGCGGCGGCACGGCCTGTTCAAGGGCGGCGCGCCCGAGAAACTGGCCGAGAAGCTGGCGCTCGCCGAGGTTGGTGAACTGATTCCGGACATCGCGCTCACCGCGCGCACGGCCAATGCCGACATCGTCAGCGCGGCCAAGGCCTTCTTCGCCGTCAGCGATGCCTTCCGCATTCCGCGCGTCGAGGAAGCCGCGCGTTCGATCATGCCGCCGGACTACTACGACCAGCTTGCGCTGTCGCGCGCCTCCGACACCATCGGCGCTGCAAGGCGCGGCATCGCCGTTGCGGCGCTCACCGCCCACGGCAAGGCGGCGGATGCGGTGGCGGCCTGGCTGGAGGCCGGCGGCGAGCGCGTCGCGCGCATCCGCGAGCGGCTACAGGCGCTGACCGAAGGCGGCGAGATCACCGTGTCGCGGCTCTCGGTGGCATCCGGGCTGATGAGCGACCTGACGGGGATGTGAGCTTACGCTCCCCCCATGCGGGAGGGTCGCTGCGAAGCAGCGGGGCGGGGGTGGGGCGCTGACCCCCACCCGGACCTGCGATCCGACCTCCCCACAAGGGAGAGGTAGGGGGCGGAATCGAGGCGGGCGAACCCATGAGCGGCCGCGCCCCGCTTGTTCATTTGCATCGTTGCCTGAAAACATGCAGACATGGCGCGGTCGCGGGCGGAGCGGACGATGCGGGAGGGGACATGGCTGAAGTAGCAGTGCAGCGGGCCTCGGGGCGCGGCATCTGGGGCTGGATGTTCTTCGACTGGGCGGCGCAGCCTTTCTTCACCGTCGTCACCACTTTCATCTTCGGGCCCTACTTCGCCTCGCGCATGGTCAGTGATCCCGTCATGGGCCAGGCTGCCTGGGCCTGGGGCATCGCCGCCGCGGGGCTGGTCATCGCCGTGCTCTCGCCGGTGCTCGGCTCGATCGCCGATCAGACCGGGCCGCGCAAGCCGTGGATCGCCTTCTTCGCGGCGATCAAGATCGTCAGCCTCACGCTGCTGTGGCTTGCCGCCCCCGGCTCGAACGTCTTCCTGATCGTGCTGCTGTTCTCGCTGGCCTCGGTGGCTGCGGAGTTCTCGACTGTTTTCAATGATTCGATGATGCCGCGGCTGGTGCCGAAGAGCGAAATCGGGCGCATCTCCAATATCGCCTGGGGGCTGGGCTATCTCGGCGGGATGATCGCGCTGATCTTTGTCATTCTGTTCATGGCCGGCAATCTGGAAACCGGCAAAACGATCATCGGCCTCGACCCGATCCTGGGGCTCGACCCGAAGCTCGGCGAGGATGCCCGCGCCACCGGGCCGATGTCGGCCGGCTGGTACTTCCTGTTTATCCTGCCGATGTTCTTCTTCACCCCGGATGCCGCCAAGGGCATTCCGATCGGGCCGGCGGTGCGCGAGGGGCTGTCGGAGCTGAAGTCGACACTGGCAGAGGCGCGCAAGCGCGGCGGCATCTTCCGCTTCCTTGTCGCCCGCATGATCTATCAGGACGGTGTCAACGCGCTGCTTACGCAGGGCGGTGTGTTCGCCGCCGCGATGTTCGGCTGGTCGATCACCGAGATCGGCATCTTCGGCATCATCCTCAATGTCGTCGCCATCTTCGGCTGCTGGATCGCTGCCCGCCTCGACACCGCGCTCGGCTCCAAGGCGGTGGTGATGATCGCGCTGGTGATGCTGACCGTGGCCACCGCCGGGATCATCTCGACCGGACCCGGCTTCACGCTGCTCGGCCTGATACAGCTCCCGTTGACCGATTCCAACGGCCTGTTCGGCACCGCCGCCGAAAAGGCCTACATTCTCTACGGCCTGCTGGTCGGCCTTGCCTTCGGCCCGGTGCAGGCCTCGTCGCGCTCCTACATGGCGCGCAGCGTCACGGCCGCCGAATCGGGCCGCTATTTCGGCATCTACGCGCTGTCCGGACGAGCGACGAGTTTCATGGCGCCATTCCTGCTGGCAACCATCAGCTGGGCCACCGATTCAGCCCGGCTCGGCATGGCGGTGATTATCCTGTTCCTCGCTGTCGGCATGGCGATCCTCACCAGGACACCCTACCCGGCCGACAAGCCGGTAGAGTAGCTCCTCTTTCCCTTCTCCCCTTGTGGGAGAAGGTGTCGCCAAAGGCGACGGATGAGGGGTGCTCCAGCTTGGCGACGAGTTCGAAATCGCCGCCGCCTCATTCCGTCACGCACCCCTCATCCGTCTCGGCGCTGCGGGCCGATCCACCTTCTCCCACAAGGGGAGAAGGGAAGATGCGCTCAATGCCTGAAATGCCTGACCCCTGTGAACACCATGGCGATGCCGTGCTCGTCGGCGGCGGCGATGACATCCTCGTCGCGCATCGAGCCGCCCGGCTGGATCACCGCCGTGGCGCCGGCCTCGATCGCCGACAGCAGGCCGTCGGCGAAGGGGAAGAAGGCGTCCGAAGCGACGACCGAGCCCTTGGTCAGCGGCTCGGCCAGGCCGGCGGCTTCAGCCGCATCGAGCGCCTTGCGGGCGGCGATGCGCGAGGAATCGACGCGGCTCATCTGGCCGGCGCCGATACCGACGGTCGCGCCGTCCTTCGCGTAGACGATGGCGTTCGACTTGACGTGCTTGGCGACGCGGAAGGCGAATTTGAGGGCGGCCATCTCGGCCGGCGTCGGCGCACGTTTCGTCACCACCTTCAGCGCGAGATCGTCGACCACCGCATTGTCGCGGCTCTGCACCAAGAGGCCGCCGGCGACCGATTTCGCCAGCGTGCCCGCCGCGCGCGGATCGGGCAGGCCGCCGGTGGTGAGAAGGCGCAGGTTCTTCTTCGCCGCGACGATCGCCGTGGCCTCATCGGTGGCGTCGGGCGCGATGATGACTTCGGTGAAGGTCTTCACGATCTCCTCGGCCGCTTCGGCGTCGAGGATGCGGTTCATGGCGACGATGCCGCCAAAGGCCGAGACCGGATCGCAGGCGAGCGCCTTGGCGTAGGCCGCCTTCAGCGTCGCGCCTTCGCCGACACCGCACGGGTTGGCGTGCTTGATGATGGCGATCGCCGCAGAGCGGGCCGGATCGAATTCGCCGACCAGCTCGAAGGCGGCGTCGGTGTCGTTGATGTTGTTGTATGAAAGCTGCTTGCCCTGCAGCTGCCTGGCGGTGGCGACGCCCGGCCGCTTGTCGCCCGAGAGATAGAAGCCGGCGCCCTGGTGCGGGTTCTCGCCATAGCGCATCACTTGGTCGAGACGGCCGCCGAAGGCGCGCCAGGTCGGGTGCTCGATCTCGAGGGCCTCGGCGAACCAGCCGGAGATCGCCGCGTCGTAGGTCGCGGTGCGGGCAAAGGCCTTGGCCGCCAGCTTCTTGCGGAAATCGAGCGACAGCGAGCCGAGGTTCATCTCCAGCGCGTTGAGCACCGAGGCATAGTCGGCGGGATCGGTGACGATCGCGACATAGGCGTGGTTCTTGGCCGAGGCGCGGATCATGGCCGGGCCGCCGATGTCGATATTCTCGACGATCGAGGCGTAGCCGGCGCCGGAGCGGCGGACTTCCTCGAACGGATAGAGGTTGGAGACGACGAGGTCGATCGGCGCGATATGGTGGTCGTGCATGGCTTTGGCGTGCTCGGGATCGTCGCGGACACCGAGCAGGGCGCCATGCACCGACGGATGCAAGGTCTTGACGCGGCCGTCCATGATCTCGGGAAAACCGGTGAGCTCTGATACGTCGCGGACCGCAAGGCCGGCCTCGGCGATCGCCTTCGCCGTGCCGCCGGTGGAGACCAGCTCGACGCCGGCGGCGGCAAGCGCCCTGGCAAAGTCGATCAGGCCGGTCTTGTCGAAAACGGAAAGCAGCGCGCGGCGAACCGGAACGAGGTCTGGCGCCGGAATGTTCTTGGCGGGGACGGCCATGGCTGGCGGCCTTTCAAGGCTGGTTGGGAAACGTTCGCGGGCCGTAGCATATGAGGCCCGGAAATCAAGCGCGCAGCTCGGGTTCCTTCGCCTCGAATCAGTTGTTTTCGGGGTAGCCGGCGATATTGGTGCGCGTCAGCTGCCAATGCACCTCGGCGATTTCCGAGGCCTTGAAGGCAAGCACGATCTGCCGGCTGCGGCGCGGTCCGCCGAGCCCGGCGAAATAGATCGATTCCTCGACCTGCGGCCCCACTTCCGCGCAGGTGAACACCCAGGTGTCGCCCTGGGTGGCGGCGAGCGTCAGGCGGTCTTGCCCGTCCTGAAGCATGCCGATGTCGGGATGGATGTGAAAGCGCACGGTGACGAAGTCGCGGCCATTGTTGCGGATCGCACCACCCCCGGGGCGCAGGAAACGGTCGCGGCCGGTCAGCACGTTGCCGTTGGTCGTCAGCTTCAGCTCACGCTCATGCACGAAGCCGAAGCGCGCGGCATAGCCGTCGTGGCGGGCGACAAAGCCGTGCACGCCCTTCTGGTCGATGCGCTTGCAGGGCACGTGCTGCGGGCCGCCGATCAGCGGCGAGCCGAGCAGGTCGCTGACCCGTAGCGAATGGCTGAAGCGCGCCGAGGACGTGTCGTTGACGGTGGCGGTCGAATGCGCGGCGGTGGCACGCGCCAGCGGCCGGAACTCGGCGGCGCCGTAAGTGTCGATGCCTGCGTTGACGATGAAGTGCTGGCGCCCGGAGGAGAGCTCGAAGGCGAGGCATCCGGCATGCGCGGCGTTGGAGACGTCGACGGGCGGCGGCGTGCCGGTGTCGGCGATCACCGTGACGCCGCCCATCGACAGGCGCTCATAGCCGGAATGCGGCGCGTGCAAGAGCGGCGCGCCGACGGTGTCGTCATGGCGCAGGATGGTGGCGATGCGGTCATGGATGGTGGCACCCATGCCGTTGAAGCGGGCGAGGCTGCCGTCCTGGTGGCGGAAGAAGCGCAGCGCCGGCAGCATGCGATCGATGGCGTTGATCAAGGCGGACGGCGGCGCCTCGGCCTGGTTGGCATAGGTCTGGCGCAGCGGCAAAAGGTCGGCCAGCAGTTCCAGCACCGTCATCGGATTGCGCGAGACATGGCCGCCGTCGGGCAGGATCTGGTGGTCCAGCTCCTCGGCGAGATTGCGCGTGGCGCTGCGCAGCGCCGAGGCCGGCGCCGGCAGCGACAGGGCGGCGAAGGCAAGCGCGATGCGGGCGCGCAGCCTGTCCTTGCCGTCCGGCATCTCGCGCGCCATCGACCTGAGATAACGAACCTGCATGGCAAGCGATTTGAGGAAGGCGCGGTAGAAGGGAAACTCCGCACCCTGCAGCACGACCGAGGAGTGCTGCAGCCAGGCAATCACCCGCTTGGCGGTCGTACCGGGCTCCCAGGCGACGCCCGATATCTGGTTGCCGTGCATGGCGATCCAGTCCGAGACCAGGGCGCGAGCATTGGCGGCGGCGAGTTCAGTGCCGGCGGCGCGCATGTGGCGCAGCCAGCGGAACCCGTGCAGCGTCTTTTGCCAGCCGCGGTTGGGCACATCGATCTGGAAGGGCGATTTGCCGCCGGTCTCGACCATGTGGCCGGACAGCGGATAACGGCCGTAGTAGATTTCAAGCGCGATCTGCGGGTCGGCGAGCCTCAGATCCGGCGGCGCGATGAGGACGCGCTCGGGCGTGCGGCCGGAATAACGCCAGCGATAGATAGGACCGGCGCGAAGGCGCCGGCGCGCTTTGCGCCAGAACTCCCTCGCGACAAGCGTCCAAAGACGCGTCGTGCTGGCGGCAACAAGTGCCAAAACCCCTCCTGATCGTCCGCTTACCCAAGCACAAGCTTATATGATTCAAGAACTTATGCGAAGGCGGTTTTCGCCGAAGTGAACCCCTTCACGCGGTGCCGCCAGGGTCATCCCTAAGAAAGTCAGCAAGGTTTATGGAACAACGCACTAATCGGCTCTTCGCATCCTCGCGGCGAAAAATCCATCCAGACCGGAAATCCCGGGCGATTCGAGCGGCAGATCGGCAGGCGTTGTGCGCAACGTGCCCTCGGCAGTGAGGAACTGGTCGAGACCTGCGAATTCTCCGGGGCGGATCGGATCGGCGGTCACGCCGGAAGTCTCGGCGAGGAAAGCGCGGTAAAGATCCTCACCCTCGATCGGGTCGAGCGAACAGTTGGAAAAAACGATCCGCCCGCCGGGTTTGACGAGAGTGGCGGCGTGGGCGAGGAGCTTGCCTTGAAGCGCGGCGAGCTTCTCGACATCGGCCATGGTCTTGCTCCACGGCACGTCGGGATGCCGGCGCACGGTGCCGGTCGACGAACAGGGGGCGTCGAGCAGCACCGCGTCGAACAGCTCCGCCGGCCGGTAATCGAGCAGGTCGGTCTGCACCAGCTCGGCCGACATGCCGAGACGGTCGAGATTCTGCGCCAGCCTTGCCAGCCGATTCTTCGAGGTGTCGACAGCGGTGACAATTGCACCGGCGAGGATGAGCTGCGCCGTCTTGCCGCCGGGCGCGGCGCAAAGGTCGGCCACGCGCAGCCCCTCGATGGCGCCGAACAGGCGTGCCGGCAGAGCCACTGCCGCATCCTGCACCCACCAGGCGCCTTCGGCGAAGCCGGGCAGGTCGGTGACGGCGGCCTGCAATTTTTCAACCCGCACCGTGCCGGTCGGCAGCACGATGCCGCCGAGCTGCCCGGCCCAGAGCGTCGGGTCGGCCTTCACGGTGAAATCGACCGGCGCCTCGTGCCGATGGGCGGCAAGGATGGCCTGCGCCTTGTCGTTGCCATAGGCCGCGGTCAGCCGGTCAGCGAACCACTGCGGCGCTTCGCTCGTCGCGGCAAGCGCCGGCGCAAGCTCGGCCTCCTTGGCGCGCGCCAACGAGCGCAGCAGGCCGTTGACGAGGCCGGAGAAGCGCAATGTGCGCGGATCGGACTTGGCGTGGGTGACCGCAAGGTCGACGGCGGCGCTGTCCGGAACGTCGAGGAACAGGATCTGCGCGGCGGCGACATGCAGGATGTGCGAGAGCGCCGTGGCGTTGGCCGGCAGCGGCCGCTCCAGGCGCTTTGCCAGCAGTCCGGCAATTGTCATGCGATAGCGTAGCGCGGTGACCAGTATGGCGCGCACCAATGCGCGGTCGCGGGCATCGAGCGCCTTGTATTGCGGATGGCCGTGCTCGTTGTCGGTCAGCCCGTCGAGCGGGGTGCGGGCATCGATGACGGCGGCGAGCAGGCGCGCGGCAGCCTTGCGCGCGGCCAGGCCGGCGGTCGTCTCGCCCGGATTGCCGTCACGTGTGCCTGGGGTTTGCGGTCGGCGCTTTGCTCCGTTCACGACCACGGACCCTTGGGTCCTGCGCCGCGCGGTCCGGTCGGGTTGCGGCCCCACGGATTGGGCTTCGGCCGCTCCGGTTCAGCCGGCGGCGCGGGCTCGGCCGACTTGCCCCACGGCCCGGCCGGC
This sequence comes from Mesorhizobium sp. M1D.F.Ca.ET.043.01.1.1, assembly GCF_003952385.1. Classification (NCBI taxonomy): domain Bacteria; kingdom Pseudomonadati; phylum Pseudomonadota; class Alphaproteobacteria; order Hyphomicrobiales; family Phyllobacteriaceae; genus Mesorhizobium; species Mesorhizobium sp. M1D.F.Ca.ET.043.01.1.1. The sequence continues at coordinate 3,720,879 of NZ_CP034444.1, forward strand.
GCCTCATCGGCGGCTGCCGACGTCTGGGGCCTGGCGGCCTGCGGGGCGCCGCCCGTCTCGCGCGCCATCTGCTCAAGCGCGGCGATGCGGTTCCCGGTGCTCGGATGGGTCGAGAACAGATTGTCCATGCGTTCGCCGTGCAGCGGATTGATGATGAAGAGATGCGCAGTCGCCGGATTGCGCTCGGCTTCCGGGTTGCGGATGCGTTCGACGCCGCGCGCGATCTTGTCAAGGGCGGAGGCCAGCCATAGCGGATTTCCGCAGATTTCGGCGCCGCGCCGGTCGGCCTCGTATTCGCGGGTGCGGCTTACCGCCATTTGCACGATCATGGCCGCGAACGGAGCGACCAGCATCGCCACCAAGACGCCGACGAAGCCGAACGGGTTGTTGTTGTCGCGGCTGCCGCCGAAGAAGAAGGCGAAGTTGCCGAGCATGGAGATGGCGCCGGCAAGCGTCGCGACGATGGTCATGGTGAGCGTATCGCGATGCTGCACATGGGCAAGCTCATGCGCCATCACCGCCGCGACCTCCTCGTGGCTGAGCCGCTCCAGCAGCCCGGTGGACGCGGCCACGGCGGCATTCTCAGGGTTACGGCCGGTTGCAAAGGCGTTGGGCTGGGGGTTGTTGATCAGATAGGTCTTGGGCATCGGCAGGCCGGCCTGTTTGGCCAACGCCTCCACGATGGCATGGAATTCCGGGGCATTGCCCGCGTCGACCTCGACGGCGTCGTTCATCCGGAGCACCATCTTGTCGGCGTTCCAGTAGGCGAACAGGTTCATGCCGGCGGCGAACAGCAGGGCAATGATCATGCCGCCCGAGCCGCCGATCAGAAAGCCGACGCCCATGAACAGCGCGGTCATCGCGGCGAGGAGCATGGCGGTGCGAAGCGTGTTCATCGTCTCTTCCGTTCGGCGTGGTCGCGATTAGGGGTCGATCCGTCTTGCATCATGGCTATATGATGGGAAAGGCCGGTCCCCGTTTCAATCGGCAGGGAAATATCGCATGTCCGCAGAACCCAGCAAAACCGAAACCGCCGAAGACGACATGCCGCAAAGGATGCTGACGCCGGCTGCCGAGCGTGCCCTGGCGGAGGCCGAAGCCAGGCGCAAGGCATATCGCGAGGCGGAAGCCCGCCTGCCGAAGGAGATCGGCGGCCGCGGCGGCAAGGAACCCGGGCGCTACGGCGACTGGGAAGTGAAGGGTCTCGCCAGCGACTTCTAACCAGACTAGGCCGCGTCGCGCTGCGGCTCGACGACCATCCAGCCATTGTCGTCCGTGGCGACGCCAAGCGCATCGTAGGTGGCGATGCTGGCGTGCTGCGTCACGACCGGATGGACATGCGTGGTGCTGATCACCATCACCGACGCGCCGGAAGCCTCGCCGGCCGCGATGCCGGCCGGGGCGTCCTCGAAGACAAGGCAATCGCGCGCCTCGACGCCAAGACGCTTTGCCGCCAGGAGGAAGCAGTCGGGCGCCGGCTTGCCGTGGGCGACGTCCTCGGCCGACACCATCGTGGCGGGCACCGGAATGCCGGCCGCCGCAATGCGCAGCAGCGCGAGCTCGCGCGGCGCCGAGGTGACGATGGCCCAGCGTTCCGGCCGCAGCGACTTGAGAAACGCCACGGCGCCGGGGATCGGCACGATGCCCTCGAGGTCCGCGGCCTCGGCCTTGAGCAGCGCATCGGCCTCAGTGACCGGATCGACGCCGGGGAGCTTCAGCGCCGAGATCGTCTCGATCGCGCGCTTGCCGTGGATCGTCGGCAGGAAGCCCGCGACGTCGAGACCTTGGCGATTGGCCCACTGCGTCCACACGCGTTCCGCCGCTGCGATCGAATTGAGGACTGTGCCGTCCATGTCGAAAAGGAAGGCGGCGAACTTTCTGCCTGGAAACATCGGATATCCTGGGAGTGTTTTTTGGGGAGGGCAAAGCCTGGATGTATGGTAGACTGGCGGGCGCCGCATTGGAAGGCGCGAGGCAGTCTTTTCGACCCGACGCAGGAACAACAGACCCGTTGCCGCGTTGATTGGAAAGTCTTTCCAAGAAATGACGAAGGGGGAACGCGATGCTGATCCGGCTCGGCTACGAAATCGCTATCGAATGCGTCCAGGCCACGCCGATCATCTCGCTCCTCGATATCCATCCCGACCGCCATGCCGATATCAAACGGCAGACGCGCGTGCTCACCTCGCCGTCCGTGCCGACCCGGACCTATCGCGACCGCCACAACAATATCTGCCGCCGCTTCACGGCGCCGCCCGGCGGGTTCCGCATCCTTTACGATGCGGTGATCGAGGACAGCGGCGGGACCGACGAGGTCAACAGGCTGGCGCGCGAAACACCGGTCGCGGATCTGCCGGATGACGTGCTGGTCTATCTGCTCGGCAGCCGCTATTGCGAGACGGATCACCTCAGCGGCCGCGCCTGGCAGTTGTTCGGCCATCTGCCGTCCGGCTGGGCCCGCGTGCAGGCGATCGTCGACTATGTCCACAGCCGGCTTTCCTTCGGCTATGGCTATGCCCGCGCCACCCGCACGGCGGCACAGGCGCATGAGGAGCGCGTGGGCGTCTGCCGCGACTTCGCGCATCTGGCGATCGCGCTCTGCCGCGCAATGAACATTCCGGCGCGCTACGTGAATGGCTATCTCGGCGATATCGGCGTGCCGGCCGATCCCGCGCCGATGGACTTCTCGGCCTGGATAGAAGTGTTCCTCGACGGCAAATGGTACACGTTCGACCCGCGCCACAATTGTCCGCGGATCGGCCGCATCGTGATCGCGCGCGGCCGCGACGCCACCGACGTGCCGCTGCTGCACAGCTTCGGCCCGCACAAGCTCGTGCTGTTCAAGGTGTGGACCTACGAGCAGGAAGGCAACCGTTTCAACCCACCGCATCGTGGCCTCGACCGTACGATCAGCGCGGGGATGCTGGCATAAGCCAGCCGGCTGTCCCGCCACGCTTTCGGCGCCGTTGCTGACCCGCTTCGGCACAGGCCAGGCTGTACCGAAGCGGGAAGCGCCGCGATCGCTCCGCAGAACATGGTAAGCGCTTCCTGAACGATATTTCACCGCCAGTTTCTTGTTTACCCGCCATTCACCTTCCTGTCTGCCGAAATGATGAGAAAACAATGAGTTAACTTGCTGCTGGCCATCCTTCGGCGAGGCGGCGGCCGCATCTGGCCGAAATCCTGCAGCGCCTGCGCCGAGCGGCTCCGATGCCGCGGACAGCGGAGGCGGAAGGATGCGGCAGTTCAAAGGTCTCGTTCGTGGGGTGAACGGGTTTGCCCGGGATCGCGGAGGCAATTTCGCGGTTCTGTTCGGGGCTGCCGTATCGGTCCTGGCGCTGGGGGTGGGATTCGCGGTCAATATCTCGCAGATCTACAATGCCAGATCGAGTTTGCAGAGCGTCGTCGACGCCGCCGTGACCTCGACGGCACGCGATCTCACCCTCGGCGTCATCAAGGAGGCCGATGCCAATCAATCGGTGCAGGCATTTCTCGACGCCAACAGCACGGCCGGCATCCTGCAGGCCGACCAGATCGTGCTCGACAAGCTCACGATCGACAGGACAGCGAAAACCGTGCAGGCGGATGTGCATGCCGACATTGGTCTCTATTTCCCGCTTTTCAGCATGGGCAACATGCAGCGCGTGACCACTTCAACCACCGCTCTCTATTCTGACAAGAAGATCGAGGTGGCGATGATGCTCGACATCACCGGCTCGATGGCGCCTAACAGGCGCGCCAAGACCAACAAGATCGGCGACCTGCAAGCGGCCGCATCGCAAACGGTCAAGGATCTTCTGGGACAGAACCGGGATCCCAACGACCCACGGATCCGGGTGGCGATCGTTCCCTATGCCGAGGCGGTCAACACCGGCGGCCTCGCCGGGACTGTATTCGTCGAGACGGAGGATGGACCAAGGGTGCCGCCGCCGATCGATGCGCCGGCGGCGGTCTCCACCACGACGGCTCCCGACAAGTGCGCCACCGAACGCAAGGACAAGGATGGCTATGCCGACTATTCGTCCGATGGCCCCGATACACTTCGCCGAAACAACAAGGGCAAGACCTATCAGGCCAAAGTCAACCGCGACTACCGCATGCGGACATGCCCCGCGGCGGCTCTGGTTCCGCTGACCGCCGACCAGGACAAGCTGCTCACGGCAATCGGTCATTTCCAGGCCGCGGGCGTGACTGCGGGCGGCATTGCCGCGCAATGGGGCTACTACATGCTCTCCCCGTCGTGGCGCGCGACAATTGCCGATGCCCGCCTGGGCGCCGGCCCGGCCAATTTCGATCCGAAAAAGGTGGCCAAGATCGCCATCCTGATGACGGATGGCCAATTCAACACCGCCTTTGCCCGAGGGCGCGGCGCTGGCGCGTGGCAGGACGAGGGCGAGACTTCGCGCGCCAATGCCGAAGCCATTTGCGACAACATGAAGCGCGACGGCATCGAGGTCTTCACCATCGGCTTCGATCTCAATGACCCATCGATGACCGCGGCCGAGCGGGATCAGGCCAAGTCCGTGTTGAAGGACTGCTCGAGCGCAGACACCTCCTCGTTGAAGCACTATTACGAGGCCGCCACGGGCGCCGAGTTGTCAGATGCCTTCGGCGAGATCACCCGCAACATCGAAAAGCTCACCATCGACCGCTGACCGCCCTTAGAGCGGTTCGGCGATTCATAGAATCGCCGAACCGCTCTAAGTATTTGTTTTTACGCAATTCCGAACGGAAAACCGTTACACACTTTTCCTGGATTTGCTCTAGGCAGACCGCGAGAAAGGAAAAGGCCGCCGCTTCTTGACGAAGCAGGCGGCCTTCCGTGTTTCCGTCCATGACGCGGCTCCTGGCGGCGACCCCTTCGGGTCACCTGCCGCGCGTCTCGCGCCTTAACGGGAAGACTGCTTCCCGGAAGTGCAATCCGCTGAGCTCACGTTATGGAAAACGAAATCACTCGACATCGGATCACCTCCTTTCGGTTTGTTGAACACAGGCAGATGATGGGGTGCATCGCGGCAAAAGACAAGATGACGCGACGGAATGGCCATGCCTCGGGCGGGAAATCCTTCTCCGGCGGTGCTTTTGCGCAACAGGTCGGGATTGCGGTTCAGGGAGCAATGCCTCCCGCCCGATGTCATCACCTTCAGAACCTGGCCGCGCCACGTCACGCCTGCTCTTCTGCTTCTCCTTCCAGCTTCCGGCGAAGCGCCTTCACGACAGAGTGCGTGGTCTCCAGTTCGCCGACCTCGATCCCCTCCGAGAGCCAGTTCACCCAAGGCGCCTGCAGGCGCATGGCGGCGTCGAATGCCTGTTTCCCGGTATCGGTCAGCACCACGAGCTGCGCCCGCCGGTGATGTGGGTTGGGCTTGAACGCGACAAGCCCCTCTTCCGCCAGGTCGTTGACGATGCGCTGGACGTTCTGACGATTGGCGCCCATGTCGCGCGCCAGCCACGCGACCGGCTGCGGCCGGTCTGCCGCGACGATGGTGCCTAGCACCTGCCAGCGGGCGCTCGTCAGGCCGAGGCCGGCGACGAGCCTGTCGCCGGAGGCGATGACGAGGTTGTTGAGCCTGAACAGATCGAGAAAGAGACCGGTCAACGCGGCGGCGGCCTTGGTTCGGTCGGTTCCATGCATTTTTTGTCACCATACAATGATATTGACATCATAGTGTCCAAGTGGATATATTGGCTCTATCATACCGAACTGACACCATGAAACCATATCGAACGGAGTTTGTCATGCCTCATATGCGCCCATTGGACCCTGCCTTCCCGATCGAACGCCAGATCGCCGTCGACGCTTCCCCCGTCGTGCTCGTCAACATCTTCACCCTCGACAAGGCCGACGAGCAGACCTTCCTGCAGGCCTGGGAGGTTGACGCGCATTTCATGAAGCGCCAGCCGGGTTTCATCTCGGCCCAGCTTCACAGGGCCATTGGCGACAGCCCGACCTATCTCAACTATGCCGTCTGGGAATCGACGGCCGATTTCAGGGCCGCGTTCATGCATCCGGACTTCAGGGCGAAGCTCTCGGCCTATCCGTCCTCAGCCGCGGCATCCCCACACCTGTTTCAGAAGGTTGCCGTGTCTGGCATCTGCGTTGTGTAGCACTGCCGGAAGCGAGCAGGGGCGCCAGGAGCCTCCGCCGGGCCCGATCCGGCGGTCAACTCTGTCTCGTCCCCCCGGCCTTTGAATTTCGTCGAGGTCCCGACATAATCCGGATGCGGCGCCGTGACAGTTTGCGCCGCATCGGGAGGTGGGAATGGACGCCGCCGACAGAGCCGCGCGGATCGTGCGAACGGTCATTGAGACGCTGAAACCGGGCTTTGCGGTCAGGTTGTGGACCGGCGAGCGGATCGGCCCCGTCGGCGGTCCGGTGCTCGCCATCAACGACCAGGACATCGTCTGGCAGCTGGTTCGCCGGCCAGCCTTCGCGACGCTGGTCGAGATGTGGATTTCCAAGACCGTCGACATCGAAGAGGGCACGCTGTTCGATCTCTACGCCTTGCCGTCGCAAGGCAAGCTCAAGACGAAGCTCAAATCCCTGCCCAAGCTGGCGATCCTGCGCGACCTGCCGATGGTGCTGTTTTCACGGAAGCAGATGACGGCGCGCAGCGACCTTTCCGGCCGCAAGCCTTTCGTCAGCGGATCGAACAAGGAGGCGATCCAGCATCACTACGACATCTCGAATGCCTTCTACCGGCTCTTTCTCGACGAGCGCATGGTCTATAGCTGCGGCTACTTCCGCGATTTCGCCAACGGCATCGACCAGGCCCAGGTCGACAAGCTCGACCACATATGCCGCAAGCTCAGGCTGAAGCCGGGCGAAACGCTGCTCGACATCGGCTGCGGCTGGGGCGCCATGCTCATCCACGCGGCGAAGAACTACGGCGTCATCGGCCACGGCGTCTCGCTGTCGCAAGCCCAGACCGAGCTTGCCCGCGAGCGCATTCGCGCCGAGGGGCTGGAGGATCGCATCACCATCGAGATCAAGTCCTATGCCGAGCTCTCCGGCACCTTCGACAAGATCTCGTCGATCGGGATGTTCGAGCATCTCGGGATTGCCAACCACGACGCCTATTTCTCGGCCGTGCACCGCCTGCTGAAGCCCGGCGGCATCTACCTGCACCACGCCATCACCAGGCGCAGCAAGGGCGACATCCGGAAGACATTGCGCAAGGGTCCGGAATACAAGGCGCTGATCAAATACATCTTTCCCGGCGGCGAGCTCGACACGATCGGCATGACGCTCGGCAATCTCGAGGCGCATGGCTTCCTGGTCCATGACGTCGAGAACCTGCGCGAGCACTATCAGCGCACCTGCCGCCTGTGGGCCGAGCGCCTCCATGCGCGCTTCGAGGAGGCGATCGCCGAGGTCGGCGAGGCGAAGGCGCGGCTCTGGCTGCTCTATCTCACCGGCTGCTCGATCGCCTTCGAGCGCGCCTCGGCGCAGATCTTCCAGACCGTCGCCACAAAGCGCGCGCGTGGCGCCAGCGGCCTGCCGCCGACGCGGGCCGATTTGTATCGATAGCCTACACGAACCGCATCGGCGCGCCGATCTCGACGCGCGCCGGCCGGTCGACGGTGCAGTAGACGCCGAGATTGTGGGCGTTGTGGCGGACGAGGTTGCGCAGGATGCCGGGATCGTTGTCGAAGCCGTCCTGGGCGATGATGGTGAAGCCGCAGCGCCGGCAGGGCTCCGAGACGGTGAGCAGGAGATCGCCGACCGCGAGCTTGCGGCCGATCCATTCGGTCTCCGGGAAGGAGCCTTCAACCGGATCCATGTCGACGACGATATTGGGGCGGAAACGGCGCGGATCGGGCACGCCTTCGGGGTGCAGCGCCTTCAACCTTGCCAGCGAGGCGGTGGTGAGCAGGTGGATCGGCGCCTTGCGGTAGCGGGCGGCGGTCAGCGGGCCGGCGTAGCCGGGCGCGGTGCCTTCGCGGTCGAACGGCCGGATCGACGCCTTGAAGCCGAGATAGTCGGAAACGGCGCGATCGCTTTCGACCCCGGGCGCCGGCAGCCAGTCGCCCTCCGGCACTGCCACCTCGAGCTTCCTGTCTGCGGACAGCCTCGTGCGGATGCGTGGCACCTTGTGCCATTTGACGTCGCGGTCGGGCCGCGCGATCTCATTGTCCGTGGCGTCGACAAGGCCGAAAATGCGATCGCCTTCGATGCTTTCGGTGCCGATCGAGATGGCGTCCAGCCGCTCGCCGGCGAGCGAGCTCGCCGGATAGCGCCAGATCTGGCTGACGGTGCCGAGTGCCGCCTGGACGGTCATCAGGCCCGTTTGTTCTGCCGGTTGGCGACGAGATCGTCGACGACGGCCGGATCGGCGAGCGTCGAGGTGTCGCCGAGCGCGCCGTAATCGTCCTCGGCGATCTTGCGCAGGATGCGGCGCATGATCTTGCCCGAGCGGGTCTTGGGCAGGCCCGGCGCGAACTGGATCTTGTCGGGCGTTGCGATGGCGCCGATCTCCTTGCGGACATGGGCGACGAGTTCCTTGCGCAGGTCCTCGCTCGATGTGCTGCCGGCCATCAGCGTGACGTAGCAGTAGATGCCCTGCCCCTTGATGTCGTGCGGATAGCCGACGACGGCGGCTTCCGAGACCTTGTCGTGGCTGACCAGCGCCGACTCCACCTCCGCCGTGCCCATGCGGTGGCCGGAGACGTTGATGACGTCGTCGACGCGGCCGGTGATCCAGTAGTAGCCGTCGGCGTCGCGGCGGCAGCCGTCGCCGGTGAAGTACTTGCCCTTGTAGGTCGAGAAATAGGTCTGCACGAAACGGTCGTGGTCGCCATAGACGGTGCGCATCTGACCCGGCCAGGAATCGATGATGCAGAGATTGCCGTCAGCAGCCCCTTCGAGCACGTTGCCCTCGCCGTCGACCAGCTGCGGCTGGACGCCGAAGAAGGGCCGCGTCGCCGAGCCGGCCTTGAGGTCGGTGGCGCCGGGCAGCGGCGTGATCAGGATGCCGCCCGTCTCGGTCTGCCACCAGGTGTCGACGATCGGCCTCTTGCCGTTGCCGACGACATTGAAATACCACTCCCAGGCCTCCGGGTTGATCGGCTCGCCGACCGTGCCAAGCACGCGCAGCGACTTGCGCGAGGTCTTCTTCACATGGCTGTCGCCGGCGCCCATCAGCGCGCGCAGCGCCGTCGGCGCGGTGTAGAAGATGTTGACCTGGTGCTTGTCGATGACTTCCCAGAAGCGGGACTGCGAGGGGTAGTTGGGCACGCCTTCGAACATCAGCGTCGTGGCGCCGTTGGCCAAAGGTCCATAGACGATGTAGCTGTGGCCCGTGACCCAGCCGACATCGGCGGTGCACCAGTAGATGTCGCCGTCGTGGTAATCGAAGACGTATTGGTGCGTCATCGAGGCATAGACGAGATAGCCGGCGGTGGTGTGCAGCACGCCCTTCGGCTTGCCGGTCGAGCCCGAGGTGTAGAGGATGAACAGCGGGTCCTCCGCCTTCATCTTCTCCGGCTTGCACTCGGCCTTAACGGTCGCTGCCTCTTCGTGGTACCAGACGTCGCGTCCGGGCACCCAGCCGGTCTTGCCGCCGGTGCGGCGCACGACAATCACCTTCTCGACCTTGGTGCCGGCTTTTGCCGCGATGTCGATTGCCTTGTCGGTGTTGTCCTTGAGCGGGATCGGCTTGCCGCCGCGCAGGCCCTCGTCGGTAGTGACGACGAGGGTCGACTTGCAGTCGTCGATGCGGCCGGCCAGCGCATCCGGCGAGAAGCCGCCGAAGACGACCGAATGGATGGCGCCCAGCCGCGTGCAGGCCAGCATCGCGTAAGCCGTTTCCGGAATCATCGGCATGTAGATGGTGACGCGGTCGCCCTTCTTGACGCCGTGCTTCTTCAACACGTTGGCGAAGCGGCAGACATGCGCATAGAGCTCGTTATAGGTGATCTTCCTGTCATCGTAAGGGTTGTCGCCCTCCCAGATGATGGCGGTCTGGTCGCCGCGCTTCTTCAGATGCCGGTCGATGCAATTGTACGAGACGTTGGTCTGGCCGTCCTCGAACCACTTGATCGAGACCTTGCCGTCGAAGGAGGTGTTCTTGACCTTGGTGAAGGGCTTGAACCAGTCGATGCGCTTGCCGTGCTTGCCCCAGAACTTGTCCGGGTTCTTCACGCTGTCGGCATACCATTTGAGATAGGTGTCATTGTCGACTAGCGCGTTCTTCTTCCACGCCGGCTGGACGCGGTGGACATGGACGTCGGACATTTTTCAGCTTTCCTCCGGAAACGTTCCGCCGGCTTGACGTGCCGGCGGCATCGCGGCGAAGCGGCCGCGAATTCGCGGGCATTATTAACAGTTCCGCCGTGACGGCAATATTAGACGTTGGATTCGCGCGGCGGGATGACGCAGGGGCAACCGCGAGACGCTGTCAGCACTCGGCTGCGGTCGCTGCTAAGCATATGTTTTTTCGTGACAAAACCGATGGCGACCACTAGAATATCAATAGACGGGTAAGCAATAGCGCGCACAATTTGGTGTTGGGAGGAAAGGAGAATTCAAGTCTGGGGGCTGCAATGCGCGATCATTCCGAAATGGACCTGATGCTCAGAGGCTATGGGCTGACCACGGCCAAAATCCTCTATCACTTTCCTGACCACCCGCATTTGCTGCAAAGCTTCATCTGGCAGGACTACGACATCGCGCCGAAGTTTCCGGTGCTGATCCGCTTCATCGAATTCTGGAAGACGAAGCTCGACGGTCCGCTGCATTCTGTCACCTACACGCACCAGAAGCTGATCGCGCCGAACGAGTGGCGGAAGGTGGATGGGGAGTTTTTGGTGCATTAGTGCGTTTCACCGTTTCACGGAAACGGCGAAACGCCCTATCTCCTTGTTTTTACGCAATTCCGGACGGAAAACCGCTCACACTTTTGCTGGAATTGCTCTAGTTTCCCGGCGCCGTTGGACGCACCGCTTGCGTGGCTTGGCGAGTGAGGGATTCGTCATAGTCGACGCGGTGGCATAGGTGCCATCCTTGCGCCCACAGGAGTGGCAGCCTGCGCGTTCGGGCAAACGGCCTGGAGGTCGATGTGAAGCTTGGGTGGACGATGTTGATCGGTCTTACGCTTGTCGGCCCCGTCGCCGCGGAAGAGGCGAAATGTCCGAAAGGCGAAGCGCCGATCCAAACGGAGGACATCGAAGCCGCGCCGGGTTGCATCCAGGCTCACAAGCTGCACGAGGCTTGCGCCTGGGGGTCGAGCGGCGATGCCAATATGACCGAAATCGTCGTGAGGAAGTGCGAGGCCGGTTTCTTCGACCGTATGACGGCCGCGCAAAAGCGCCGCTATGAAGCTCGCGGCCAGGCGTGCGGCAAGCGTTATCCGATCACGGAGCTTGGCGGGTCGATCCAGATATACCTGTCCGCCATGTGCTTCGAAGACCTCGCTGCGACCTATTTCAAGGCGGCCAAAGGCGGGCGCATCGTGGGAACGCCACGGTGGAAGGTTCCGGACATAGCCGAGTAGATTAGGGTTGCTTTCGGTAAACCCCAAGCAGCGCTGCGGCGAAAGGTCGATGGCGAATTCTTGGCCCGCCGAACCGCGGCTATGTCGCCGCTCGGCGGGCCCAAGAATTCAGACGGCCGGCGGGTTGAGCCGGGCAAAGCCTTCCTGTCGCCGATAGGGGAAGTACGGGTAGGGCGCGGTCACCGCGCTTGCTTCGTCGAGGGCCTGGACCTGCTCCGGCGTCAATGCCCAGCCGACGGCGCCGAGGTTCTGGCGCAATTGCTCCTCGTTGCGCGCGCCGATGATCACCGACGACACGGTCGGCCGCTGCAACAGCCAGTTGATGGCGACCTGCGGCACGGTCTTGCCGGTTTCCTCGGCGACGACCGCGAGCGCATCGACCACCCGGTGGAGATGCTCGTCCTCGACCGGCGGGCCGAAATCAGCGGTGTCGTGCAGACGGCTCTTCTCCGGCAGCGGCTGGCCGCGACGGATCTTGCCGGTCAGCCGGCCCCAGCCGAGCGGGCTCCACACCAGCGCGCCGACGCCCTGGTCGAGGCCAAGCGGCATCAACTCCCATTCGTAGTCGCGTCCGACCAGCGAATAGTAGACCTGGTGCGCGACATAGCGCGGGTAGCCATGCCGGTCGGCCAGGCCGAGCGACTTCATCACCTGCCAGCCTGAGAAATTGGAGACGCCGACATAGCGCAGCTTGCCCGAGCGCACGAGGTCGTCCAGCGTCGACAGCACCTCCTCGATCGGCGTCGCGGCGTCGAAGGCATGGAGTTGCAAGAGGTCGATATAGTCGGTGCCGAGGCGTTTCAGCGCCGCGTCGACCGACCTGATCAGTCGTGAGCGCGACGAGCCGTAGTCGGCCGGGCCGTCGCCCATCGGCAGCGCGGTCTTGGTCGAGATCAGCACCGCGTCGCGACGGCCCTTGATCGCTTCGCCCAGCACCTCCTCCGAGGCGCCGTTCGAATAGACGTCGGCCGTGTCGAAGAGATTGACGCCGGCCTCCAGGCAGATGTCGACGAGCCGTCGCGCCTCTTGCGCGTCGCTGTTGCCCCAATGGCTGAACAGTGGTCCGGAACCGCCGAAGGTTCCGGCGCCGAAGGAAAGCGCCGGCACTTTCAGGCCGGAGGCGCCGAGACGTCGATAGTCCATGGTTTTGCTCCTTGTGATCTTGAGGGGGAGATCTTGAGGGGGTGATCCTGAGGGCGGATTTGGGCGGGTCAGCACTGCGCCGTGACCGGCGCGCCGATCGCACGGCCGCGCTCGAGGCGCAGCGCCAGAAGCACCACGGCGAGCGCCGCAAGCGGCACCAGGCCGGCGACAAGCGTGACGGCGCCGAGGCCCGGTCCGTGATCGATGACGAAGCCTCCGAGCCAGGCGCCGATCGCATTGCCGAGATTGAAGGCGGCGATGTTGAAGGACGAAGCGAGGCCCTGGCCGGCGCCCTTGGCCTTCTCCAGCACCCACATCTGCAGCGGGGCGACGGTGGCGAAGGCGGCCGCGCCCAAAAGGCCGACGGCAACGATCGCCGCAATCGGCTGATGGATGGCGGCGGTCATTGCGAACAGCACAGCCGACAGCGCGACCAGCGTGCCGATGACGGTCGGCACCAGACGCCGGTCGGCAAGGCGGCCGCCGAGAAGATTGCCGGCGACCAGCCCGCCGCCGAAGACGAGCAGGATCGGCGACACGGCGGCTTCGGAAAAGCCGCTGATGCGGGTGAGGATCGGCGCCATATAGGTCAAGGCGGCAAAGACGCCGACCCAGCTCAGCACCGTGGTCAACAGGCCGAGCAGCACCGGCCGGCGGCCCAGCACGGCCAGCGCGCCCTCGGAGCTCGCCTCGTCGTCGGGCGTGGCCGGCTCGTCGCGCGGCACCAGCAGCGCGATCACGGCAAAGGCGACAACGCCGACCAGGGTGACCGCAAGGAAGCTCGAGCGCCAGCCATAGGCCTGGCCGAGCCAGGTGCCGAACGGCACGCCGAGGATGTTGGCGACGGTGAGGCCGGTGAACATCAGCGCGATCGCCGAGGCCTTCCTGCTGGGCGCGACAAGACTGGTGGCGACGACCGAGCCGACGCCGAAGAAGGAGGCGTGGGCGAAGGCGGTGAGCACACGCGCGGCCATCAGCGTCCAGTAGTCGGGCGCCAGCGCACAGGCGAGGTTGCCGATTGTGAAGACCACCATCAGGGCAAGCAGCAATGTCTTCTTGGCCAGGCGGCCGGTGAGCGCGCCGAGCAGCGGCGCACCGATGACGACGCCCAGCGCATAGCCGGAAATGAGCAGGCCCGCGGCCGAGATCGAGACGCCGAGATCGGCGCTGACGTCGAGCAGCAGGCCCATGATGACGAATTCGGTGACGCCGATGCCGAAGGCGCCGGCGGTGAGGGCATAAAGAGCAAGGGGCATGGCGGTGGTCCGATTGATCATGGAGGGACGCCCAATCCCGCGCCCCGGCCGCGAAGATCGTGATCCGCCAAGCTGTGAACCAGCCTTGCGCCAGGCATATTTTCTGTGAAATAGATTCACGAATGGCGAGACCCGAAATCAACCGCTCCGGCGAGATCGAAGTGTTCGTCCGCGTCGTCGAGGCGGGCAGTTTTTCGGCCGCGGCGCGGGCTTTGCGCATGACGCCGTCGGCGGTGAGCAAGCTGATCGCGCGGCTGGAGGCGCGGCTTGGCGCGCGGCTCGTCAGCCGCTCGACGCGCAAACTGCAACTCACGCCGGAGGGAACAGGCTTCTACGACAGCGGGATGCGCATCCTCGCCGATCTCGACGCGGCCGAGCGCGAGGCGGCGGCGGGCGCGGCGCCGCGCGGCAGGCTGAGGGTCAACAGCTATGTGCCGTTCGGCCAGCATAGGCTGATGGCGCTGTTGCCGCGTTTCGTGGAGCGTTACCCCGAGATTTTCGTCGAGGCGGTGCTGACCGACAGCGTCATCGACCTTCTGGAAGAGCGCGCCGATGTCGCCATCCGCGCCGGGCCGTTGCGCGAGTCACGGCTGGTGGCGCGCAAGCTCGGCCAGAGCCGGATGGTGCTGGTCGCGTCCCCTGCCTATCTGGAATCGCGCGGCACGCCGCGCGCGCTCTCCGATCTCACCCGCCATAACATGCTGGCCTTCGGCTTCGCCAGGCATATCGAGGGCTGGCCCTTCGTCGATGCGGCGGGCAAATCGATCATTCTGCCGATTGTCGGAAACATGTCGCTGACCGACGGCGAGGCGATGCGGCGGACGGCATTGGCAGGAGCCGGCATCGCGCGGCTGGCGCGCTGGCACGTCGAGCCCGACATTGCCGCCGGGCTGCTCGTGCCGTTGCTCGAGGAATTCAATCCCGGCGACGAGGAACCGACGCACGCCGTCTATGTCGGCCAGGGAAAGCATCTGCCAGCGAGGGTGCGGTCTTTCCTCGATTTTCTGGTCGAGACGGTACGGATATGAAAGGCCGCGCATCCGGGAACGCGCGGCTCTTCTATTGCGGCTGATACCCTGAACGATCAGGTCTTCGGCACGAAAGCCGCGGGATGCCGGCCGGCGCCCTGCCGCTCCAGCATCCAGCCGGGATATTCGGAAGGCAGCGCGCTCACCTCGTCCAGCTTGGCGAGATCGTCGGCGTCGAGCTTGAGCCCGGTGGCGGCAAGGTTCTGCTCAAGCTGGTCCATGCGGCTGGCGCCGATGATGACGCTCATCACGAAGGGCTTGGCCAGCACATAGCCCAGCGCCACCGTGGCGACGCTGACATCGTGCTTCCTGGCGATCTCGCGCATGGCGGCGACCGCCGTCCAGGCGCGGTCCTCGTTGACCGGCGGGAAGTTGAAGGAAGCGCGGCGGCCCTCGCCATTGCCCGGCGCGCCCGGGCCGTATTTGCCTGAGAGCAGCCCGCCCGCCATCGGCGACCAGACCATGAGGCCGAGCTTCTCCTCGTTGATCAAAGGCACGATCTCGCGCTCGAGATCGCGGCCGGCGATGGAGTAATAGGACTGGACCGTCTCGAAGCGGGCATAGTCCTTGCGCTCGGCGATACCCAGCGCCTTGGCGATGCGCCAGGCCTGCCAGTTGGAGACGCCGACATAACGGACCTTGCCGCTAGCGACGAGGTCGTCGAGCGCCCGCAGCGTCTCGTCGATCGGCGTCGCCGTATCGGTGCCATGCAGCTGGTAGAGGTCGATGTGATCGAGCTGCAGCCGCTCGAGGCTGGCGTCGATCGAATCCATGATGTGGCCGCGCGAGGAACCGCGCTCGTTCGGTCCGCTGCCCATGGCGCCGTGGACCTTGGTGGCGATGATGACGTCGGAACGCTTGACGCCGAGATCCTTGAGCGACTGGCCGAGCAGCCGCTCTGACTGGCCGAAGGAATAGACGTCGGCGGTGTCGAAGAAATTGACGCCAGCGGCGATCGAGCGGCCCACGATCTCGTTCACGCCTTTCTGGTCGAGGCTGGCGATGAGGCCCCATTGAGCATTCTCGCCGGCGGCGCCGAAGGTCATGGTGCCGAGGCAGAGTTCGGAGACGAACAGGCCGGTATTGCCAAGCTGGTTGTAGCGCATGATGGAAGTTTCCCGGAGCGTGTTGAATGACACGAGGGATATAGGAACGCACCGTTTCGTTTCAACCGCTGGCGCAACGATATCGCTCGGCTGGCCGGCCTATGACGAGATCGTGAAAGGAAAGTCGCGCGGAGACGCCTAGGTTCGACTGCCGAAGATCGCCGAGCCGACCCTGACGCTGGTCGCGCCGAAGGCGATCGCGGTCTCGTAATCGCCGGACATGCCCATCGAGAGCCTTGCCACTCCGGCCTCGCGGGCGATCTTTTCCAGAAGCGCGAAATGCGGGCCCGGATTCTCGTCGGCCGGCGGAATGCACATCAGGCCTTCGATGGCGAGGCCGTGCACCTCGCGGCACCGCTTGACGAAGGTGGCGGCCTCGCGCGGCTCGATCCCGGCCTTTTGCGGCTCGGAGCCGGTGTTGACCTGGACGTAGAGTTTTGGCGCCCGGCCCTGCCTGGCGGTTTCCCTGGCGAGCTCGACGGCGATCTTCTCGCGGTCGACCGCCTCGATGACGTCGAAAAGCGCCACCGCTTCCCTGGCCTTGTTGGACTGCAGCGGGCCGATCAGATGCAATTCGATGTGGGGAAATGCTTCCTTCAGCGCCGGCCATTTCGCCTGCGCTTCCTGCACGCGGTTCTCGCCGAAGACCCGCTGGCCGGCCTCGATCACAGGGCGAATGTCTTCGGCCGCGAAGGTCTTCGACACCGCGACCAGCGTGACTGCGCCCGGGTCGCGCCTGGCCTCGCGCTCGGCCTTCGCGATCCTCGCCTTGACCGCGAGAAGCTGTTCGACGGCACTCGTCATGCCCATATCCTGCCTATAGTTTTTGGCGCCAACGCCGGGTCGCCACAGTTGACGGGTCCGGCAATCCATGGTGAACACCGCGACGACATTTCCTCGGCCGCCGGCCTTGTCCGGCGCCGCGTACCGCTTTTAAGTGAAAAACATCCGATGGCAACCGAACGATACAATCCGCGCACGTCAGAGCCCAAATGGCAGAAGGCCTGGGCCGAAAAGAAGCTGTTCGAGGCCAGGAACGACGACCCGAAGCCGAAATACTACGTGCTCGAGATGTTCCCCTATCCGTCGGGGAAGATCCATATCGGCCACACCCGCAACTATACGATGGGCGACGTGGTGGCGCGCTACAAGCGCGCCAGGGGCTTCAATGTGTTGCACCCGATGGGCTGGGACGCCTTCGGCATGCCGGCCGAGAACGCGGCGATGCAGAACAAGGTCCATCCCAAGGACTGGACCTATGAGAACATCGCCGTCATGCGCGAGCAGCTCAAGATGATGGGCCTGTCGCTCGACTGGGCGCGCGAGTTCGCGACCTGCGACGTCGACTACTATCACCGCCAGCAGATGCTGTTCCTCGACTTCGTCGAGAAGGGGCTGGTGACGCGCAAATCCTCCAAGGTCAACTGGGACCCGGAGGACATGACGGTGCTCGCCAACGAGCAGGTCATCGACGGCCGCGGCTGGCGCTCCGGCGCGCTGGTCGAGCAGCGCGAGCTGACGCAGTGGTTCTTCAAGATCACCGAATTCGCGCAGGATCTGCTGGAATCGCTCAACCTGCTCGAGGAGTGGCCGGAAAAGGTCAAGCTGATGCAGCACAACTGGATCGGCCGCTCGGAAGGGCTGCTGATCCGCTGGCCGCTGGCCGCACCAGTGGGCGACATGCATGAGCTCGAAGTCTACACGACCCGGCCCGACACCATCTTCGGCGCCTCCTTCATGGCGGTCGCCGCGGACCATCCGCTGGCGAAAAAGGCCGCCGAGAGCAATGTCGAGCTGGCCAAGTTCATAGACGAGGTCCGCCATATGGGCACCTCGGTGGCGGCGCTCGAGACGGCCGAGAAGAAGGGCTTCGACACCGGCATCCGCGTCGTCCATCCGTTCGACGAGAACTGGACGCTGCCGGTCTACGTCGCCAATTTCGTGCTGATGGAATACGGCACCGGCGCCATCTTCGGCTGCCCGTCGGGCGACCAGCGCGACCTCGACTTCGCCAATAAATACGGCCTGCCGGTGATCCCCGTGGTGATGCCGGAAGGCGAAAATCAAGGAAGCTTCCAGATCATCGAGGAGGCCTATGACGGCGACGGCGTGATGATCAATTCGCGCTTCCTCGACGGCATGAAGCCCGAGCGGGCCTTCGACGAGGTGGCGAAGCTGCTCGAGCAGAAGACGATCGGCGGCCGGCCGATGGCGGAGCGCAAGGTGAATTTCCGCCTGCGCGACTGGGGCATCTCGCGCCAGCGCTACTGGGGCTGCCCGATCCCGATGATCCACTGCGAAGCCTGCGGCGTGGTGCCGGTGCCGAAGGCCGACCTGCCGGTCCGGCTGCCCGACGACATCGAGTTCGATCGTCCGGGCAATCCGCTCGACCGCCACCCGACCTGGCGGCATGTCAAATGCCCGCAATGCGGACGCGACGCGCGCCGCGAGACCGACACGATGGACACCTTCGTCGACTCGTCGTGGTATTTCGCGCGCTTCACCGCGCCCTGGGCCAACGAGCCGACCGAGCCGAAGGCGGCCGACGAATGGCTGGCGGTCGACCAGTATATCGGCGGCATCGAGCACGCGATCCTGCATCTGCTCTATTCGCGCTTCTTCACCCGCGCCATGCGCGAGACCGGCCATCTCAATCTCGCCGAGCCGTTCAAGGGCTTGTTCACGCAAGGCATGGTCGTGCACGAGACCTATCGCGTCGGCGGCTCGTCGACCAATGGGCGCTGGCTGTCGCCGGGCGAAGTCAGGATCGAGGATGTCGGGGGCAAGCGTCGTGCCATCGAGATCGCCACCGGCGAGGAGGCGACGATCGGCGCGCTCGAGAAGATGTCGAAGTCGAAGAAGAACACGGTGAGCCCGGAAGAAATCACCGATGGCTATGGCGCGGACACAGCGCGCTGGTTCATGCTGTCGGACTCGCCACCCGAACGCGACGTCGAATGGACCGATGATGGCGCGGCCGGCGCACATCGCTTCGTCCAGCGCATCTGGCGCCTGGTGCAGATCGCGGCCGAGCAGCTCGCCGGCGTCAAGCCGGCTGCGGCGAGGGACGGCGAGGCGGGCGCCGTTTCCAAGGCTGCGCACAAGACCCTGAAGGCTATCGGCGAGGACATCGAGAAGCTCGGCTTCAACCGCGCGATCGCCCGCATCTACGAGCTTGCCAACGCGCTGACCACGCCGCTCAACGACGTCGCCGAAGGCAAGGCCGACGCGGCGCTGAAAGCCGCCTGCCGCGAGGCGGTGGAGATCCTGGTGCATGTGATCGCGCCGGTGATGCCACATCTGGCCGAGGAATGCTGGGAGGCTCTGGGCGGCACGCACATGGTCGCGGAACGGCCGTGGCCGGTCTACGACCCGGCTTTGGTCGTCGACAACGAGATCGTGCTGCCGGTGCAGGTCAACGGCAAGAAGCGCGGGGATTTGACAATTGCACGCGACGCGGATCAAGGTGCCGTCGAAAAAGCGGTGCTGGCTCTCGACTTCGTGCAAAAAGCGCTCGATGGTAAGGCCCCGCGCAAGGTGATCATCGTCCCGCAGAGGATCGTCAATGTCGTTGCCTGATCCGGAAAAGTCACAGGCGGCGCGTTTGCTGCGCCGCGCGACTCTCTGCGGGCTGGTCGCCTCGCTGGCCTTGGTCTCGGCCTGCACGGTGCGGCCACTCTATTCCAGCCAGCCGCTCACCGTCGGCTCACCGGTCGCCGCCGCCGCCGAGCTGGCATCGATCTCGATCAAGCCGGTCGGCACGCGCTACGGCCAGCAGGTGCGCAACAATCTGATCTTCGCTTTCGGACAGGGCTCGGGCGAGCCTGCCTCGCCCGCCTATACGCTCGATCTCGGCGTCACCGAGCTGGTCGAGTCGGCGGCCATCGTTCAGGTGCAGACCGAAGAGGACGAGCCGACGGCGGGCACCGTGACGCTCACCGCCAATTATGTGCTGCGGGATGCGACCGGCGCGGTGGTCGCGGTCGGCAAGCGCTCGATCCCGTCGTCCTTCGACCGGCCGCGCCAGGAGTTCGCGGCTTACCGGGCGCAGATCGACGCCGAGAACCGCGCCGCGCGCGAGCTTGCCGATCTGCTGCGCCTCGCGATTGCTCAGGACCTGGCCAAGCACAAGAAGGCCTGACCGGCACTGGCACTGGGTCACAAAAGAAAAAGGCCGGTTGCCCGGCCTTTTTCTATTCGGCGTACCGCCTCAGCCGATCTTCTGGCCGGTCTTGGCCCAGTCGGCGAGGAAGGCCGCGAGGCCCTTGTCGGTCAGCGGATGGCTGACCAGCGCCCTCAGCGTCGCCGGCGGGGCCGTCACCACGTCGGCGCCGATGAGCGCCGCCTGCTTGACGTGGTTCACGGTGCGCACCGAAGCGGTCAGGATCTCGGTCTTGAAGTCGTAGTTATCGTAGATGGTGCGGATTTCCGAGATCAGCTCCATGCCGTCCGAGCCGGTATCGTCGATGCGGCCGACGAAGGGCGAGATGAAGGAGGCGCCGGCCTTGGCGGCAAGCAGGGCCTGGTTGGCCGAGAAGCAGAGCGTCACGTTGACCATGCGGTTCATTTGGGTGCGGATCGTCTTGCAGGCCTTCAGCCCATCCAGCGTCAGCGGCACCTTGATGCAGACATTCGGCGCGATCTTGGCCAGCACCTCGGCCTCGGCCATCATCTGATTGAACTCGGTTGCCACGACCTCGGCCGAGACCGGGCCTTCGACGATGTCGCAGATCTGCTTCGTCACCTCGGAAATCTTGCCGCCCGATTTCAGGATCAGCGAGGGGTTGGTGGTGACGCCATCGAGCAGCCCCAGGTCGTTCAGCTCCTTGATCTCCTTGATGTCGGCGGTGTCGACAAAAAACTTCATGGTGGTCTCCTTGGGAATTCCTGGTGCCGGTCCGGCACGTTCGAGAGTCACCCTTTGATCTAGAGCAAAGTCGGGGCAAGGTCACGCCTCATGATCGAAGATTCGCCCTTTGTCGCGGCCGCACCGGTGCTGGTGCCGATGCCGGCCGAACGGCCCTACACCTATGCCGTGCCGCCCGGCATGCGCGTGGTGCCGGGCTCGATCGTGCGCGTGCCGCTCGGACCCAGGCAGGTCGCAGGCATCGTCTGGGACGGCGTCGTCGAAACGGTCGATCCGAAGAAGCTGCGGCCGATCGAGGAGGTCTTCGACTGCCCGCCGATCGACAGGGCGATGCGCCGCTTCGTCGACTGGATCGCGCAATACACGCTCTCTGCCCCAGGCATGGTGGCGCGCATGCTGCTCCGCGCCCCCGAAGCCTTCGATCCGGAGCCTTGGATCGAAGGACTGCAGCGCACGCTTGCCGAGCCCGACCGGTTGACCGACGCGCGGCGCCGCGTGCTCGAAACGGCGGAGGGCGGCCTGGCCTGGACGCGCTCCGGGCTGGCGCATGCGGCGGGCGTCTCCTCGACCGTCATCGACGGCTTAAGGGCGCAAGGCGTGTTCGAGACGGTGATGATCCCGCCAAGGCCCGTGGTGGCGGCGCCCGATCCCGGCCATGCCGTGCCGGGACTGATGCCGGACCAGAGGGCGGCGGCCGACAAGCTTCGCGCCGCCGTCGCCGCCGACGCCTTCAACGTCACCCTGCTCGACGGCGTCACCGGATCCGGCAAGACGGAAGTCTATTTCGAGGCGGTGGCGGCGGCGCTCGACAAGGGCAGGCAGGTGCTGATCCTGCTGCCGGAAATCGCGCTCACCCATGCCTTCCTCGAACGCTTCCAGGATCGATTCGGCGCCAAGCCGGCGGAATGGCATTCCGACCTGCCGCCACGGATGCGCGAACGCGTCTGGCGGCAGGTGGCGGAAGGCGGCGTGCGCGTCGTTGCCGGCGCGCGGTCGGCGTTGTTCCTGCCGTTCAAGGAACTCGGCCTGATCGTCGTCGACGAAGAGCACGACCCGGCCTACAAGCAGGAAGACCGCGTCTTCTACAACGCCCGCGACATGGCGGTGGTGCGCGGCCATATCGGGACCTTCCCGGTGGTGCTCGCCTCGGCGACGCCTTCGGTCGAGAGCCGGGTCAACGCCAGCCAGGGCCGCTACCATCGCGCGGTGCTGTCGTCGCGCTTCGCCGAGGCGGCGCTGCCCGACCTCAAATCGATCGACATGCGCCGCGCGCCGCCGGCGCGCGGCAGCTTCCTGTCGCCTCTGCTTCTGGAGCAGATGCAGCGTACGCTGGAAAGGCAAGAGCAGTCGCTGCTCTTCCTCAACCGGCGCGGCTATGCGCCGCTGACGCTCTGCCGCGTCTGCGGCCATCGCTTCGGCTGCCCGGTCTGCTCGGCCTGGCTGGTCGAGCACCGCTTTCGCGGCCAGCTCGTCTGCCACCATTGCGGGCACAACGAGCGGCGGCCGGACGCGTGCCCGGAATGTGGCACGCTCGATCATCTTGTTGCCTGCGGGCCAGGCGTCGAGCGCATCGCCGAGGAAGTGGTGGGCCATTTTCCCGAGGCGCGCACCATCGTGCTGTCATCCGACCTTCTTGGCGGCGTGCGCCGGCTGCGGCTCGAGCTCGAGGCCGTCGCCAATGGCGAGGCCGACATCGTCATCGGCACGCAGCTTGTCGCCAAGGGGCACAATTTTCCGGGCATGACCCTGGTCGGCGTGGTCGACGCCGATCTCGGCCTTGCCAATGGCGATCCCCGCGCCGCCGAGCGCACCTTCCAGCTGCTCAGCCAGGTGACGGGGCGCGCCGGCCGCACCGGCAAGAAAAGCCTCGGCCTCTTACAGACCTACCAGCCCGACCATCCGGTGATGCGGGCGATCGTCTCGGGCGATTCGGAAGCCTTCTACGAGCGCGAGATCGCCGAGCGCGAGCGGGCGGCGCTGCCGCCTTTCGGCCGGCTGGCCGGCATCATCGTCAGCGCCGCGACGCGGGGCGAGGCCGAAGGCCACGCGCGAGGATTGAGACGGGCGGCGCCACAAGCCTCCGATCTCTTCGTGCTCGGCCCGGCGGAGGCGCCGCTGTCGCTGATCGGCGGCCGCCACCGCTTTCGCCTGCTGGTCCAGGGCGAGCGGCGCGCCGACATGCAGGGCTTCATTCGCGCCATGCTGGCGGATGGGCCGAAGCTGCGCGGCTCGGTGCGGGTGCAGGTCGACATCGACCCGCAGAGCTTTCTGTGAGAGACATCTTGCAGTCCTGCTGGAGCACTCCGTTATGAAAACCCTTGGCCTCATCGGCGGCATGAGCTGGGAATCGACCGCGATCTATTATCGCCTGCTCAACGAGATCGTGCGCGAGCGTCTCGGCGGGCTGCATTCGGCGAAGCTCTTGCTGTGGTCGTTCGATTTCGCCGAGATCGCCGAACGCCAGCACGCGGGCGATTGGGAAGGCGCCGGCGCCCTTCTCGTCGAGGCGGCGCTCGGGCTGGAAGCGGGCGGCGCGCAAGGCCTGGTGATCTGCACCAACACCATGCACAAGCTTGCCGATAATGTGGCGGCGGCGGTGTCGATCCCGCTCATCCACATTGCCGATGCCACGGCGCGCGCTGTCGTCCATGCCGGCGTGAAGCGCCCGGCGTTGCTCGCGACGCGCTTCACCATGGAGCAGGATTTCTACAAGGGGCGGCTCGCTGACAAATATGACTTGCGGCCGGTGGTGCCGAATCAGGCAGGCCGCGACCTGGTGCACAGGGTGATCTACGACGAGCTCTGCCAGGGCATCGTCAAGGAGGACTCGAAGGCCGCCTATATCGCCGAGGTCGGCCGCCTGCGGCGCGACGAAAAGATCGACGGCCTCATCATGGGCTGCACAGAGATCACCATGCTGATCGGCCAGGGCGACTTCGACATCCCGGTGTTCGACACTACGCGCATCCATGCCGAGGCCGCGATCGATTTCGCGCTCTCCTGACCGGATACCCTCCTGATCGGGCGCTCGCCTGATTCGGGGGTTCTTGATGCGCCTTCTCTAATGTGCCGGCCGCCATCTGGCGCGCGGCTTTTCCTCAGCTAGAATGCCGGCAATTTCAAACAAGAATCTACAGGGGGAAGGATGGAATTCGCGTTTCCGTGGCCCGCGAGCCAGGGCGAGTGGCTGGCATGGTCGAGCGCTGTCGTCACCCTGCTCATCGGCCTCGTCCTGTTCCTGGCGCCGAACCTTGCATTCCGAATCCTGCGTCTGCAGGCAAAGCCGGAGAAGGCGGCGGCGATCGCCGAGGGGCGCGGCCGCATGTCGGGCTTCTATCTCGGTGTCAGCCTGTGCTGCATTCTTTTGGCGCAGCCGCTGCTCTATATGGCGCTCGGCTTCTCCTGGCTGTTCACCGCTTTCGGTCGGCTTCTGTCGATGATGTCGGACGGCGCCAACACCCCTTTCAACTGGGCCTCCATCGTGGTTGAATTGGTGCTGGCGGCGCTGCCGCTGGCCTTTGCCTTCGGCTTCGTGCCGTGAATTCATGACCAAGCGCGTCGCGCTGAAACGGATTCAAGCGACGCGCTTCAGGTTCTTGTTTCGATGCATGTCGTTCCCCAAAAACCGCCGCACACTTTTGGGCGACATGCATTAATCCGGCGCTTGGAGTTGGCCTTCGCCGGCTGATGCGACAAAAGTGCCTGAAAACCATGCCGGGCGACGCATTGCGGTCTTAAAAGGCCTGTGCTAGACGGCAATCGACTTTCGGCCGGGGATAGCGGAAGCCGCGCCTCCGTGCTTGGAAAAATGCAGTAAGGTCAAAGATTTAGCCAGAGTTTTCGCTCGCGCCAACAATCTGCGGCCTGTCAGACAAGAGAAAAGACGGTCCGTGGCTCAATCGTCATCGCCAATCTCAGCTGTCGCAGAACGCTATGCGGGTTCGCTGTTCGAACTCGCGCTGCAGGCAAATTCGGTCGCCAAGGTCGAGGCCGACCTCACCAGTTTCGAGGCGCTGCTTGAAGGCAGCGCCGATCTTGCCCGGCTGATCAACAGCCCGGTGTTCTCCAGCGAGGATCAGGCCAAGGCGATCGCTGCGATCGTCGACAAGGCAAAGCTCGGCGGGCTTGCCGGCAATTTCCTGCGCGTCGTCGCCAAGAACCGCCGCCTGTTCGCAGTGCCCGGCATGATCAAGGCTTTCCGCCGGATCGCCGCCGACCATCGCGGCGAGGCGTCCGCCGAGGTCACCTCGGCGCACGCGCTGACCGATGCGCAGCAGGCCGAGCTCAAGGCGACGCTGAAGAGCATCGCCGGCAAGGACGTGGCCATCGCCATGACCGTCGACCCGTCGCTGCTCGGCGGCATGATCGTCAAGATGGGCTCGCGCCAGATCGATACGTCGCTCAAAACCAAACTCAATTCGCTCAAGCTTGCACTGAAAGAGGTCGGCTGATGGACATCCGCGCCGCGGAAATTTCCGCAATTCTGAAAGACCAGATCAAGAATTTCGGCAAGGAGGCCGAGGTCTCCGAAGTCGGCCAGGTTCTGTCCGTCGGTGACGGCATCGCCCGCGTCTACGGCCTCGACAACGTCCAGGCCGGCGAGATGGTCGAATTCCCGGGCGGCATCCGCGGCATGGCGCTGAACCTCGAAGCCGACAATGTCGGCGTCGTCATCTTCGGCAACGACCGCGACATCAAGGAAGGCGACACCGTCAAGCGCACCGGCGCCATCGTCGACGTTCCGGTCGGCCCCGGCCTGCTCGGCCGCGTGGTCGACGCGCTCGGCAATCCGATCGACGGCAAGGGCCCGATCAAGGCCACCGAGCGTCGCCGCGTCGACGTCAAGGCACCCGGCATCATTCCGCGCAAGTCGGTGCATGAGCCGATGTCGACCGGCCTCAAGGCCATCGACGCGCTGATCCCGGTCGGCCGCGGCCAGCGCGAGCTGGTCATCGGCGACCGCCAGACCGGCAAGACCGCCATCATCCTCGACACGATGCTGAACCAGAAGTCGGTGCACGACAACGGCCCCGAGAAGGAGAAGCTCTACTGCGTCTACGTCGCCGTCGGCCAGAAGCGCTCGACCGTCGCGCAGTTCGTCAAGGTGCTGGAGGAGCGCGGCGCGCTCGACTACTCCATCATCATCGCCGCCACCGCGTCCGACCCGGCGCCGATGCAGTTCCTGGCGCCGTTTGCCGGTTGCACGATGGGCGAATATTTCCGCGACAACGGCATGCATGCGCTGATCAGCTATGACGACCTGTCGAAGCAGGCCGTCGCCTACCGCCAGATGTCGCTCTTGCTGCGCCGCCCGCCGGGCCGCGAAGCCTATCCGGGCGACGTCTTCTACCTGCACTCGCGCCTGCTCGAGCGCGCCGCCAAGCTCAACGACGACAACGGCAACGGCTCGCTGACCGCCCTGCCGATCATCGAGACGCAGGCCAACGACGTGTCGGCCTACATTCCGACCAACGTGATCTCGATCACCGACGGCCAGATCTTCCTCGAAACCAACCTGTTCTTCCAGGGCATCCGCCCGGCGGTGAATGTTGGTCTGTCGGTGTCGCGCGTCGGTTCCTCGGCGCAGATCAAGGCGATGAAGCAGGTCGCCGGCTCGATCAAGGGCGAGCTCGCGCAGTACCGCGAGATGGCGGCCTTCGCGCAGTTCGGTTCCGACCTCGACGCCGCCACGCAGCGCCTGCTCAACCGCGGTTCGCGCCTGACGGAGTTGCTCAAGCAGCCGCAGTTCTCGCCGCTCAAGGTCGAGGAGCAAGTCGCGGTGATCTTTGCCGGCGTCAACGGCTATCTCGACAAGCTGGCGCTCAACCAGGTCGGCAAGTTCGAGCATGGCCTGCTCAGCCACATGCGCTCGGCCGGCAAGGACGTGCTCGATGGCATCCGCAACGAGAAGGCGCTGTCGGACGATCTGCGCGCTAAGCTGAAGGCGGAAATCGACGCCTTCGCCAAGACCTTTGCTTGAACGAAGCCGGACGGGATCGGGTTTGAAGCATGGCTTCGTTAAAAGACCTTCGTAACCGTATCGCCTCGGTCAAGGCGACGCAGAAGATCACCAAGGCGATGCAGATGGTCGCCGCGGCGAAGCTGCGGCGCGCGCAGGAAGCGGCGGAAGCGGCGCGTCCTTACTCCGAGCGGATGGGCGCGGTGCTGGCCAACATCACCCAGGCGATCGGCGGCGGCGGCGATGCCCCGGCGCTGATGACCGGCACCGGCAGGGACGACGTGCATCTGCTCATCGTCTGCACCGCCGAGCGTGGTCTGTGCGGCGGCTTCAACTCGCAGATCGCTCGCCTTGCCCGCGACCACATCCGCCGGCTTCTCGCCGACGGCAAGCAGGTCAAGATCATCTGCGTCGGCAAGAAGGGTTTTGACATCCTGCGCCGCGACTACGGCTCGCTGATCCTCGAACGCGTTGACCTGCGCGAGGTCAAGACGCTCGGCTTCGTCAACGCCGACGCGATCGCGCGCAAGGTGATCAACCTCTTCAACCAGAATGGCTTCGACGTCTGCACGCTGTTCTATTCGCAGTTCAAGTCGGTGATCAGCCAGATCCCGACGGCGCAGCAGATCATCCCGGCGGCCCAGGCTTCCGCCGCCGCCGAGACGAGCAATGGCGCCACCGCCGTCTACGAGTACGAGCCGGAGCCGGGCGAAATCCTCTCCGACCTCATTCCGCGCAACATCGCCGTGCAGATTTTCCGCGCGCTGCTGGAAAACGCGGCCGGCGAGATGGGCGCCAAGATGAGCGCGATGGACAATGCGACGCGCAACGCCGGCGACATGATCAACAGGCTGTCGATCACCTACAACCGTCAGCGGCAGGCGCAGATCACCAAGGAACTGATCGAAATCATTTCGGGCGCCGAGGCGCTCTAGGCGCGGGCCGCGCGGGGGCAATAGCCTCGCAGCGGGCAGCGTGAACAACAGACAGACGAAAAGGGCAAAGACGATGGCGAAAGCAGCTACCCCGAAGACCGCGGCCAAGGCGGCACCGGCCCCCAAGGCGGCGGCAAAGGCTCCGGCAGCAGCCGCGAAGGCCGCTCCGGCCAAGAAGGCGGCCGCTCCGGCCAAGGCAGCGGCACCCGCCAAGGCGGCAAGCGTTGTGGCGAAGCGGGTCGGCGCCGCCGGCAAGGTCCGCCAGGTCATCGGCGCAGTCGTCGACGTGCAGTTCGAAGACCATCTGCCGGCCATTTTGAACGCGCTCGAAACCGATAATGTCGGCAACCGCCTGGTGCTCGAGGTCGCCCAGCATCTCGGCGAGAACACCGTGCGCTGCATCGCCATGGACTCGTCCGAAGGTCTGGTGCGCGGCCAGGACGTCTTCGACACCGGCGGCCCGATCTCGGTTCCGGTCGGCCCGGGCATGCTCGGCCGCATCATCAACGTCATCGGCGAGCCGGTCGACGAAGCCGGCCCGGTCGACGCCGTCGAGCTGCGCGCCATCCACCAGCCGGCTCCGGCCTATGTCGACCAGTCGACCGAAGCGCAGATCCTGGTCACCGGCATCAAGGTTCTCGACCTGCTCGCGCCTTACGCCCGCGGCGGCAAGATCGGCCTGTTCGGCGGCGCCGGCGTCGGCAAGACCGTGCTGATCCAGGAACTGATCAACAACGTCGCCAAGGCGCATGGCGGCTTCTCGGTGTTCGCCGGCGTCGGCGAGCGCACCCGCGAAGGCAACGACCTCTATCACGAGTTCATCGAATCGGGCGTCAACAAGAAGGGCGGCGGCCAGGGCTCCAAGGCCGCGCTCGTCTACGGCCAGATGAACGAGCCGCCGGGCGCGCGCGCCCGCGTCGGCCTGACCGGCCTCACCGTCGCCGAATATTTCCGCGACCAGGGCCAGGACGTGCTGTTCTTCGTCGACAACATCTTCCGCTTCACGCAGGCGGGCTCGGAAGTGTCGGCGCTGCTCGGCCGCATCCCGTCGGCCGTGGGCTATCAGCCGACGCTGGCCACCGACATGGGCGCGCTGCAGGAGCGCATCACGACGACGACCAAGGGCTCGATCACCTCGGTGCAGGCCATCTACGTTCCGGCCGACGATCTGACCGACCCGGCGCCGGCGACTTCCTTCGCCCACCTCGACGCCACCACCGTGCTCAACCGCGCGATCTCGGAAAAGGGCATCTACCCGGCCGTGGATCCGCTGGATTCCACCTCGCGCATGCTCGACCCGATGGTCGTCGGCGAGGAGCACTACCAGGTCGCCCGCCAGGTGCAGTCGATCCTGCAGCGTTACAAGTCGCTGCAGGACATCATCGCGATCCTTGGCATGGACGAGCTGTCGGAAGAGGACAAGCAGACGGTTGCCCGCGCCCGCAAGATCGAGCGCTTCCTGTCGCAGCCGTTCTTCGTCGCCGAAGTGTTCACCGGTTCGCCCGGCAAGCTGGTCGACCTCGCCGACACCATCAAGGGCTTCAAGGGCCTTTGCGCCGGCGACTACGACCACCTGCCGGAAGCCGCCTTCTACATGGTCGGCGGTATCGAGGAAGCAGTCGAGAAGGCGCAGCGCCTGGCGGCTGAAGCGGCGTAACGAAGCGAATAGCGAATAGGGAGTAGCGAATAGGGATCAGTGGGCCAGCCGAGTTACTTCACTACTCGCTACTCGCTATTCCCTACTCGCTAGACAGGCATGGCTGAAGCTTTCAAGTTCGAACTGGTCTCGCCGGAGCGGCTGCTCGTTTCCGAGCAGGTCGAGTTCGTCGTCATCCCGGGTGCCGAAGGCGAGATGACCGTGCTGGCGCAGCACGCTCCCGTAATGACCATGATTAAGCCCGGCGTCGTCACGGTGAAGACCGCGGCAGGCAAGGAAGAGCGCTATGTCGTGTTCGGCGGCTTCGCCGACATCCTGCCTTCCGGCTGCACGCTGCTCGCCGAGTCGGCGACGCATGTGAACGACATCGACCGCGCCGATATCGCCCGCCGCATCCAGGAGGCCAGGGAAGACGCCGCCGACGCCAAGGACGACGAGAGCCGCGCCAAGGCCGAGCAGTTCCTCAGCCAGCTCACCACGCTGGAAGGCGCGCTGCTGCCGGCCTGAAATCGGCTTCAGACAATAGATGGAAAAAGGCGGGGCTTGCCCCGCTTTTTTGTTTGCCCGGTTTTCTCCTTTGATGGACAGTCCGCCCTGCTTGTCGGAGCGTCTTGTCTTGACGCAATCCCTGACGGAAAGTTACGGCGAAGGCGCCGAACTCAATCGCTTCGCACTTTTCCTGGAATTGCTCTGGGGGGGCCGGATGTCCAGCGAATCAGGCTCACGATCCAGATGGTCGACGGCGCTCGTATCGGTGTTCGGCGGCTTCCTGTGGATCGGCGCCGGCTGGTTGGCTGTCGCCTGGCTTGTCGGCGTGGGTCTGGCTGAGTTGGCTGTCTGCCATGTCGGCTTTCCGGTCTTTCCGGGCGTCAAGCTTGCCTGGGCCGTCAACCTTATGCGGCTCGGTCTGGCGGTTCTGTCGGTCGTGATCGTCGTTCCCTTCGCGTCGCGTTTCAGGCCCGACAAATGGTACGCGCGCGGGCTCTGGGTCCTGATCCTTGTTCTTCTCGTCTCCTATGGCGCCGCGCTGGCGGTCCGCACATTCCTGGTCCAGCCATTCTCGATGCGGTCCGGCAGCATGGAGCCGACACTTGAGGCCGGCGACTATCTGTTCGCCTCCAAATCCGCTTATGGCTATGGCCGCTACAGCTTTCCCTTCGGGCTGATCCCGATCCAGGAGCGGGTTCTCGGCGGCCTGCCGAAGCGAGGAGACGTGGTGGTGTTCCGGCCGCGCAGCGATCCGGACACGGACTATATCAAGCGCATCGTCGGCCTGCCGGGGGACCGGATCCAGATGGTCGACGGCCGGCTCTACATCAACCGCGTCGCCGTCAAGCTCGAGGATCTCGGCGACTATTCCACCGCGGACATCTCCTCGGCCAGGCTGCAGCGCGAGACGCTGCCGGAAGGCGTCTCCTATCTGGCGATCGACTATGATGTGAGCTCGGTCGGCGATGACACGCCGGAAATCACGGTGCCGGCGGGAGAGTATTTCATGCTCGGCGACAACCGCGACAACTCCGCCGACAGCCGCTTCACCATCGGCACGGTGCCTTACGCAAATCTGGTCGGCAAGGCCGTGCGCCTGTTCTGGAATTCGAACGGGATCGACTATGCCGCGTGGCAGGTCGTGAACGGTTCGGCGGGCGATTAGGCGAGCGTTACCGGCCGTCTATGCCTAGCGCGGCGAATGCCAGCACCGGCCCTTCCCGCCGCAAGTGGACGAGATGCACGGCTACGAGCTCGATCAATGTCTGTCGTTCGGCATGGTCCTTGGCGAAGCCAGCCAGATCAAACACCGCCGTCACCGTTTCATTCGCCGGCAGTTGCTGGTCCAAGAGCGCTGTCAACGCCGCGTCGAGCGGGTCGGTGAAATGCCCTTCCGGCAAGGCCTTTCCCCGCGCCGCGCAGGCGGCGATCCAAGCGGCAACCACCAGGGTCAGATGGACCAGCTCAGTGCCGGCCTCCAGGCACTCCAGGGTTGACGCTATGATGCGCTGCGGTAATTTCTGGCTGCCGTCATTGGCGATCTGCGCGGTGCGATGGGCGAGCGCGGTGTTTGAGAACCGCTCGGCGAGTTCGGCCGTATAGGCGGTCGTATCGAGTCCGGCGTCGTCCGGCAGTGTCGGGATGGCTTCGGCCCACAACGCATCGACGAATTGCCGGATCGCCGGATCGGCGAATGCGCGGTCGACGGTGGCGTGGCCGCTGAGCAGGCCGAGATAGGCGATGCCCGAATGGGCGCCGTTGAGCAGCCTCAGCTTCATGTCCTCGAACGGACCGACATCCTCGACCATGGTGACGCCGAATTTTTCCCAGGCCGGCCGCCCGGCCGGGAAACGATCCTCGATAACCCATTGCCGGAACGGCTCGGTCATCACCGGCCAGGCGTCCCCGAAGCCGAGTTCGCCGGCGATGCGGGCGCGGTCGACATCGGTGGTCGCCGGCACGATGCGGTCGACCATGCTCGACGGGAAAGCCACTTCGTCAGCTAGGTAGCCGGCTAACGGAAGATGATCTGCGCCGGTACGCTCGGCATCGCCCTGTCGGGCGAGCCCGGCATCGACCTGGCGGTCGCGCCGTAAATCGCGCAGCTTCGCAAACTCGACCAGCAGCCGATGCAGCGTGGTGCCGTTGGCCGGCAGGTTGTCGCAGCAGAGCACGGTGAAGGGCGGCGTGCCGTCAGCGCGGCGGCGCGCGAGCGCCTCCGCGAGAAAGCCATGCGCCGTCTTCGGCGATGCCGGGTTCGCCAGATCGTGGACAATATCGGGATGGGCCTTGTCCAGCGTGCCGTCGGCCGCCCTCAGATAGGCCTTTTCGGTGATGGTCAGCGTGACGATGCGGATGCGCGGGTCGGTCAGCGCGGCGAGCACGGCGCCGGGATCCTCCGGCGCCACCAGCAGCGACAGGATCGAGCCGATCACCTGCAGCTGCTCGCCGGCGCTGTCCCTTACCGCCAGCGTGTAGAGCCCGTCCTGCGGCGCCAATGCATCGCGGGTGTCGGGGCTGCGCAGCGAGACGCCGACGATGCCCCAGTTCGTCTCGCCATCCGCCAGGCAGGCGTCGACATAGGCCGCCTGGTGCGCGCGGTGGAAAGCGCCGACGCCCAGGTGGACAATGCCGGGCCTCACGGCGCCGCGATCGTAGCGCGGTATGGCAATGGCGTCCGGCAGTTTAGCGATCGTGGCGTTGGAAAGACGGCTGTTCATTGGCGTTTGAAGTCTCCGATCGGCGCGTCGAGCCCGGGCATGAATGGACGACTGCGGCGTAGCATCCGTCCCCGCCCCATACAATGGCCGGGCTCCACGCAAAAGTCATCATACAACTTAATGATTTTTGTATGTTGACATTATCTCCGGCCGATCTACCAATAAGCCAGCCTGGGAGGAAGCCAAGTGGCAGCACTGACCGATCCGGACCTGCTGTTCGCGCCGGAAACGCGAACGCTTGCCCGCTCGCTTTATGCGGGGGTGAAAGACCTGCCGATCGTCAGCCCGCATGGTCACACGGATCCGCGCTGGTACGCGCTCAACGAGCCGTTTCCCGATCCGGCGCAATTGCTGATCGTGCCGGACCATTACATTTTCCGCATGCTGTTCAGCCAGGGCGTGCGGCTGGAGGAACTAGGGGTGACGAGGCTCGACTCCCCGACTCCCAATGGGGCCCCGGTCGAAACCGACGGCCGGGCGATCTGGCGGCGCTTCGCCGAGCATTATTACCTGTTCCGCGGCACGCCGACCCGGCTCTGGCTCGACCATGTGTTCGAGCACCTATTCGGCATCGACGAGCCGCTCGATGCGAGCACGGCCGACCGCCACTACGACACGATCGCGGCGCTGCTCGGCCAAGACGACTATCGGCCGCGGGCGCTGTTCGAGCGCTTCAACATCGAGGTGATCGCGACGACCGAAGGCGCGCTCGACGACCTCAAATGGCACCGCATGATCCGCGACAGCGGCTGGCAGGGACGCGTGGTCACCGCCTACCGGCCTGACGCCGTGGTCGATCCCGACTTCGAAGGGTTCCTGACCAATCTCGATCGGCTCGGCGAGATCACCGGCTGCGACACCGGCACCTGGGCCGGCTATCTCGAAGCGCACAGGCAACGCCGCGCCTATTTCAAGGCGTTCGGCGCGACCTCGTCCGACACCTTCATGGATATGGGTCCGATGATCATCATCTGCACGCCGATCTTCCTGCCGTTGGTCCAGCACTACGGCGTCGATCCGGTGCATTTCGGCGTCATCACCATCCTCAATCTCGGCATCGGCCTCAACACGCCGCCGGTCGGCACGGTGCAGTTCGTCGCCTGCGCCGTCGGCAAGATAACGGTGTGGGAAGCGATGCGCTCGATCTGGCCGTTCTACGGCGCCGGTATCGTGGTTCTGGGGTTGGTGACGTATATTCCCGCGATCTCGCTATGGCTGCCAAGTGTATTCAGATAGGGCGTATTCAAATAGGGAGTGCGGCGTGGCCGATACCACAACCGACCTCAGGGTCGAACGGAAGCCGAAACTGTCGGAAACGGTGGTTGCGGCGATTCGCAAGCAGCTTCTGGCGGGCGAGATCCCGCCCGGGCACAAGCTGCCCACCGAGGGCCAGCTGACGGAAACTTTCGGAGTCAGCCGTACCGTCATCCGCGAGGCGCTGGCCAAGCTCGCCGCCGACGGTCTTGTCGAGCCCAGGCAAGGCGCCGGCGTCTTCGTCACCGAGCATATCTCCACCACGCTCGGCGTTTTAGCCGCCGACATGGGGGCCAAGGACTCCATCGCGCTCAACGTCCTCGAGGTGCGGCTGGCGATCGAGATCGAATCGGCAGGCCTTGCCGCCATCCGCCGCAACGCCGCGCAGGAGGCGGCGATCCAGGAAGCCTTCTTCGAGTTCGAGCGGCTTTTGCTCGACAGCCAGCCGACGGGTCCGGCCGATCTCGCCTTCCACCGGGCGATCGCCAGCGCCACCAACAACCCGTTCTATGTCGAGATGCTCGACGTGCTCGGCCGCCGCGCCATTCCCTGCGACGTGACCTCGCCCTGGTCGACGGAGCTTGTCCAGTCCGACGAATACCAGCGCGGGCTGCAGCGCGAGCATCTGGTGATCCTCAACGCCATCTCGGCGGGCGATGCGAACGCCGCGCGCGAGGCGATGCGGGCGCATCTCACCGCCAGCCAGCAGCGCTACCGCGAGCGCCTGCAGGCGCGGCAGGCCTATTACGCGAAGTCGGTGGCGGCGGCATCGAACGGATGATCATTCGAGCAAGATGATGGATCAAAAGCACACCGAATTCTCCTCGCGCTTCGCCATCGACCCGACCGCGGCCGCGGCGATGGAAACCGCCGAGCTGCGCCACAATTTCCACGTCGCGGGTCTGTTCCAGCCCGACCGTGTCAACCTGACCTATACGCATTACGACCGCATGGTCGTCGGTGGCGCCATGCCGGTCGATACCGTCCTGCCTCTGGAAGCGATCAAGCCGACCGGTACCCAGGCATTCCTCGACCGCCGCGAAATGATCGCCGTCAATATCGGCGGCGCCGGTACGGTGACGGCCGATGGCCTGCCCTTTGAGATGGCGTCGCGCGACATGGTCTATCTCGGCATGGGCACAGAGCAGGTGTCGTTCGCCTCGGCCAGTCCGGATCAGCCGGCCAAATTCTACCTGCTGAGCGCGCCGGCGCACCAGACCTATCCCAGCCAGTTGATCCGCATCGCCGATGCCAGGAGGCTCGACCTCGGCAGCCAGGCGACCAGCAACGAGCGCTCGATCTTCCAGTTCATCCATGCGGACGGCGTGAAAACCTGCCAGCTTGTCGTCGGCATAACGCAGCTGGCGCCGGGTTCGGTCTGGAACACCATGCCGTGCCATGTGCATGACCGGCGCATGGAGGCCTATCTCTATTTCGACCTGGCCGAGAATGCGCGCGTCTTCCACTTCATGGGTGAGCCGGACGAGACCCGCCATATCGTGATCCGCAACGAAGAGGCGGTGCTGTCGCCGGGCTGGTCGATCCATTCGGGCGCCGGCACGTCGAACTATGCCTTCATCTGGGCCATGGCCGGCGACAATGTCGACTATACCGACGTCGACCAGGTGACGATGGATCAGCTCAGGTGAGCGACCTCTCCGCCTTCAGCCTTGCGGGAAAACGCATCCTCGTCACCGGCGCCAACACCGGCATCGGCCAGGGCATCGCCGTGTCGGTGGCGCGCGCCGGCGGCGCCGTCATCGGCGTCGGCCGCTCGGCGATTGACGAGACAGCGGAAAGGATCACCGCGACCGGCAGCAGCTTCGAAGCGGTGACCGCCGATCTCGGCGATCCCGACAAGGCCGCCGCCATGCTCGACCGGGTCTGGGACGAGAGCGGGCCGCTCGACGGCCTGGTCAACAATGCCGGCATCATCCGCCGTGCCGACGCCGTCGACCTGACCGAGGCCGACTGGGACGAGGTGATGGATATCAATCTGAAGACGGTCTTTCGGCTCGCTCAGAGCTTCGCCAGGCGCGTGCTGGCGGAGCGCGGCCGACGCGGCAAGATCGTCAACATCGCCTCGGTGCTGAGCTTCCAGGGCGGCATCCGCGTCGCCTCCTACACAGCCTCGAAGCATGGCGTGCTCGGCCTCACCCGGCTGCTCGCCTGCGAATGGGCGCCGAAGGGCATCAACGTCAACGGCATCGCGCCTGGCTATATCGAGAGCAACAACACCGAGGCCTTGCGCGCCGATCCTGACCGCAGCGCAGCCATTCTCGGGCGTATTCCGGCTGGGCGCTGGGGCCGGCCCGACGACATCGGCGATGCCGCCGTGTTCCTGCTCGCGCCTGCGTCGGACTACATGCATGGTGCGGTGGTGCCGGTGGACGGCGGCTGGCTGGCACGGTGACCATTTCGATTTCTGAACGGAAGCCTGCAATGACCGACATTTTCGCTCGTGCCGACGAAAAAAGCTGGACGCCGACGCCCGACGGCAACAGGCGGCGCGTGCTGGTGCACACGGACGAACTGATGATGGTCGAATTCGCCTTCGACAAGGGCGGCGTCGGCGCGCTGCACTCGCATCCGCATGTCCAGGCAAGCTATGTCGCCGAAGGCCGCTTCGAGGTCACCGTCGACGGCCGGTCGGAGATCCTGGAAGCGGGGAGCAGCTTCATCGTGCCGTCCAACCTGGTGCACGGCGTCAAGGCGCTGGAAGCGGGCCGGCTGGTCGACAGCTTTGCGCCCCATCGAGCCGACTTCCTCGCCTGAAACGCGGCTTTTGAAATATCGGAACGGAAAACCCGCGCCGTACGGCGCGGGTTTGTTGCCTGGGCGCCCGTGGCGCCGCCGCGGTACTCAAACATTGCCGCAGGACGACAAAGCTGCCGCAACATGGTGAAGATAGGTTTAACAAAGAGACCTGGAACTCTGCTGGCATATCGGCCAAAGAGGCGGCGGCCGCAGATCATCATTCGGCCATGGATGCCGGCCTTGGCAGCGGATGAACCAAAGCGCGACGCGATTCCTTCGGATTCGCTCCACGCGCTTTAGGTTTTGATTTACGCATGTCTTTGTCCCGAAACCGGTTCCCATTTTCGGCAGACATGCTTTAAGCCGGCCGGAGAGAAAGTCGGAAAATGGACGTGGTACAAAAGTCAGAAGCCTTTTTGCGCGAGGCCACCCGGCGGCCGATCAGAGAGATCCGGCGCCTGGCGCTGGATATGAAGCGGCTGTGGCGGCTGTGGGTCACCGGAGGCGCGGCGCGCTACAAGAAGATATTCATCGCCGGCTGCGCGCGCAGCGGAACGACGCTGACCCAGCGTCTGATGGGATGTTTCGAAGACACTTTCGTCCATAGAGCCGAAGCGAAATATACCCAGCTGGATATGCTGGACCGTCCCGAATCCAACCTTGTCGTCAAGCGCACCGAGCGGGGTCACGCGCATCTGGCAAGGTTGCCCAGCGCGATTGGTCTGATCTATTGCGTCCGCCACCCGTTCGACGTGCTCACGAGCTCGCATCCGGAAAGCAGGGCGGAGCGCCGGTTCCATGTCACGTCCGAACGCTGGCTGGCGGAATACGAGGCCTTGCTGCAGCTCAGAAAGGCACAGCCGAATCGCGCGATCATCTACGTCCGCTATGAGGACACGATCGCTCGGCCGGACGAGGTTCAGGAGCGGATCGCGCGGGCATTCGGCCTCAGGCCGCGTATCCTTTTCAGCGAGGATCCCGGCAATCCGATCCGAGCGACTTCGCTTCAGAAGTGGGAACGCAACGAGGAATATCTTGCCTACATCAAAGGCCTGCCGCCGGCGTTCCTCGCCCGGTTGAAAGGGTTCTGCGACGAATTCGGCTACGACATGCCGGAGTGGGCAGGGCCATGACGCCGATGCCCGGCCTTTCTGCCGAACGGCGCGGGCCGTTGATCACGCCCGATATGCTGCCGGGCGACGAGGGGGCCAGCATAAACGGTCCATCGCTGGTCAGGATGCCCGATTGGGCGAAGGGCCGGCTCGGGGCCTACCATCTCTATTTCGCGCATCACAACGGCACCTACATCCGGCTTGCCTATTCCGATGCGATGGAGGGTCCGTGGCGGATCCATCCGGGTGGCGCGCTTTCGCTCGCCGAGTGTCCGTTCATCAAGGGGCACATTGCGTCTCCGGACGTGCATGTCGATGCGCAGAACCAGCGGATCGTCATGTATTTCCATGGTCCGGTCTTGAACGGCCAGGGGCAGACGACCTTCGCGGCCACGTCCGCCGAAGGTCTGTGTTTCAGGCCCGATCCCGAACCGCTTGGACCATTTTACGCGCGGATCTTTCGCCATGGCGGCTGGTGGTACGGGCTCTTCGGCACGGCCAACGTCGAGCTTCGCCGGTCAAGCGACGGTCTTTCCGGCTTCGAGGAAGGGCCGATCGTGCTGCCGGGCTCGCGCTGGGTCCGGCCGCGGCACGCGGCGGTGCAGAAGAGCGGGAGCTCGCTGATCGTCTACTACACGTGCAAGGGCGACGCGCCCGAGCGCGTGCTCTACGGCTG
Source organism: Mesorhizobium sp. M1D.F.Ca.ET.043.01.1.1 (assembly GCF_003952385.1). Lineage (NCBI taxonomy): Bacteria > Pseudomonadati > Pseudomonadota > Alphaproteobacteria > Hyphomicrobiales > Phyllobacteriaceae > Mesorhizobium > Mesorhizobium sp. M1D.F.Ca.ET.043.01.1.1. The sequence goes on from NZ_CP034444.1 coordinate 3,759,333, forward strand.
CATCGACCTTTCCGGCGACTGGCGGCGCTGGCGCGTGCGCGGCAGAACCGAATTGCTGAGGCCGGGCACCGACTATGAGGGCGCCGGCCTGCCGGTTCGCCGCAGCCGCGTGGGCATGGCAAGGAGCAGAGAGAACGGACTGCGCGATCCGGCCATTTTCGAGGAGGATGGCCGGACCTGGCTGCTCTATGCCGTCGCCGGCGAAAGCGGCATTGCGCTGGCCGAAATCCAACCGGGCGAACCCAGGGCTCCCGGCTTGCGAAGATCGATTGCGGACCTGTGGAGCCGGCTCGGAGCGTAGCGCCCTCAACTGGCGAAGTTGGGATCAGCGTTGTTGCAGCGCCAGCCGCACGCCGAGCGCGCAATAGATGCCGCCGACCACCTTGCCCTGCCATTTCAGCACGGCCGGGTTGCGGCGCAGGAAGGCGCCGAGACTTCCGGCCGAGACGGCGAAGACCACGGTGCTGAAGAGGCCGAGGAGGACAAAGACGGCGCCGAGGATCGTCAGCTGGAGCATGACCGATCCGTTTTCAGGGCGTACGAACTGGGGCAGGAAAGCGAGGAAGAACAGCGCCGTCTTCGGGTTCAGCACCTCGGTCAATATGGCCTGGCGGAACGCCTTGCCCGCCGGTACGGCCAGGGCGCGGGCCCCGAGATCGGCCGGCGCCTTCTCGAGGATGGCACGGATGCCGAGAAAAACCAGATAGGCCGCGCCGATGTATTTGATGACGGAAAACAGCATCGCCGATGTGGCGATGATGGCCGAGATGCCGAAGATCGCCATGGCGGTGTGGACGACATCGCCCGCCGCGACACCGGCCCCGGTAGCGATGCCGACCTTGGTTCCCGAGCTCGTCGCCCGCGCAACGGTTAGCAGCGTGGCGGGCCCGGGAATGAAGACGAAGCCAAGCACGATCGCGACATAGGTCGCCAATGTGGCCAGGTCGATCATTGCCGGGTTCCTCCGCTGCAGGTCGGGACAACAAGCCACCCTTTTCGCGGAAAGGCAATGCAGCTGCGCTGCGCCAGCAAAACGACGGGCAGCACGGGTTCGGATAGCATTCCGGCGATCTTCTCCGTAAGAAGATTGCCTCAGCCGAATCCGGGAATCACACTCAATGCGGACATCGACGGCAGGTCTCTTTGCCGAGGGACGCGATCCGAAGCGGCGCGCGCTGAAAGACGTGTTCGGCTTCGACGATTTTCGTCCCGGCCAGGCCGACGTGATGGAGGCGCTGCTCTGCGGACGCCATGTGCTGGCCGTCATGCCGACCGGCGCCGGCAAGTCGCTCTGCTACCAGGTTCCGGCGCTGGTGCTGGGCGGGCTCACCATCGTCGTCTCGCCGCTGGTGGCGCTGATGCAGGACCAGGTCGCGGCGCTGCGGCTTGCCGGCGTCGCCGCCGACACGATCAATTCCTCGCTCGACCGCGATGCCAATGTCGCGGCATGGCGCCGCGTCGCGTCGGGCCAGACGCGCCTGCTCTATCTCGCGCCGGAGCGCTTGATGACCGAACGCATGCTCGACGCGCTCGCCAGGCTCGACATCCGCCTGATCGCCGTCGACGAGGCGCATTGCATCTCGCAATGGGGCCCCGCCTTCCGGCGCGAATATGAGGACCTGGCGCGGCTGCGCGACATCTTTCCGCAAGTGCCGATCATCGCGCTGACGGCGACGGCCGACGAGACGACGCGCACCGACATTTCGGCGCGGCTGTTTGCCGACCGCGTCGACACCCTGGTGCTGGGCTTCGACCGGCCCAACATCAGCCTTGCCATCGAGGCGAAGCAGGACAGCAAGCGCCAGCTGCTGCGCTTCGTCGAGCGCCATCCGGGGAAGAGCGGCATCGTCTACTGCCTGTCGCGCCGGAAGACGGAGCAGATGGCGGCCTTCCTCGAGCAAAACGGCATCACCGCGCTCGCCTATCATGCGGGCATGAGCAAGGAGGTGCGGGAGGCCAATCAGAACACCTTCATGACGCTGTCCGGCGTGGTCATGGTGGCGACCATCGCTTTCGGCATGGGCATCGACAAGCCAGACGTCGCCTATGTCTTCCACACCGACCTGCCGGCGAGCCTCGAGGCCTATTACCAGGAAATCGGCCGCGCCGGCCGCGATGGCCGGGTGGCCGAGGCGCACATGCTCTACGGCCTCGGCGACATCCGCACGCGCCGCCTGTTCATCGACGACGAGGATGCCTCGCCGGAGCACAAGAGGCGCTCGCATGGCCGGCTGGACACATTGATCGGCTATTGCGAGACGGCGCAGTGCCGCCGCCAGGTGCTGCTTGGCTATTTCGGCGAAAGCGCTTCGCCCTGCGGCAATTGCGACAACTGCCTCAACCAGGCGCCGCGCGCGGACGGCAGCGCGGAAGCGCGCATCATCCTTGCGGCCATCGCGCAAACCGGCGAACGCTTCGGCGCCTCCCATATCGTCGACATCCTGCTCGGCCACGAAACCGAGAAGGTGCTGGCCAGGGGCCATCAAAGGCTGGCCGGCTTCGGCACCGGCGCGGCGCACAAGCGGCCCGCCTGGCTGTCGCTGATCCGCCAGCTCGTGGCGGGCGGGTTCCTGATGCCGGACCCGGAAGGCTATGGCGGCCTTGCCATTTCCGACAGCGGCCGCGCGCTCGGCCGCGGCGAGGTTGCGTTCGAGTACCGCGTCGAGACGCGACACCGTTCCCTGCGCAACAAGGCGCGTTCGGCCCAGGGTGCCGCCGCGGACGCGGGCGATCCGGACGCCGCGCTGCTCGACGCGCTCAAGGCGCTGCGGCTGCGCCTGGCGAAGGAACGCCAGGTGCCCGCCTATGTCGTGTTCTCCGACCGCACGCTGATTGACATGGCCGGGCGCCGCCCGCGCGACCTCGATGCTTTCGCGCAAGTGAACGGCGTCGGAGAGGCGAAGCTCAAGGAGTTCGGCGCGATTTTCCTGAGCGCGATCGCCGAGCACGAATCCGGAGCCTGATGGCACCGATGTGCCCTCAATAATGCGCGTAGCCGCTCAGCGGACACTTCTGGGACGCGGGAACCTCGAAGGTGCCGTCAATGCCGCTGCAGGTGCGGTACCCGGACTTTCGCTGCGCCGGTTTGGCCGCCTTTGGCGCCGGCCGCGGATTTGCGGCTTCGCGCTGCTGTTCACGTCTCGGTTTCGCGCGGGCGACCGGTTGCGGCTTCTGCGTCTTTTGCGGCGTGGCGCTTTCCTGTTTGTTCGCTTCCGCTTCCGACGCTTTCTGGGCGCGATAGCTCTTCAGGGCGTCGTCCGTGTCGAGTTTCAGGCGGGCATATTGCTTTGAGGTGAGAAAGCTGGTCGGGGGCAGCCGGTTTTCCTCCTGCCACCGGCCGATGGCACGGCGCGTCTTGATGCCGAAGTCGCCGTCGGCACTGTCCAGGTCGTAACCGATCGCCAGCAGCCTTTCCTGCAGATCGATCTTTGCCTGACGATCGAGCCCGATCGCGCTTTCCGTCAGTTCGGTCCCAGCGCCGGTTTCCGGATTGGCGGCCGCGGCCGGAGGTTGCGCCGCCATGGCGGAGCGCGACGCGTCGCTCTCAGTCTTGGCGGCAGCAGCCGGTGCATTGCCGAGCGTGATCGGCGGCTTCTTGAGCTGATCGATGTTGAGGCGGGCGAGGTCCGCGAACGCTCCCTTGGGGAATTGCTGCAGATAGGCCTCGTAGTGGGCAAGCGTGTTGCGCTTCGAAGCCTCGTCCCAGACGCGCTGCTCGATTTCCCATCCGCGCGCATCCGAGCCTGGCGGCTCGACCGGCGTCTCGGTCGCGGACGGCTGCGGCGCGGGCGCGGCCGGCGGCGGCGTCTGCGGGCCGATAAAGACCTCGCGGCCGAGCGAGGCGTTGTGCCAGGGCCGCTGGCGCCCATCGGTTTCGGCCGTCACCTCACCGCGAACCCGGGTCAGCGCGCTCTGGATCTCGACGCCGGGCTCGGCGAGGTGCCTGGCCAGCGACATCGTGTAGGGGCTGTTGGCGCCTTTGCCGTCATAGGATACGGCGCCTGGATCGGTCGCAAAGGCGATCAGCACGCCGCCGGTTCCGACGTCCGACCCGCTGACATCGATCGGCGCCAGGCCGGGCGCGGTGGTCGAGCGGCTCTTCGGCAAGGACGCCGCGAGCGTCCTCGCCAGTGGATTGTCGCGGCAGGCGTCGAGAATGACGATGCCGACGGCAGGGTCCGGCGGGAGAGCGGCGAGCAGCTCGTCCATCTGGACGGTACGGGTCCTGAGATGCGCGGGAGCGGTAAGCTCGGCGTCGACCGGGATCAGATAATTCTTGCCGTTCACCTGCATGCCGTGGCCGGCGTAGTAGATCAGCGCCGTATCCGCCTCATATGAGGCCTCCGTGAACTTGTTCAGCCGGTCGCGCATTCCGGCGTAGTCGAGGTCGACACCTTCGATGACGCTGAATCCCGCCTTGCGCAGGACGTCGGCCATCAGGCGGGCATCGCCGGCGGGGTTGGGAAGAGCCGGCGCGTAGACATATTTGCTGTTGCCGATGACCAGGGCGACCCGGTTGCCGCCGGCGGCAAGGGCGCTGGCCGGCAGCAGGGCTTCCGCGGCCAGGAAAAACAAACCAACAAAGGCGGCCCAGAACCTCATCGCGCGCACTCTCAATCAAGTTGCGGCTTTGCCTGCTCGTTCCAGTCGCATTTCATGCGGGGGATGCCCCTTCCATGAAATGTATAACACATTGGCGGAGGTTGAATGTACATCGCGTCGCATTCCTGCATCGGCTTGTTCGATTCGTCCGGGCAAGCGCGACCGCGTCGCACGCGAGGATAGAGCGCGGATACAAAGTCTGGCTCGCCTGGATGAAGCAATTCAAGGGATTGAGCCCCAGAGTGCGTTCTCGTACCGGACTGGCTTCTTACGGGAGCGAAAGAATAGTAATCGCTAATTTAGATAATTCTGATATATAGTTCGGGCCGCCTTTCATGAGGGAAAAGGATTTGAGGCTTCTTCGACTTCTCCTCGTTTCGACCCTGACGAGCTTGTGGGCTCAGGCCAAGGCCGACGATTTCGAAGTTCAGGCGCAATCCCGCCCGAACGACGTTCCGGCAGCGGTGCTGCCGGGTACGGGTTTCGTTGTCCGGCCCGGCTATTTCGAGACCGGCAATGAGAGCCTGAGGCCATTGCTGGAAGCCATCGCCGTCTGGCTTTCGTCGGAATTCGACCTCCCTCCTCCTTCAAATCCGCCGACGATCTCATGGGTGCCGGCCGAGCGGCTGAGTCGGCTTCGGTTCCGAGGCCTACCCTCCGATCATTGGGGCGGAGAGAAAGCCGATATTCTTGCAGTCTACGATGACGATGCGCGTACCATCTACCTGCCGGCCGGCTGGAACGGCCGAACACCAGCCGAACTATCGATCCTCGCCCACGAAATGGTCCATCACCTCCAAAACCTGGCCGGGTTGAAATTCGCGTGTCCGCAGGAACGGGAGCAAATCGCCTATGAGGCCCAGCAACGCTGGCTGCGATTGTTCGGAAGCGACCTGGCCGCAGATTTTCAGATCGATGGATTCATGCTCCTCGTCCTGACCAACTGCCCCATGTGATCTAACGCGAACCGTGCTCGGTCGCCGTCCCTGTGGAAACATTCCCATTGCAATGCCTCAAAAGAAGAGGTTCGATTAAGTGTCCGGGGAGAGACACAGTCAGTGAACAGGGGCGTGGTACGGCTTATTCCAAAGCCGAGGGTTTCCATATTTATCTGTGGTTGTGGCCATACCGGCTCGACCTTGCTTGCCCGGATATTGGCCGCCCATCCCGATGTCTTCAGCGTCCCACGGGAAACAAGCGCTTTTGTCTCGGACAAAGGCGCCAGATGGACCAAGCTAAGCTTGCTTTTGCTTGAGGCGGCTGTTTCGCGCCGGAGCGTCTGGGTCGAAAAAACCCCCGGCCATATCCACCATACCGGTCAGATACTCGAGACGATTCCGGGCGCCCGTTTCATCGTCGTCACACGCGACGGCCGGGATGTCGTGACCTCGCTCGGGCAGCGTTACGAGGGCGATTTCGACCGAGCTTTCCAAAGGTGGGTTGCCGACAGCAAGGCCTCGATGCTCTGCATCGAGAGAGGCGGGAGCATGCTGTGGCGCTACGAGGATTTCATCGAGGCGCCCGCGCTTTCCATCGAACGGCTATGCCGCTTCATCGGGGTGGCTTTCGATCCGGCCATCCTGGACTATCACCGGCATCCGGTCGTCTGGGGAAGGGAGAGAAGAGTCCGGACGGAGCATTCGGCCCGCCGCTTGACGCAGGTCAACCAGCCTATCACCGACTACCGGGGCGGCTGGAAATCGACGCTGCCGGCGGACGTCGCCTCGCGTTTCGAGGCGGGCGAGGCGCAGGAGCTCATGGCTTATTTCGGATATTGCTGAGAGCGAGCCTCCTTCGCCGAGGCTTCGAAGGACATCCAGTTTCGCGCCGAGAGCTATTGAGGGACTTGTCCTGCGAAGCGCGCAGCGCGAAGCAGGATGGCGGAGAGGGAGGGATTCGGTTTCACGCCTATCCTGCTGAAAATGCTAATCTTTTCGCGCTTTTTGTTACGCAGTTTGTTACACTGCTACAACTGCGATTTACAATCGCTCTTTTGAGCTCGCCTGCCCAATCCATCTTATCTGTCGAAACCGACGCAATGGCGCGGCGGTGGATTGGGTCACTCTGTCATAGTATCCGCGCTTCATTAAGTTGACGATGCCGTTTAGACTCGGAGCTGATCCTTTCCGGTCGATCACCAGGATTTGGCGCGCGACCCGGCACCGGCGGTTCGTCTTTGTACGTTTGTGTCATCCAGGCCGGATCAACTCGGCCATCAGGCTTCTCACGACTTATGCATGCGTTTCCCACTTTTATTAGCATTCGGTGCGAACCCGCACCCTGCACCAAACCTGCGACGCCTAAGCTATCGTCCTCGACTTGAGCGTTCCCTGCTTCTCGTGGAAGACGCTAAATTCGCTCGTGCGTTATTGCCGGCCAGCAAAGGCTGCGGGTCGGCGGTGAGGGTGTCGAGGAGCGGCGGCCGTTCCCTTTCACTCAATAGTGCCGCCGGCGCCTGGATGGTTTCCACGACGCCGCCCCCGCAATCGTAGCCGTTGTGATGATCATCGTGCATGCGCTGAGCTGTTGGGGACATGCTGATGGCGGTGCCGGAAGCACCGGAGACATGTGATATCTCGGCAGCGGGCAGAGCGGCTTCTCTGTCGCTGCACAGGAAAGCGTAGAGTTCCTTCACGCAAATGCGGGCGTCCTTCTTGTCTTTTTGAAAGGGCGGGACGAGGGGCAACCTGATATCGGCCTTTTGGTAGAACGGACTGCGCTCTTCGTACAGCTGGTCAACCTTCTGCTCGATGTCGGCGCCTTGCAGCAGCGGCCGGCTGGTGTCCCTCTCGAGGCGCCTGCGGAGCTCTTTCAGCTCGGGTGTCGAGCCAGATCGACCTCGCCTTATTAAGAATCAGGGCTTGATTGGACTCCTTGCCAAAGCAGCCGCCGCCGGTTGCGATGACGATGGGGCCTCTCTCCAGCTGCTTGGCGAGCTCTTTGGTCTCCAGGTCCCTGAAGTGCGCCTCGCCACGGCCAGGGTCGGCGAACATCTCCATCAGATTGCCGTGATCGGCGACGATATGCTTATCGATGTCGACAAACTCCACCCCCAACTCCTTGGCAAGCTGGGCGCCGATGGTCGACTTGCCGCTCGCCGGCATGCCGACGAGCACGACCGGCCGCGTACCGAGGGCCGCGAGGATCTCGCCGGCTTGCGGCGAGCGAGCGACCGCAATCTGTTGTCTTGCGACGATGGGCGACCTGGAGGTCCCTGCCGCCCTCGACCTGCTTTCTCCTGACGAGTCCCAGTGTAATATCTCCCAGGCACCACGGGGAATGGGGACTAGCTGTGAGCTCTGCGCGCGGTGCGCGAGCTCGGCCCGATAACTGGCCGGCGTAGGGAACTCGACCTCGAAGCGATAGTTCTGCGCGGTTCTGAACGCCGTGTGAACGCCGCGTAACCGCGGCCTGTCCATCCTGATGACCCAGTTGGTGGTCTCGACCTCGCTGCAGTCCCGCTCCTCGAAGGCCAGTGCCGCCTTCCTGAAGGCGCGCGTAAAAGCCTCGTCCGGGATCTCGAAGACATGGCGCACGGCATTGGTGACCAGTTGGGCCTCCGGCGCCGTGCTCACGCTCTGGCCGGTCAACTCGTCGGCTATCCAGACCTGCCCGCCCGACCGTTGGTCAAGATGCGGCACCTTCACCTCGATGCCGTCCTGCCGCAAAAGCTCGGCAACCGCATGCACAATTTTTGGTAATCGCGCTTTCTTGCGCTTCGGCGGGGGCGGCTTCGAGCCTGGCCCGCTCAAGGGCCTGTTCGCTGCTCAGCGTTATCGTGCTGGCGCGGTCGTCTTCGGCCGAGATTGCTAAGGCGCTGAGCAGAATGCGCTTTTCGACGGCGAGTCTGATCGAGGCCTCCATGACCGATGCCGCCAGCGTGGGGTTGTCCTTCAGATCCGCCAGGCTGCCATCGACGTCGAACCGGCCCTGGTGGAGCTTTGCCGCCTGCGCCTTGACATATGGCGCCGACTTGAAGCCCGGCCTCTGCTCCAAGAGCCGCTGCAATTCGGTGGTTTTTTGCATGAACACCCGCGCACCGGTATCGGACTTGTAGGCGTCAGTGCCGACCTTGATGCCGACGCTCAACAGATTGATGGCGCTTTCATGCAGCTTGACTTCCGACTGCTCATGAGCCGGCTCGCTATTGAGCTGCAGGTTCCAGTCCTGGAGCTCGGCCACTAACAACGCGGCCAGTTCGCAGGCCACCGGATGCCTGGCGGCCTTGCTGTCTTCCCTCGCCCTGGCGATGAGCTCATGGAGGGCCTGGCCATCCGGCCGATCTTCCTGCAACAGTGCGCGGATGTCGGCCTTGAGCTCATTATGAATGCCCTCGTAGGTGCCGAAGATGGCACGCTCGGCAAACCAGCGTTGCGCCTCCAGCGGCTGCGCCAGCACGTTGCGCTGCAGGCAGCTGTAGGTCTCCAGCACCAGCCCGGTGGCCGACAGGATCTGCTTGGACCGGGTGAACTGGTAGCCGCTTTTCTCAATGGCCGGCGTGTGCGACTTCGGCGGCTTCATCGAGGCGATGCCGCGCGCCTGCAGCTGCGCGTCGAACTGGCGCACATGCTCGTAAAGGCGAGGCTGGTCGCCAATGATGACGACGGTGTCGCCATCAAAATCGCCGTCGAGCATTTTTTGTTCGACGCTTGGAACCGCAACCAAAGAGCCGGGCGCGAACACCTCCGTCGCCTGCAGGATGCCGACGCACTCGAGCGCGGTGTCGGCCTTGACCCGGTCCTTTTCCTCCAGCCAGTACGAATGGCACTTTACGTCCTCGGCAGACATCACGACCCCGCGCTCGGCGAAGTCCGCCGGCCACATTTCGTCGGGCACAACGATCAAGATGCCTTTGGCAAAGAAGGTCGGATCGTCGGCGGCAAGCCCAGCCCCCGACCTGTGCGCGAAGTTGAAGCTATATTGGAAGGCCACGCACCGATCCAGGAACGCCGCGGTCCGGTCGCCATCGCGCGCCGACCTGACCCGGTCGGCGGCGAACGGGCGCAGGTTGGGCTTGTCATAGGGGGAGCGTCCGACAAGCACGCCAGCGTCACGGGTCAAGGTCTTGCTCTTGCCCGTCGGCACATGCAGGCATTCGTCGCTGGACGGCACGGCGATAGCGCTCGAACCCTCGATATGCCCGCCCGTGACCGTCCGGAACAGCTCCTCGGCGGTGAGGCTTTGATGGGTTTCGAGCCAAGCCTGAGCCTTCTCGCGGGTCTCCTGTGCTACCTCGACGCTACGCGGATAATGTTGCAGCGCCGAGGGCGGTACCGCCGATTGCCTTTTATCGGCATAGGCAGGCATCCGCTCGGGAGCGTCGTGGCGAGCCCGGGCAATGGACGGCATGCGCTCGGCCAGTGAGGCCCTAATGAAGCCGCAGCCGTCATGCGGCCGCAAGGCGATCTCGCCGTCTCGCCCCTCGAACCGGAAGGGATGCACTGCGCCTGCGGGATGGTCGGGCAGAAGGGACAGCTTGAAGCACCCTTCCAGCGCATAATCATGGGGGCCAATGTCGGGGATGCCCGGCGGCGCGGCAAATCCGCGGCGCTGGGTATAGTAATAGGCTTCCTTGAACGGCGCCCAGGCCCGCGACAGCTGCTCAAAGGCCGTACCCGGAGCCGTCTCGGCATAGGGGATCGCCAAAAGCTTGCCGCTTGGGGCCTCTGCGGCCGTGAAAGGCAGGTGAGAGGCAAGCTGGTTCAGGCTCTTTTGCGGCGGCTTCAGTTTGCTGCCGCCGAACAGGTCCATGCGGTAGGGCACGCCCTCCACGGTGAACGTGCGTGTCAGCATGGCTCCAGTCGGAGTTCCCTTTAGCTGCACCGCCACCACCTTCACCGCGCCCGAGGTCAAGCGGTGGAAAATGGAATAGCGCAACTCGGCTTCGCTGGCCAGCGGCCGGCCTTGCATGTCGACCACCGGCAGCCGCATCAGTCCGGCATCGCCTTGCGGCGGTCTCGGCTCGTGGTCCATGGCCTGAAGGACCCGATGGACATCGAAGCTGGAGGCTGCATGCTGGGCCTGGATCATCGATGCGTTCTGCGCCATGAAGGTGTCGAGCGCTTCGAGCGGCTCCTTCGCCTCGATCTCGGCGATCACGCTCGAGTTCGCGCACCGCCTCGGCGCGCGCCGCGGCGCTCCTTCCTCGGCTGATGAACACTGCCGATCATAGATTCGACTGCCAGCCTCAAAGCCCCATCGTCGTGCATAATATGGGCTGGCCTCGCTACATTCGAAGGGGATCGAAGGCCGATCCCACGGTGCGGTGAAAGAAGCTGCAAGCGGCTTCCAAGACTAGGTGCGAGCACCTCGATCTCATTGTAGGCCCGTCATCGGATCATATGGAAATCGGTGAGCTTCATCCGCCGGCCTTTTACAACGTGGTTTGGTCGATCCTCTAGGGGATTACGCAGTCTTAAGCCAGCATTAATACCTTAGACGCGACACTAGGAATACTTTTACTATTCGCTAAAGCTCGATGCTATTTGACGAGGACTGGTCTTGCGTTTGCAGTTTTCTAGATGAGAGGGCTAAAGGACATTAGCGTCGGGACCAAGCTCTCGTTGGGCTTTGGGCTGGCGCTGCTGTGCGTCGTGGCCGTGGGAGTATTTGGGGTCGCGCAACTGCGATCACTCAACAAGGTCACGAGCGAGATCACCAGCGTTTGGTTGCCCCAGGTCCAGATCGTCGGCGAGATGAAGCGCAACCTCGCGGAACACCAGCTCTATGCGACGTTGCGCGTGCGCACTGCCGAGGCTGCGCAGATAGCCGGCATTGAGAAGGAGATGGCGAGGGAAAGCGACGAAATACTGCAAGGTCGGCGCGCCTATCGCCGGAGTGCCGGATCGCTGGCCGAGCAGCAGCTGTTCGACCAGTTCGTCAACCTATGGACGGCCTACGAAGATTCCCTGACATCGATTTTCCCGCTCCTCGAAACAGGAGGGCGAACAATGGCTGTCAAGGAGTTCGAGACGGTATCGCTCCCGACCGTTGCCGCCGCCACGCAGCGATTGGACGACCTGCTGGCCCTCACCAACGAGCGCAGCACGGCCGCGGCGGTGATGGCGGACAGGACCTACACCGTTGCGCAAAGATTGACTTGGCTGGCAGTTCTTTTTGCCGCCGGGTGTCTTGGTGGGCTTGTCGCCTGGATACGCCACAATGTCAGCAAGCCGATCCTCGCCGTGACCGAGGCGATGCGTTGCTTGGCGCAGGGCGAGCGCCGTTCGAGTCTCATTGCGCTGAAAAGGGATCGGCAGGACGAGGTTGGAGTGCTGTTCTCGGCCTTTGCCGGCTACCGGGCCAGCCTGGAGCGCAGCGATGCCTTGGCCCGAGAAGCCGAGCTGGAGCGGCAGCAATTGGCCGCGGCCGCCGCCAATATGCCCGTAGGGCTTTGCATGTTCGATGCGGAGAGGCGGCTGGTTCTGTGCAACCAAAGCTACGCCGATCTCTACCATGTGCCGGAGCCCCTGACTCGTCCCGGCACGCCGTGGATCGATTTGATGCGGTTCCGGATCGCGGCGGGCCTCTATGCCGGCCATGACCCGGAAAAGTATGTGCAGCAGCTGACGGAGACCATCGATCGCGCAGAGCGGACGGTGAGCCTGGTGGAACTCAGGGACGGACGCACCATCGACCTCATCCATCAGCCACTGCCGGGCGGCGGGTGGCTTGCCACTCACCATGACGTGACCGACTTGCGGCGGAGCGAAGCCAAGATTTCATACATGGCGCGCCACGACGGACTTACCGAGCTTCCAAATCGCATATTGTTCCGCGAACGCGCCGAGGAGGCTTTGGTCGAGATGCGGCGTGATGGTAGCAAGATTGCTTTCCACTGCCTCGATCTCGATCATTTCAAGATGGTCAACGACACGCTGGGGCACCCGGTTGGCGACGCCTTGCTGAAGGAGGTCGCCGCCAGACTGAAACAGGTGGCCCGTGAAGGCGACACCGTGGCAAGGCTCGGCGGCGATGAGTTCGTGATCATTCAAACCGCGGTTGATCAGCCGGTCGAGGCGACAGCTCTTGCCCAACGGGTCATTGATGGGCTGAGCGCACCTTATGTCGTCGATGGCCACGGGGTTATGATCAGCGCCAGCATCGGCATCTCGATCGCGCCGGACGATGGCATTGACGCCGACCAACTTCTCAAGACCGGCGACATGGCGCTCTACCGGGCGAAGGCGGAAGGCCGCGGAACCTACAGGTTCTTCGAACCGGAAATGGATGCGCGCATGCAGGCGCGGCGGTTTCTCGAACTCGACCTGCGCGAAGCGGTGGTGCGGCAGCAGTTCGAAATCTACTACCAACCGCTCCTCAATCTCGACCGCGGCGAGGTCAGCTGCTTCGAGGCGCTGCTGCGCTGGCATCACCCGACGCGCGGCATCGTATCCCCGGGAGAATTCATCCCGCTGGCCGAGGACATCGGCCTCATCGTCCCGATCGGTGAATGGGTTATCAAGCAAGCCTGTCTCGACGCGGCAAGCTGGCCCGGTAGCATCAAGGTCGCCGTCAATCTGTGCCCGGCGCAATTTCGCAACGCGCGCTTGCTCTCCACCATCGTCGAGGCATTGGATATCTCGGGACTGCCCCCCAGCCGGCTTGAGCTTGAGATCACCGAGACAGTGCTGCTGGCCAACAGCCAGGCGACTCTCTCGATGCTGCAACATATCCACATGCTCGGCGTTCATATCGCGATGGACGACTTCGGAACCGGATATTCGAGCTTGAGCTATCTGCGCTCGTTCCCATTCGACAAGATCAAGATCGATCAATCCTTCATCACGGACGCCGGAGATATCGACAGTTCCGTCGCCATCATTCGAGCGGTCACGAGCCTCGGCAACAGCCTCGGGATGCAGACCACCGCCGAGGGCGTCGAGACCGTGGAGCAGCTGGAACGGGTCCGAAGAGAAGGCTGCACCGAGGCGCAGGGCTTCCTGCTCAGCCGCCCGCTGCCCGCGCGGGACATCCCCGCGATGCTGGAGCGGACCCGCGCCGTGGTGGCGGGCGAGATCATTGAGACCGAACCCGAAACGTCAGGCGAGCGAGACACGGACAAGCCGGGCAGGCGTCGCAGTAGGGCGTCTGTCCCCGCCTAACCGGGATGCAAGCGAAAAACAGTGCCAACGAACATGAGTTTGCCGGCCTAGTTCAGGCCGCCACTCGGATCATGTCGATAGCGGGTGTGTAGGTCGGCGCGGCTCGAAATTAGGTGTGCTGAGCGCCGGTCAAAGTGGGATTAGCTTGTCATATCGATTATGGGATCCAGGTTGAACCCGACTTGCAGGACTCTGCTCGTAACCGAGCAGATCAACCTCACATTCGGTCGCTGCTCTTCACGGCTGCACCAACATCCCGCCTACGGCCGCTGGGCTCGGGCGACGAGACCATTCTGAGTGAGCGGCGTTTTATATACCCGTTCGGTCGTCAGTACCTTGCGTTCACGACAGATACGCCGGCGATCCTCCTGCTCCGGTGTTGGCTCTTTGACCATTGCACATATGCGCGGTTCGCCTCGCTTGAAGGCAAGGAGAGACGAGCGTTTCACCATCGATCTTATCGGTTTTGGCTCGGCGACTGCGACGAGACACTGCGATAGAAGCGGGATCAACGACGTAGCTCTCGATCCCCGCCTTGCTCAGAACCCGATGGATCCAGGAGCCATCGAGCCCGGCTTCCTGGATAGCGACGACGGGGAAGTCTGGCCCCATGCGTGCTCTTGCCTTCTCTCGCACGCTATCGAAGCGACGGAACAAGGCGGATAAATCACCACTGGGGACACTGTGTTTCGACAACTTCTCGCCGCCACCTGGCGACAACGACGAGATCAGCCAGGTTGAACGGCTGAGCTCCAGCGATACGAAGATTGCGCCCAGACCAGTCCGGATAGCAGTCAGAGTTTCGGATCGGTCGGCCACTACATGCATGGTGTTCCTCCGCGGGGTGTTTGTTAGCAGCGTCACTCTGCCAGAGCACGCGCCGCTATCCATCCGTCGCCATGGGATCTGGTGATTGTTCATGTCGCCGATTCCCGCGAAGGAACGCCACCATGACCAAGATTGAAAGTAAGACCGCCAGCGCTGCCGTCAAAGACATTCTGCTTTCAGACCCGGACGGACTTCACGAAATGATCCGTGCGGTGATGCAGGAGGTGCTCGAGGCCGAGATGGACGACGGTGGAGGAGACCATCGAGCGCACGCTGACCTTCTTTTGCCTGCCGCGCCAGCATCACAAGCATCTCAAGAGCACCAACATGCTTGAACGGCTCAATGAGGAAATCCGCCGGCGCACCTATGTCGTGCGCATCTTCCCCAACGCCGAAAGCTGCCTGCGCCTCGTCAGGGCGCCGGCTGTCGAAACCAACGAAAACTGGATGGAGGCCCTACATCAACATTGACGACCTGCGCGAGCACAAGAAGCTCGCTCTACGCCAAGCCGCATGACCAGCATCGTGGCCGCCCCATTTTGCAGAACTTGACGCACACAACCGCCACTTCGAGTTTACCGACCGCACCGAGTCATCCACGCAAAGACCTGCGCAGCGTCAGCTTCAGAGCTTGGTCCCACCGGCTGAACGCCAAAAAAGCGGATCTTGGCCATCGGAAGCGCCCTCAACCGACTGAGAGGTTTCGGCTTATGCGATGCGACTGGCAGTCCTGCGCTCCGGGGACAAGGCCGTGGCGGCAGAAGATCCCCTGGACATCAGGCGATGTCCGGAAGGCAGCATCGTAGTAACGGTTTTTACGC
This sequence comes from Mesorhizobium sp. M1D.F.Ca.ET.043.01.1.1, assembly GCF_003952385.1. Taxonomy (NCBI): domain Bacteria; kingdom Pseudomonadati; phylum Pseudomonadota; class Alphaproteobacteria; order Hyphomicrobiales; family Phyllobacteriaceae; genus Mesorhizobium; species Mesorhizobium sp. M1D.F.Ca.ET.043.01.1.1. Next base: position 3,774,688 of record NZ_CP034444.1, read on the forward strand.
CGCTCGCGGCACGCGCGAGGTGAACGTCGCCCGGGTGACCGACACGCTGGTGCCGTCAATATCGCTGATAATCTCCACCCTGGCCTCCAGTTGTTTCACCAGTGCTTCGACGATGGCTGTTCCAAGTCCGGTAGCCGGTACGTCGTTGGCGATCTTGCCGACGCCATTGTCCGAAACCGTCAGTTTCCAGTCACTGCCCGCGGTCTCGTAGCTCACCTGGATGCGAGCGCCGGTTCTCTTCTTGGGGAAAGCATATTTGATGGCGTTGAGCACGAGTTCGGTGACAATTAGTCCCAGACTGACTGCCCTTTGCGAATCTATCCTGCCGCCTTCGGCCATTACGGTGACCGTGATCGGCTGGGCTTCGCCGACCATCGACGAGGCGAGGCTGCTGCACAATTTCGGTAGGTAAGAGCCGACATCGATCTCGTCGACGCCGGCGGAGGTGTGGAGATGGCGTTGCACCTCGGCCACGGACAGAACGCGCTGATGGGCGTCCTTGAGATGCTGGCGCGTCTCTTCCGACGTCACCGAGCGTGCCTTCAGCAACAGGATCGAGGCAATGATCTGCAGGCTGTTGGCAACCCGATGCTCCATCTCGCGCAGCAGGACGTCTTTCTGCCGAAGCAGGTCTTCGGTGCGACCGAGCAGTTCTTCCTTCTCCCGCTCGATGATACGACGGGCCGTTATGTCATTGAAGGCGAGAAGGATGGTGATGGCCGAACTATGGTCGTAAAGCACCTTGCGGGCATTGAGCAGCATGGTGCGACGGCCGATCCGCGTTCCTGAGCCATGCTTGCCTCCCTCTATCCCTTGATCTGGATCTTCTTCGGCCGATCCGCCTCCGGCCGGTGCAACTCGACTTCGAGCAGCCCGTTGGCGAAACGCGCCTCGACCCGTTCCGGGTCGACGCGGAATGGCAATTGCACTGTCCGGGAGAAGGTCCCATAGGCGCGCTCACGGCGGTGCCAGACGGATTTCTCGTCCTCCGTTCGAGGCTCGCGCGTTCCCTTCAATGTCAGAATGTTCTCGCGCACCGTGAGGCCGATTTCGTCAGGTGATATCCCCGGCAGTTCCGCGGCCACCGCCACGCTGTCCTCGCCAGTCCAAAGATTGATCGGCGGAAACTCCTGAGCGGCGCTGGCGGTCAGCCCGGCCAAACGCTGGTTTACTTCCTGTTGCATGCGCCGCATTTCCACAAACGGATCGAACCCGATGCGGCCGAAATCCGACAAAAGCATGTACATCCTCCTATGATTCACGACCTTGCATGATTGCCACGCGCGACACGTGCGTGCGCACCGGAAGCGGAATCGATCGATGGCAACAGGAGGGGCGATCAGCACAGAGACCGAGCGGCCCGATCGCGCAACCTCGCAGAATGCGAGAAAGAGGGGTTCGGGCAGACGCCGGAACACATCCTCCTTGCGAAGCGACATGAACCGAACTCGATCCACCGTAGGGCCGGACCGTCATTCCCGTGCCAGGACCCGATAGCGGCATCCGGCTTTATCATTAGGTGGCCCCAAATGGCCTTTCACGAGGTGATCTTTGACATTCCACCAGTCACCTCTTCGGCAACAGCGGGGTCCCTTCGAATCCGTAGCCACGTTGCCTCTAGTCGCTGATTTGGCTTCCCTTTGCGCAACTGTCGGGATCGACGAAGCGTCCCGAATTGCACCGCGGTTCGATCAACTGATCGCAGGCGACGCGCCGCATCGTCATGGTAGCTGACGAATGAATCGGCATGACACGTCGCAGTGACCGAGACATCAAGCCAGCACCTATGTCGGCTTGCCGCAAGTCAAAAGAATCCAGCCCTGCGTGCCGCGTTCGCTGACCTTCGCCAGTGACGCCATTTGCATTTCGGCCGGACAGATGGGCACAGACATGTGCAATTCCCGCATCGCCCATTATTGGAACTCACAAGGCGGCGTTCTTTCCGTCTTGGCGAGCAGCGGGCCAACGCGTTACCGGCGGTGATCTTCCTGCAGCTTTAAATCAGTCGCCACCAACGACGAAATCAGATTTGGCCAGCACGCCGGCAATCCTGGCAAATCCCACAATGCTTGCCGCGCCTGCTCGGGTGTCATCTGTCCGGCGATCGCTGCGTTGCTGCTTCTCACCGCGCAACTGAATACCGGTCCCCGACGCGCTTTTGGCCACTGATTCAGGAATACGAGCGCTTCGCGCACTGTGTTGATGTCGTGACGACGTCGTTGGTCTTAACCTGGACCGGCGATAGGAAAGCCAGACCGGTTATTCTTACCTCCCTGCGATCGCACGCTGGATCTTTCATTCGGTGGTTGGTTGCGTGACAGGTTTCGAACGTTAGGTCTTGTTTTCTCTGGAAGATCGGGCTGTACGACATAATCCAAATGTTGCGACGCAGCGAAGGCTTCTGCTGGTTCCCGAGTTGAAAAAGCCAGTTGCACCTGGATGAGTGTGTCGCCGCCACCCAATAGCCCATCAGATGTTCAATGGCAGGCGGCGTCCGACGCTCGAACAGCAAGCGCCACGGCCGGCGGGTAGCCGATGCCACAGCTTTGGAGCTGCCCCGGATACTATTATAAGACCGATTGACGCGGGGCTCGACGCGTTTGCGGCAAATAAGCTCGAGTGTGGACAGAGATGTGACGTTCTATTGAGTCGCTGACCCAATCGGTAGCGACCTGGTGATCCACGCAACCAATTCCGGTCGTTTCTGTCACTAAGAACTCGATATTCGCTATTTGCACCTCGAAAGTCGCATAATTGGCAGTGAGAAACTCAACGCGTTGTGAGGATGGCATAGAGAAGCAGTAGCCCCTTCTCTAGTCTCGCTACGGGAAAAATTCTGGAAAATGGGTCTGCTTGGCTGGACGCAGAACGCTGTGGTTATTCAGCCGGCATTTCTGAAGCCTCTCCAAGACAAACAGCTTGCCTTCGCGCACGCTGTCTTCGAGCGGCTTCGGCTTCGCCAGATGCGCCGCAATCGCGCTGGCCAGCATGCAACCTGTCCCGCGCATCGATGTGGCAAGGCGCGGTGCATCGAAGCGGATGGGTTCGTGCCCGGAGCGTAACAGAATATCGGTCGACCGGGTTCCCGACGCATGCCCACCCTTGATCAGCAGGGCTTGAGGGCCGGCGGCCAGCAGTCTTTTTCCTTGTTGGAGCGCTCCGTCCTCATCCACTGCCAGTTCGGAGCCACTAAGGAGCGCCAGTTCAGGGAGGTTGGGCGTGACAATGCAGCAAAGCGGCATAAGATCGCGCTTCATGGCAGCGATAGCGCCTGCTTGCAGAAGTGCGCGGCCTGAGGTGGAGGCCAGCACAGGGTCGAGTACTGCGGGGACATGCGGAAATTTGCGCAGCACTGCGGCAACGGCAACAATGATCTTGGCAGTCGCCAGCATGCCGATCTTGATTGTGGCCACGTCGTTGGCCTGCAGCGCGGCGCACATCTGATTGGCCACCAGGCTAGGTGGCGAATAATAGATTTCGATCACGGCGTCATGCGTTTGCACCGTTAGCGCTGTGACGGCGAGACAGGTGCGCACGCCAATGGCAGAGATCGTCTCGATATCGCGTGCAATTCCAGCACCGCCACTGGAGTCCGATCCACCGACGACAAGCACATGTGGTTCTCGCCTCAGCGCCATTGGTCCGTCTTTTCGATCCATTCTCGCGTGCGCGCCTCGGGGTCGTCGTTGAGCGTGATGTCGGTCACCACCGCCGCGCTGTCCGCGCCAGCCGCAAAGACACCGTCGAGCCGCTCAGGGTTGAGGCCACCAATGGCGACCAATTGAAACGGCGCGACCTGGCGCTTCCATTCGCTGATCCGTTCGACCCCTTGCGGCGCCCATTTCATCTTCTTCAGGATGGTCGGATAGATGGGTCCAAGCGCTATGTAGTCAGGCTCGGCGGCCATCGCCGTTTCCAGCTCCTGATGATCATGTGTGCTCAGTCCGAGCCTTACGCCGGCTGCCCGTATCGCCAAGAGGTCAGCGGTCTGCAAATCCTCCTGGCCGAGATGTATGAAGTCGCAGCCTTCCTCGATTGCCAGGCGCCAGTGGTCGTTGACGATGAGTTGGCACTGGTATCGAGCACACAAGGCCTTCGCGGTGCGGATCTCCGCGCGCAACCCAGCCTCATCCACGGTCTTGATGCGCAGTTGCAGAAGCCGGACTCCGAGTGGGACCAGCCGTTCGATCCAGGCAGCGCTGTCGACGATCAGATAAAAGGGATCGAGCTTCATGAAAAAACGGCCCTGCCGACCATCGGTGTCGATGGCACGGCGACGTCGCGCGGTTCGAGCATTCCCGAACTGAACGCCTCACGACCGGCGTCGACCGCCTTACCGAAAGCACGCGCCATGCCGACCGGATATGCCGCCTTGGCGACCGCTGTGTTCAGGAGCACGGCGTCAAAGCCGAGTTCCATGACGGTGGCCGCGTGCGACGGCCGTCCGAGCCCCGCATCCACAATCAGCGGGACGCCAGGGAAATATCCGCGCATCGAGCGCAGCGCCGTCATGTTGACCGGTCCCAAGGCGGAACCGATCGGTGCGCACCACGGCATCAGGACCTTGCAGCCCGTTTCCAGCAGCCGCTCGGCGACAACGAGATCGTCGGTGGTATAGGGGAATACCGCAAAGCCGTCCTCGCACAGGATGCGGGCGGCTTCAACCAGACCGAACACATCCGGCTGTAGCGTGTCGTGATTGCCGATCACTTCGAGCTTGATCCAGTTGGTGCCGAAGACCTCGCGCGCCATTTTCGCGGTGGTGACGGCTTCCTTGACGGAGAGGCAGCCGGCGGTATTGGGCAGGATTCTGGCGCCCAGCGAGCGGATCAACGACCAGAATTGTTCGCCGGCTCTACCGCCCGCCATCTCACGCCGCAACGAGACGGTCACCACCGACGTGCCCGACGCCTTGACTGCATCGGCAAGGATGGCCGGCGAAGGATATTGAGCGGTGCCGAGAAGCAGGCGCGACGAAAGCTCGGTTCCATAAAGCTCCAACATGCTAGCCGCCCTGCATGGGCGAGAGGATTTCGATCCGGTCGCCGTCGCTCAACTGGAACTCCGTGCGGTTGGCTTTGTGCACGAGGTCGCCGTTGACGGCGGTGGCGAGCCAATCGCCCTCATAGTCGAGCGCGGCAAGCAACTCGGCCAGCGTGGTGGCGGCAATCTCACGCGCCTCGCCGTTGACCATCAGTTTCATGAGCATGCTCCTTGGTTCTGTCTTGACTGAAAACCAGGCCGGCAGCCTGGCGCGCCATGGCGGGGGCGAGGAGAAAACCGTGACGATAAAGACCGTTGATCGCGATGATCTCACCGTCTGTTTCGACGCGTGGCAAATTGTCGGGAAATGCCGGACGGACACCCACACCGGTTTCAACGATCTCGGCCTCACCAAAGGCCGGATGGAGGGCATGGGCGGCGCCCAGCAGCTCCATCATGGAACGCGCCGTCACCGGTCCGGCGCTCTGGCTTTCAATCATCGTCGCTCCGATCATGAAACGGTGATCGGTGCGCGGCACGGCATAAAGCGGAAAGCGTGGATGAAGCAAACGGACCGGCCGCGACAGCGAGACATCAGGCGTGCGAAGGATCAGCATTTCGCCGCGAACACCGCGCAGCCTGTCATCGGCCGCTGCCATTCCCATGCAGTCTATCTGACGGGCGAAACCCGAAACAGGCCGGGCGTCGCAGCCGAAGTGGAATTTGACACCCATGGTCGCAAGGTTGTCATGAAGTGCCGCCATCGCCTGGCGTGGGTCGAGGTGAGCCTCGTTGGGGAAGAGCAATCCACGCCGGAAGCGGCCGGCGAGGTCGGGTTCCAGGAGCGCAATTTCGTTTTCATCGACGCGCCTATGCCCTGACGTGCGACTGGCGAACCGGTCAAGCTCACCGGCATCACGCGGCGCGGCCACGACCAATGTCCCGGCCCGTGTCACCTGACCCGACAGCACCGCATCCCACCAGTCGGCAGCGTCGCGTCCGAGATCCAGCACCGGCTGCTCCGCGCTTTCGCGCTCGCACCATGGCGCCAGCATGCCGCCGGCGAACCACGACGCGTTGCCGCCAAGGCCATGCCGCATCTCGGCGACTGTGACCGTCGCGCCGCGGGCGGCGAGTTCGAAAGCGACGGTGAGGCCGGCAACGCCGGCCCCTTTGACGAGCACCCTCATGATGGTTTGGGAGCCTCCGGCACGACCGGTACGCCAGTCTCGTCCGCCGGCATGTAGAGATCGCCGCCCTCCCGGTATTTTGCCGCCATTGCCGCCATGCCTTCCTTCTGAGCCTCGGCACGGATGTCGTGGGAAATGCGCATGGAGCAGAATTTCGGCCCGCACATCGAACAGAAATGTGCCAGCTTGTGCGCCTCCTTGGGCAAGGTCTGGTCGTGGAAGGACCGTGCGGTTTCGGGGTCGAGCGACAGGTTGAACTGGTCCTCCCAGCGGAACTCGAAGCGCGCGCGCGAAAGGGCATCATCCCTGGTTTTCGCTGCCGGATGGCCCTTCGCCAGATCGGCTGCATGGGCGGCTATCTTGTAAGTGATCACCCCAATCTTGACGTCGTTGCGGTCGGGAAGGCCGAGATGCTCTTTCGGCGTGACGTAGCAAAGCATTGCGGTGCCGAACCAGCCTATCATGGCGGCACCTATCCCTGAGGTGATGTGGTCATAGCCCGGCGCGATGTCGGTCGTCAGCGGCCCCAACGTGTAGAACGGCGCCTCACCGCACACTGCGAGCTGCTTGTCCATGTTCTGCCTGATCTTGTGCATGGGGACATGGCCCGGGCCTTCGATCATCACCTGGCAGTCCTTTGCCCAGGCAATCTTGGTGAGTTCTCCAAGTGTTTCCAGTTCGGCGAATTGCGCCGCGTCGTTCGCATCGGCGATTGAACCGGGACGAAGGCCGTCGCCGAGCGAGAAGGAAACGTCATAGGCTCTGGCGATGTCGCAGATCTCCTCGAAATGCTCGTAGAGGAAGCTCTCCCGGTGATGGTGCAGGCACCATTTGGCCATGATCGAGCCGCCGCGCGAGACGATGCCCGTGACCCGGTCGACGGTCAGCGGTATGTAGTGCAGCCGCACGCCGGCGTGGATGGTGAAATAGTCGACGCCTTGCTCGGCCTGCTCGATCAGCGTGTCGCGATAGACCTCCCAGTTGAGGTCCTCGGCGATGCCGCCGACCTTTTCGAGCGCCTGATAGAGCGGCACCGTGCCGATCGGCACCGGTGCATTGCGCACGATCCAGTCGCGGATGTTGTGGATGTTGCGGCCGGTCGACAGGTCCATCACCGTATCGGCGCCCCAGCGGATCGCCCACACCATCTTTTCGACCTCTTCGGCCATCGACGATGTGACAGCCGAGTTACCGATGTTGGCGTTGATCTTCACCAGGAAATTTCGCCCGATGATCATCGGTTCGCTCTCGGGATGATTGATGTTGGCGGGAATGATTGCGCGTCCGCGCGCCACCTCGTCGCGCACGAATTCGGGTGTGACGAAATCTGGGATCGCCGCGCCGAAGGCTTCGCCGTCGCGTTGCAGCTTGCCGCGCATCACCTCGCGGCCGAGATTCTCGCGGATGGCTACGAACTCCATTTCTGGCGTGATGATGCCGGCGCGCGCATAGGCAAGTTGGGTCACCGCCTTGCCCTGCTTGGCCTTGAGCGGCCGATTGCGTATCGGAAATTCCGGTGTCAGGCGCTCGCCGGTGGCGAATCCATTGTCTTCCGGCCGGACGTGGCGGCCGTCATAGGCTTCGACATCGCAACGCGCCGTGACCCATTCGTGGCGAAGCCGGGCAAGGCCTTTTTCGATGCTGGTTTGGACTGATGGATCGGTGTAGGGGCCGGACGGATCGTAGACGGTGACGGGCGGTTCGCCGGCCGTCGGATGGACGGAAATCTCGCGCATCGGCACCCTGATCTGCGGGTAGAGGACGCCGGGCTTGTGGATTTTCCGCGAGGCGGGCAGTGGTCCCGTCGACACGGCGGGGGTGAGGGCATTCATCGTGAGGCTCCTTTGCTCATGCATTGGAGACCCAGTTCTGTGCCGGAAGGATGAAAAGACGCTTCTGTAGACCTGCTGCAGCAGGACCTCGGGCGTAAACTCCCGCAAAGCGCTTGCACCGTCCCTACGCCAGTATGAACTGGATCAGGTTCAACGGGTCACTGCGCCGCGAAAGCCAGCAGTATCTCAGCCCCTTACCGGGACTCCCCTCGTGAATGCCTCAAGTTGAATGGGCCGGTGCTGCTTTGTCAAGCGCCTTCGGGCGCCTTCGGGCGCCTTCGGCCGGTGGCGACGTCCGGCGGCCGGCCGAGCGGAGAGCTCGCGCATGCATCGGGGACAAGTCACGCCCCGTAGACCAGGGCTGGAATGGCCAAAGTCTCATTCGCTTCGTGAAGGATGGAAAAACTGTATCGGCCATGTGCGTCGAGATCGACCGAGTAGCTCAGGCGGTCACGGATGTGGTTATCCTGGTCGAAGGCGACGATTTGCGGCTTCAGCGAGGTGATTTGCACCACGTCCAGGTAGATGGAGTTGCAGATATGATCTGGTCGTCGGGCTGGCAGGTGCAAGCGGCCGCTCTATTCAGGATGCGGCATCGGCGGCGTTCCCGATACCAATGATATCTTGCGGGCAACTTATGCAATCACCGGCTTCGTAAAACCCGACGGCGGCGGCCGTGTCCTGGCGCTGAGGATGTGCCGCTGTTCCAGCAGAGAAATCGCGTGGGCGCGGAGTTTTCGCTCTGCGAGGAAGAGTTGACGCAATCGTTTAGCTTGCTTGCAGTTCGTAGAGACCCGCCTTTGAAAGCAACTAAGCTATTGCATTGATATGTTGGTGCGCGATCGATCGCTACATAGCCGGCCGCCATTATCCGAGTATTGATCCGCCGGTGTTCGTGTTGCCGTATATGGCAATCCCTGCGAGATCGTCGCGGCCGGATCGGCCGCACCCTCTAGTCATAAAAGGGGAAGCGACCGAGAATTCCGCTGCCGAAAACTTCTCTGGCTTGGCTATGCATGCGGTAGATGAGATCGCCGCCTACCGCGACCTGGTCGAGGAAGGCATCGACGCCCAGTTCGGACAGCCTGGTTATCGCAATGCGTTAGCGGCTCAGACTTGCGGTCTCGAGAGCGGCCTTTGGGGGTCACCTCTTTTTTGTTTCAGAGGTTGGAAGACGGCTGCTCGTTACCCAATAGAAATGGCGACTACGGAACGCGATCGATCGCGGCCATCAGGAAACACCTGTCTTCGGCTCAACCTCGACATGGCGTCCGATCGACCGCAGATATACAGCTATCTCGTCCATGAGATGATCGCGTTCGCCGTAGATCTCAGCAATCCTGCGCAGCTGTGGCTCGACGGACCTCCGTTGCGCCGGCGTCAAATCAGCATCGCCAAAGACATATCCCAAGTTGCCAATCGCGCAAATGTTGCAGCCGGCCTCCACAACTGCTTGCACGAATGCCGGAATGTCTTTTTCTTGCATAGTCTTCATGTCGAACCTCTCGTGAATGGCGTGCTTGCGCGCCCATGCTGCCTTTTCAGCGTGTCCTCTGGGCGGCGCAAGCCTTGAGCGTAATTGTGCCGGGCAACCTCGACTATCCCGTCTGCCACGCTCTTTAGAGTCGGTGGGGTCTGGTGATTGCAGGCTGGGCCACTCAAAAGCCTGCAAGAAGAAAGTCATGGCGACCATTGCTCAAGATCGCGAGGGTGCGTGCAAGACCTTCCGTTGGCAGTCATGCACGCTCACCCAGCAACTGGGTATTGAGCAACTGGGTCTCACGTCGCGGGTCTCGTGTGCTTCACAGCCGAAAATAAGGTACCACCGTGGCTATTCTCAAGTGCAGGCTACCTCTTCAGGACACGGCGGAGTGCCTTCCGACGCACCCCTGGTGCAACGTGCGACCTAACGAGACACATCTCGTTCGCGTTCCCTCGACCTTTCTTCGTATTGCTGCTTGCCCTGCGATTTCAGGCCCTCTGCTAGCTTCTCGGCCGCTCTTTGGCCTGCAATGTCACTATTCAAGATCATATCCGACATCCCTGGATGGTCATAACCGTAATGCGCATGCAGTTTCCCTCACGAGCAGCGCCTATCCGTCGATTAGTTCGTCTTCCGGAACCCGAAGCCCTTTTTATCCGGCGTACCTATCCACCATTCAACCGGTATACCTTTCCCAACTTTGGCGGACCATTTACCTCAGGCATGATCATCTCGCGTGACATTTTTTTTTGGCGCCATCATCGCACGTGGCATTTTCTAAAAACCAAGACGTGTCAATTTGTAAAATCAAGGATGCGGCCGCGCCCGTTGCGAGGATTTGCAGGTAGCTCTTCAGCCCCAACACGATGTGTGAGGCGGCGGTGGAAAAGGCAACCGACGGCGTCGACGCGTCCTTTGATGATCGCAAGCGATATGCTTCGTCGCGAGCCCAGATTGCGGTCTCGGGCACAAGGCGAGATCACAGTTCTGCGATCTGTGGTAACGCGAGCCCGCAAAGCGCCGCTGCGGCCACCGCTTTTGGAATCTGGACGAGATTCGTCGTCGTCTGAGATCAGTTGATCGAGCAGTTCGCGCGCGCGGGACGCGCTTGCGGTGCAGTCTCTCCCGCGAGCTCGCCCGTGACCTTCTCATCGACGACATCCGAGAGCTGCGCGGACGGCCCTATGACCTCGTCGCTGTCGCCGGCGGCTGGAAGCACCTGACACGGCCGGCCTATGCCGATGCCATCCGCGCCTGCGGAAGCAGCGGGCGTGCCGTGGACCTGACGTGGTCGGACGTGCTGATGCTGATGTGCATCGGCACTTCCAGCCGATTACCCGCGCCGAATTGTCGTCGGTTTTCGGGAAGTAATCAGTCGCGACCTGATCGGCCATCTGCGGCACCGGCCTGATCGCGTCGAACCCGCGCAGTCCGACGCCCGGCGCTCCCTACACCTATGTGACGACAAAAGCGTCCTGCTCGAGTTCGGCCTCGACACGCTTCGCGATCTCCCGGACTGCGAGGCGCTCGAGGATGCCGGGCTGCTGAGCAGAGATGAGCTGCTTGCTGGTGAAATTATGCCAGAGTTGGCTAGTGGCCATGAGGATGCGGGTTTGGATACGGAGGAATAGCTTGGCGCTGCAGACGCTGTGGCCACCGGGCTTGCGAGTGCTTCCAGCTTTCCATAGCGAATCTAGCGCGCCCAAGGGCGTCCGAAATTTGTAGGCAAATTTCGGACATGGACACGGTCAGCGACGTCAAGCAGGCAGCGGTATGCGGCCTCTGCACCGCTGTCGCCCAAAAATTCGTGGCCATGGGCAAGCCCCACTTGAGACCCCCAGAGAGAACGCTCGTGAGCGATGGAAACGGTTTTGGTCCAAAGCTTGATACAGATGGCCTGCAGATGGGTGTAGGGTTTCAAAGCGCTCGAAGACGCGCCTTCGCAGAGTTAAAAGTCCGCGACGAACTCGTGTGTCGTTTGTCGCCAACTGCAAATTCGATAGTTAGCGCAATTATACTGCGCCGAGTCTGCCATCTCGAGCCCCAAGGGTTTGTGAGGCCTCTCGGCTCACCACCGCCTTTGCTAACCGCCGTGATTCCAAAGACGCGTGCCTTTACGGAGGGGGTCAAACGGCCTATATTATTCTTTATAAGGAGAAGAATAATGGGCACACTTGCTCGCATCTACACCCCCGCAGAGGCAGCCGCCGTCAGCGGGATAGGAATCAAGGCCGTGCACAATGCGATCGACAAACGCATTGTCGATACTGTGCCAAGCACTGCTCGGCGCATCGGTGGGGTCGTCCGACGGGCATTGACCGGCGAGGATTTGCTGCGGCTCAAGCTTTGGTATGGCGTGGGTGCGACATTGCCCGCTGATCGTCGCTACCGCCTGTTCGAGGAAATCAAAGCTGCCCCAAGGGCCAAGACCGTAAGGGCCGACGACCTGCTGATCGTCGACGTCGCCGAGGCACGTAAACAGCTCAAAGCGCGCATCGTGGATCTTGATGAAGCGGAGGCCGCCATCGGCCGCGTTAAAGGGGTGATGGGCGGAGAGCCTGTCTTCAAAGGAACCCGCATCCCTGTTCGTATGATCACGACGATGCTAGCGCAGGGCGCAGATGAAGCGGAGGTTCTGGAGGGATATCCGAAGCTAACGCCGCGCGTGATTGAGCTCGCCAGAATGTGGGTCGCCGCGCACCCGGTTCGTGGGCGGCCTAAGAAGCTGGTCGAGCAGGGCGTGAAAATAAAGTCGTCGAAGCGCGTGGTTTTGAAGGGCGACCCAGGTCCGTCGGCCAGGTCGAGACGCGTGTGACCTCGTGAGGTTTCTGATCGATGAGTGCCTGCACACGTCTCTGGTTGCGGTAGCCCAAGAACGCGGACATGAAGCAAACCACGTCAACTGGCTTGGGCTAAGCGGCGAAACCGACTGGGACCTCATGCCGCTCATTATCGATGAGGATTTCACCTTCGTCACCAACAATGCTAAGGACTTCAGGAAGCTCTATGCCAAAGAACCGGTTCACGCCGGCCTGATTATCGTCGTCCCTCAGGTCGGGCCTGAAAAACAGAGAGAGCTCTTCGATGCTCTCCTCGAGGATCTTGGCCCAGAGGAATTCCTGATTAATGAAGTTATCGAAATCGAGATCGAAAACGGCATTGCAATCGTAACACGATACGATCTGCCGTCGCCCTAGCTGAGGCTGCGCGATCTCCGCTTATGACCGACCCGGTTGCCAGTCGCTCATCTGCAAAATGTTACCGCCGAGTTTTGCAAACGCGCGTTGGCGGCAGGAGAAAACGAGAATCTGCTGATCGTGTGATTGACGATGCAAAGCGTCGAACATGCGCTCGATGCGGTCGTCATCGGAATAAACCAAAGCGTCATCCAGGATAACCGGTGTGGGTCGGCCGTCGCGGGCAAGCAAACGGGCGAAGGCCAGACGTGTCAGAACCGAAAGCTGTTCTCGCATGCCGCCACTCAACCTATCGACATCCTCATCCTGACCATTGCGGCGAACGGTCTGTGGCAACAGTGTGTTCTCGTCGAACACTATGGAGATGTCATCGAATAGCAATCCAAGCAGCGGTCGCAGCTCGGACATGACCGGCTTCAGATAAAGATCGCGTGCCGTCGAGCGCGCAGCGACCAGCGTCGTGCGCAGCCGGTCGAGGACGGCTTTTTCGAATTCGAAGCGTCTCGCTCGCTCTCCAGCGATTTCCAATTTTTCTGTGGCCTCGCGCAAAGCTTCTTCCACCGCGTCGTCGGACCGAGTGCGAATATGGCCATTGAGATCGGCCAGGGTTACACGCAACTGACTTGCTTCCTGTGTGGCGGCATCCTGAACCGAACGGGCGCGGCGCAGAACGGCTTCAGCGCTGGTGAGATCGCGAGCGCCGTCGCGCAGGGGAGCAGCGCGCATTTCGGCCGCTTCGCGCAGCTTTTGTCGTGCGGTGGCCTCGGTGAGCAGCAAGCGCCCCTTTTCCTCGCGCGCTGCATCGGGTCCCAATATGACCTCGAGGCTGGTCAGTTCCGCCTGGATGGTGACATAAGCCGTCTCCGCAGCCATGACAGCCTCGTCGGCATGGCTGCGCAAAGGCAAGGCCTCGCGCACGCTGTTGCGTGTTGTCGCCACACGCTGCTCGGCTGCGGCATGATGTTGCCGGATCTGTTCTGGATCGACTTTGAGTTCGAGGTCCCCGGCCCCGAGGGCACTCAGACGAGCAAGCTCCTCGTGTAATTGCTGTATCCCCTTGGGCGCGAGATCGGCAAGTCGCTGACGCGCCAAGCCCAGTTCGGTAGCTTTGTCGCGCGCTTCCACTAGGCGCTGGCGTGCCGTCCTGAGGCTATCGACACCGAGGGACGCAAGCAGGCTGCGGTGCTTCGCTTCGGCGTCTTCGATGGTCCGGTCGGCCTGCTGCGGCCGATTCGATCGCAGGGTCAAGGCTCCGATGCCGGCAATATCCAGGCGTACGGTGCCAGCAAAGCTTTGGTCTTCTGCATGGGGCAAGGGCTTGGCATCGATGGTCACCAAATCGGCGGCGCCGTCCCGGTATTCCATGCATAGCGTCGGCAGGGTTGCCAGGTGAGCTGCACGAAGGCTGGCGATCTCGATTTCGAGCGCCTGGAGTTGCTCGACAGCTTGTTCCGGCACCGCCAGCATCGCCAGTGCTGCCTCTCCATCTTCGATCTGGGTTCTGGCGACTTCGGCTTGTTTCAACCGGTTGTCCGAGCCGGCCAGTTGTTCGGCAGCGTCACGCGCCAAAAGAGTCGCATCCAGCCGCGCGAGCAATTCGCGTGCTTCGCGCTCTTCCAGTTCGGCTGCTTGAACTTCGCCCATCGCTTGTTCGTTTTCGGCAATGGCAGAAGCGCGCCGATCGAGAACCTCACTGCGGCGAAGCTGCGCAATCGTCGACTGCTGGCGCAAATCCGTGGCTCGTTTGAGCGCGGTCCGAAAACTATCGAGGGCCTGCTGCGCCGCGTCGTGGTGAATTGCGGCAAGGGCAGCTTCCGCCTCGGCGGCTTTCAAGGCTTCGCTGTGCGATTTGGCGGCCTCGACTGCGGCTTCCGCGGCCGAGATGGCTTCCCGCCGAGTGGCGCCTTCTTCGGGGTTTTCAAGCTCAGACAGACGCGCCAACGCCATGCGCCGCTTGTCGAGCGAATCGCGCAGACCGGTGACTTCGGCGCTGAGACGCTGCTCGTCTTTCACCAGCTTGTCACGCTCGTCGAGCGCTGCCGCATAGAGACCGCCGCTCTTGGGACGCAGCGTTGACGTAACCAGGCTATAGAGTTCTTCTTCACATGCCGCGGCGATTTCGGCCATGCGTCGCCCGCCGGTCAGGGCTTCAACTTCCCCCTGAACCGAGGACAGTAGGCTTTCGCGCACGCGTTTTTCGCCGTCCTCCTCGCTTTTGCTGCGCCTTTCGATGCCGGTGACCCCTTGGCGAACCCAGAGCAATCCTGCCGGTCCTGCGCTTCCGCCATGGATTAGTTTGCCGATAAAGGCTTCGGCCTCATCGGCTTGAGCCAACAGTCGCCCGCCGTCGAGGTCAATAACGCTGGCCAGCCTGCCGCCATAAAACTGCTTGGCAAGTCGATAGCGTCCTTCTGAAGTGGTGATGTCGGCCTCCACCACCGGATTGCCCCCACTGTAAGGCCGCAACAGTCGCACGCCTTCGGGTGTGCCCGTGTGAGGCTGGAAAAAGAGTGCGTGCAGCGCTTCGAAGAAGGTTGATTTGCCGAACTCATTGACCGCGCAAAGCACGTTGACGCCGTCGCCGATGTTTTCGATGGCGACGCCTTGCCCGGCGAACCGTTTGACGTTGTGGAGCCGAAGGGCCGTAAGTTTCATGATCCCATCGCCTCGCAATAGCTGAACAACCGAACCAGTGCTTCTCGCGATATGTCGCGTTCGACAGCCGACCGGGTTTCGTCGCTGCTTTCATCCAACAGTGCCTGCGCTGCCTCGCGAAGGGCACCAGAGCGGTCGATCCGATCCAAATCGCCACTTTCGCAGTCGGTCGCGAGCCCGTCCCCGTCCAGTTCCAGATAGGCGAAGTCGGGCGCGGCTACCGCGATCGCCGCTTGAAGGATCGTTCGCCCACTTAACCGCACCCGGCCAGACGCGGCAATTCGCAGCAAAGTCTGACGCCGCAGATGAGCCGGTGGAAGCAACGCTTCAAATGCCGCGGCGCTGTCGTCGCCAGACAGCAGATGCAGGGGAGCGGTTTTCCAGGAAAAGCTAGCTGTTTCAACGGCCACGATCTCGGGCACGGCGCCAGGCCCGGCAATGGAAACGACAAGGGCCTGACCGGGTGTATCATGCTTGAAACGGTCAGGTTCGGGCGCACCGCTATAACGGCTGCGCTCATTGATGGTGACGGGTCCGTGCCAGTCGCCAAGTGCCAGATAATCGAGGCCGGCCTTAGTCGCGCGATCTGGTGCAATGACATCGGACGCTGCTGAATCTTCGGAAAAGTTCTGAATAGCGCCATGAGCAAGGCCGAGCCGGATGGCGCCTTGCGGCGTCGCGGCGCTGTTCATCCACTCGGTAAGGTCGCGACCGGGTCTGCGGGTGGTGCAAGGTGCAGGCAGCAGCGCCACGTCCGCGCCAATGGTCAGGGTTTCGGGCCGCGTCGCCAGCAGGACATTGTCCGGCACAACGCTGTCCGCTGCACTCCACAATTGATCAGCCAACAGGGAATCATGGTTGCCAGGCAGCAATATCCAGCGCAGAGGCGCGCTCTGGCTCATCTCGGCCATGGCCTGCCGCAACATCGCTGGAGTGGGCGTTTCGGTATCGAACGTATCGCCGGCCAGAAGTATGGTGGATGCACCATGGACGCGTGCCTGCTCTGCCAGCCGGCTGATCGCGCCATGGCGCGCTTCACGGAGCCGCCCGCGCAGATCCTCTGGCATGTTGCCGAACCGCTTGCCGATATGAAGATCGGAGCTGTGGATGAATCGAAACATGGAGTCTCCGAGACTATGTCGATGCCAGGTTGCGCTGGGCGCGATCGATGGCTTCATCCAGCCGGGAGCGTGAAATCGCCGCAAGTCGCTCGACACCGAGCAGACGTGCAAGGTCGAGAGCGGGGTCGGACTGTTCCAGAATGTCCTCGTTCGCAACGACGACAGCGGCCAGCTCGGCGATTGGAATGTCGGCAATGGACCGGCGGGCATCGGCATCGAACGGCATGCGATAATCAAGCAGGTCGACCACCGTCCCTCTCTTCCATAGGAAGCTGCCGCTGGATTCTTCAGTTCTATCGAACTCGCGCAGATGCAGGTCGATCCGCTCCCGAATCTTGTTGCCCGTTCTGAGCCAGCCATGCGCCCGTGCGATGCGCTGCGCAAGGACGTCATCTCGCAGAGGTCCTTCCTGCTCGATCACCGCGTCGACCATGGACCGCAGCGTGCCTCGGTAGACGAAGTCATAAAACTGATCCGGGCTGGTGGAAAATCCGGTTAGATCAGTCAGGCGATAACGGCCGCCCGTCGGTACGGTATCATGCGTCGAATGCGCGGCCGCAGGCAAAATTCCTGCAGATGCCGATGGGCGCTCTCCCGTCGCGAGGGGAGCGGCGACAAGTTCTGGCTCTGATTTTATCGACGGATGTTCCGGTTCGCCGGCCGATGCTAGGTCTTCGGCTGGCAATGGGTCCATGGGGTCGACCTTATGTCCCATGTCCCAATGGATCGCGGCTTCACTTTCCTGTTGTTCAGCCTGTTTGCGACGGCTTTCCTCGAGCAGCGCGGCCAGGCTGGCATGAAGCCTCTCGGTGCAACCTTCGAGATCAAACCACCAATCGGTTGACCATACCCGGACAATGTTCCACCCGAGGCCGCGCAGGACCTGCTCGCGGACCTTGTCTCGATCTCGCGCCGTGGCAGAACTGTGATAGGTCGCGCCGTCGCATTCGACCCCAGCCAGATAGGCGCCGGCGAGATCGGGATGCCGGATCCCTATATCCACTCGAAAGCCCGAAATGCCGACTTGAGGAACGATGGTCCATCCGCGCTTCTCAAGCTCGGCAGCGACGGCCTCCTCGAAAGGGGATTCCAGGGCTCCGACCGATCCGCGTTCCTGCGCTGGCAATGCCACAGCGCCGCGTTCGGCAAAATCGAGAAAGGCTTTGAGATGCTGTACGCCGATCGCTTTGGTTCGGTTGGGGTCGATCTGGTCGGCGGCAAAACCTGAAAATACGATCAGTTCCTGCCGCGCACGCGTCACCGCGACATTCAGCCGGCGTTCGCCGCCGTCCCGATTCAGCGCGCCGAAATCCATGCTGCGCTTGCCGGCATTATCTTGCGAAAAGGTGATCGAAAACAGGATTATGTCACGCTCGTCCCCTTGGACATTTTCCAGATTCTTGACGATGGCGGGCTCAATACGCTCGTCGGCAAAGAACCATTCAAGCTCCGGCTCTGTCTGGCGTGCCTTGTCGAAAAGGTCGAGGATGAGCGACTGCTGTTGCGCGTTGAAAGTGATGACTCCGAGCGTGGGTCGGTCCTTTTCCGGTAGGGCCAGCCAACGCCGCATCCTGCTGACCGCCTCGTCGGTTACCGCTTGGGCTTCGATTCGATTGGTGCGGCTTTTGCCACGGTCATAGATGCCGGTCGTGATTTTTCGCAGCTGAACTGCCCGATCTTCCACCGTTGGCGAAGGGAATGTGATGAGCCGGTTCTGATAGTAGTGATGGTTGGAAAAGGCGATCAGCGACTCATTGCGGCTACGATAATGCCAGCGCAGGTCACGTACCGGGATGCCGGCCGCTTTGGCTTCGTCGAGAATGCTCTCAAGATCCTTTTCGTGTTCGACGACTTCCTCGTCCTCCTCGTTGCGGCCAAAGAAATTGGTGGGCGGCAACTGCTTGGGATCGCCTACGATTATGGTTTGATGGGCTCGCGCGATGGCACCGACGGCGTCCCAGGTGGTGATCTGCGATGCTTCGTCGAAAATCACCACGTCGAACAGGGCTTGGTCGGGCGGTAGATATTGAGCGATTGAAAGAGGGGACATCAGCATGCACGGCGCGAGCTTGGCAAAGCTCGTCGGCATCGCGCCAATCATCTCGCGGATTGACCGGCTGGGCCGCTGCAATTCCATCTGATGGCGCAACAGGCCCAACTCGGAATTGCGCGGGACGCCTTGCACAGCCGGCAAACCATGAGCGATGGCACTGATGACGCGAAGGCTTGCTTGAGCGCGGACAAGATCGTCGATTTCCCGGAAATCTTCGATGGCGTGCTCGTGCTGGAAGCGACGGAAATTCCGCAGCACCGGATCGGCATCCAGCGTGGCCGGCAGCCACCAGCGTACATAGGCCAGGCGGAACGCGGATTGAGCTTCAGCTGGTCGCACTAGACCCGCCTCGATATCGTCGACCAACGCTCCCAGATTGTGACTGACAGCCCTGCGACGAATGCCGCACCACGAAGTCCAGTCCCGGAGAAGATGACGGGCGTCGAGCAAGTCTCCCATCGCAGTCGTCAATTCGGTCAGCGGGTTATCATGTTCTGCCCAAGAAGGCGTCTTTCCAGCAGGGATCGCAAATTGGGTCTTGGCAGCCTCGAATGCTGCAGAAGCCGCAAGGAAGCGGGCTGCCCCATAGCGCATCGTGCTATCTGCTGCACCGCTTCGCAGGCTCGGGGCGGTTGCTTGCAGGAGCGCTTTGAAATCCTCCGTGCCGAGGCCGGGCAGGCGTAGCGTCTGTCGAAGCCTTTCGGCCATCGAGAGTATCTGATCGATACGGTGGGTGTCGGTATCAAGTGCGGCAAATCCGATCGGCTTCCCAGATAGGATGTTGGCTTCGACAGTGGCCCGGCGGTCCTGCATCAGGCGCAACAGCAGCAAGTCGTGCTGAGGATCGGCTACCCCCTCTGTGACATAGCCTTGAAGCAGCTTCTGGACTTTGCGTTTGCCCAACTGACTGTTTGGCCAGAATGCAGAAGCGGCCTGCTGCCATTGCTGCTCTATGTCCTCCACCCGTATGCGCGCAACGGCAGCCTCGTCATAGCGGGCCGACAGGTCCTTGCGAGACTTGCGATAGTCTCCGATTGCCTCATTGAGAGTGGCGAGGGCTCCCCGCAACTGGGCGAAATCTCGATCAAAGACAATGCTGACGTCATAGCCGGCACTGTCCTGGAGTGCCGCTGCTAGTTTTCGCAGCGCTTCGAGCTCCGCTTTTGACGCGTCGCCTTTGGCGCGCAGGCCGATGCTCACCAGGAAGGCGTCGAGTGCGGTCGCTAGAACCTCGGACGCATTCTTGAGGGTCTTTGCCCCTTCGAGCAAATTGTCCTGCCAGCCTGACGTCCACTCGGTGACATCTATAAGACGCAAGACCGACCGCATCTCCACCGACTGAAATGCGAGACCTGTTTCGGCGGCAATATGCTCCAGCGCCAGCCGGTTTGCCTCGTCATGGGAATCGCGCGATGGCCAGGACAATCTCGGAGCGTGCTGCCGCTTGTTCTTGAGAGCGATGCCGAGCGCCAGATAAGGCGTCAGACCATTGACATGGTGCCGATGCAGCGCTTCGACATAGGCATTCAGTTCGTCGCGACGGACGCGAAGCCGCTCGTTGATCGCAATCCACTCCGCTGCGTCCACGCGCACGCCGCTTTCCCAGCTGATCCTGAGCTGGGTGAGAAAGTTGCGTCGGTCCGCCTTGCTGGAATGGAGTTCGAGACAATGCGCGCCCAGGCCATGTTCGCGCAGGCGGCGATACACCACATCGAGCGCCGCCGTCTTCTCGGCCACAAACAGCACGGTTTTGCCAACTGAAAGACAGTTGGCAATCATGTTGGCAATGGTCTGGCTCTTGCCAGTGCCGGGAGGACCGATGATGACAAAATCGCGACCCTCAGCGGCGGCAAGACTTGCGGCGGTCTGTGAGGAGTCGGCCGGCAGCAGCAAAACCATGTCGGACGGGGCATAGTGCCGGTCGAGTTCGCGCTCGTCGCGGAATGATGCGCCATTGCCCTCGAAAGCTATCTCCGGCGTGTCGATCAGATGGCGCACGACACGGTTTTCGCGCAGCGCATCGGTACGCTCGACCAGATCCTTCCACATGAGAAACTTGGCGAAGGAAAAGGTCGACAGCGCCGTCTCGTCCACCACCTCCATGCCGGGGACGTCGCGCACTGCCTGGCGCATAAGACCGAGCAGCCTCGGCACATCAACGCCGCTTTCGTCCTCGGGCAGCTCACCGGAAAACTGTGGCAGTTTGAGCTCGAAGTCGCGTTCGAGAAACTGCAACAAGGTTGCGTTGAATCGCGGTTCATCTTCATGGAAGCGCAAGGTAAAATGCGATGTTGCGCTGCGGCGCTCGATTTTGACCGGTACGAGCAGCAATGGCGCGCGATAGCTGCGCTCGTCCTCGGCCTTCTTCTTCCAGCGCAGGAAGCCGACCGCCAGGAAGAGCGTATTCGCGCCGCCCTCGGCAAAATCGTTGCGCACTTGCCGGTAAAGATCGATCAGCCGGGATTCCAATTGACGCCCATCGAGCGTCGACGGGAGCTCGTCGCGCAGAAGCGCTTCCGCGGCAAAGCCACGCTGGAGGTCACGTCCGTGCACCTCGCGATAGAGGACAGCATCCCGCTCGCCCAGTGGATTCTGTTCGGGGAGCGAAATCAGCCGGATCGAAGCGCCTGCCATCAGACGGTCCTCGAGGTAGCCGACGTCAGTACAAAGAAACGGAATTGTCTTCTTGGAGTCCGGAAAATTGAGCAGGCGGTTCCGCAGTGTCAAATCGAGGAGCTTTTTCTGCCAGCGGTCGATCCGTCCGGCCGCTGTCGTCGGCTTTACCTCGACGATCTCGACCGGCAGGGCTACCACGGCCGGTGCGGCTGGCAACGGCAACGCGATTTCGGTTGCCGCCTCTGCATCCACGCTGCGGCGCGTCGGTTCGTGCGAAGCAAGCGGTGTGATGCCGCCGCTGCGCGAGCGGCGTATATCGATGGCTGCGACAAAGGTGGCTACCTGCGTTTCGTCGAGCCGCTGTTCGATTGCGTGTTGGGCAGCCTCCAACGTCATCGCCGGCCGATGCGTCACGCCTGTCGTCTCAAACACGATGAGTTCGCGCGATGCCAGCGCCTTGCGGACCTCCATGGCATCGGGTTCAATGGCGTTGGCGAGCGTCCTTTGTGTCATCCAGACGCCGACGGCCGCGTGTCCCTGAAACATCAAAACGACGGGATGCAAGCCCGTCGCCTCCAGGGCGGACGCGAATAACAGACTGGTATCGAGACAGGTTGCCAGCTTTTCTGCCGTAATAATTGAGGGACGTCGAATTTTTTGGCCGCGGCTTTCGAAGCTCGCAGGTGGCTCTGCATAATGCAGCGATAGGCCAGCAATGGCCGAATAAATTGCGGCCGCCAGCATGAATGCGCGTTGCGGATTGCCGCTTTGATAGCCATCGAGGCTGGAAGGATGACCATGCGCTGCGAGCAGCTCCGCTGCGGAACGCAGCAGTCCTGCGATCGCCGGGTCGTTCGGCATGACGAATGCGGCGAGCAATTGCGCCATATCGACGACGCCACCCCATTCGTCGCGGGCAAGCAGGCGCACCGCAACGCGCTGCTCGGCCAGCACTGCGCCTCCTGAGGTTAGGCGCAACGTTATCTCCCCGCGCTCAGCCTCGTTGAGACCGGCCAGATAGCCGGCGTCGAGATCGATTTTTCGATCGCTTAAGGGAAGCCGGTCGCCAGCAACGATCCGATCAATTGTCCAGCTTTTGGCGCGCAAAAAAGGGGGGTTCGATGTCAGCTCGAGAGTGCATTTTTCGAAACCCTGCTGGGTCGGGTTGTTGAGCGCGATAGACCGGATCACCGGAATAGCATTTTGGAAGGACGCATATGTAAAGCTGGCGGCGATGTCCGCCACGACTTCTATTACGGGCGCGGCTGATATACCGGCAGCATCGCCAGTCTCCGAACTCGTTTCCATACCCCATCCCCTATTTTCATTTACGATAGAACTTTGCCGCCAGAATTTGAAAGTAAATTCTCGGTATGGTCGCCGCTTATGTCCAGCAGCATAGATTTCTAAAAGTGTTACCGCCCAGATAACGGTCGAAATGGAGACAGGCGATAATCGGTCGTCACGATTGGAGGGGATCCAAAAGTCGCGGAAATCGGAGCGCCGGCGCACGCTGCTGAAACCCAAGACGGGCAGGACGTCATCCGCAAATGTGTGGCGGTCCGGGCGCCATGGACCAAGCGTTGCGCGCCTATCGCGAGCGCTGTCGTGGCGCCTATCGCGGACTCGGACCCAGCCCGACAGTGACGGCGAACCTCGATCGGCCTATCGGTGAGGCGGTCGAATTCCGCCCATAGACTATCGAAAGGCACGCACTTCCAGCTCTATCTCCTCGTACGCGTTGCCGGCTACCTAAATTCGTGCGCGCGGTCCAATGCCTTTGATTGCTGATGTCGTTGTGGAGACGTTTGATCGCTGAAGCATTTGTTTGCTGACCTAGCGGCGCGGGGGGAGGTCATTTATTGGGTACATCTCCAGCACTCTATGTGCGATCGCGAGGAAAATTTGTCCAGACAAGCGAATTCATCGAATCTGGACTAATCAATAAGTATAATGATGGTAAGATTCGGGGGGCAGGAATGGCCGAGGTTGGACTTTTGGAATGGGCGGATAAGCAGCCCGACTGGATTAGGGATGCCTTAAGAAGACACGCCGCGCGGCCGGGCTTCAACCTCGAGCAGGAGGATAAGGCCGGTGTAACAGCTCGGGTCCGCCACGTCGGTGGATTTACCGCTGATCTGCCCGAATGCTCTCCGCTCTCGGCGGAGCATTTGAGGGCCAACAGTTCGAACGAGCCGCGCGCGGTGCTTTGCTCACTCGGCCCCGTCAAGCATTTGAACCGCCTCGCCGAAGAGCAGCAACTGCGTTTCGCCACCGATGGCATCACCATTATCTACGGCGACAATGGAAGCGGAAAGAGCGGCTATTGCCGGATCGCGAAGAAGCTTTGCCGTAGTCTGACGGCGGATGATCTTCTTGGCAACGTGTTCGAGATCGGCACCAAACCGCCAGCCGAAGTGCTTGTCCGGTTTCTCGAAGAGGGTGCTACGGAACCGACCCCCATAACCTGGAAGGACGGAACGCTGCCCCCCGCGTCAATTGCACGGATCTCCGTTTTCGACTCCGCGAACGCTCGCCTCTACGTCGATAAGCAAAACCGTATCGGTTTTCTGCCCGCAGCCATCGCGCTTCTCGAAAGCCATGGACGTCACCGCACCGAGCTCGAAGCCGACTTCCGGGAAGAAATCAAAGCGATCGAAAAGAACCTAAAGACACCATTGCCGAGTGGGTACACAGCTGCCGGCGCGGTCGTAAAGCTGCTGGCTCGTCTCGAAATCAAGTCAAAGGACGTGATGCCTTCCGCAGCCGAAATCAAAAACCTCGCTGCCCTCTCAGAGCAGGACATGGCTGATCTCGCTGGCCTCGAACAGGCTCTGGCAAGCGACCCTTCAACGATGGCGACAAAGCGTCGGCGTGCCAAGGCGGCCTTGGAAAAACTGCTGACTGCATCTGAACAGATCGACGCGGCTCTCTCAGCGGCGGCCCTCGAGATTTATCGCAATCTATATGCAACAGCCGATTCTACAGCGCAGGCTGCACAACTTGCCGCCTCAGGAGCGTTCGCGACTATGCCGTTGAGCGGCGTTGGGCTTTCTCCCTGGCGGTATATGTTCGACCATGCACGAGCCTATTTAGCGAGCGTCACTGGCATCGATCATCAGCACTTGCCAGATCAGGAAGGCGATCGTTGCATGCTCTGCCAGGAGCCGATGACGGCGGACGCCGCGGGGCGGATCCAATCCTTCAATGACTTCGTAACGGGCGCCGCAAATAAGGCGGCGCAAGTCGCATCTATTGCCCATGAAGAGGCCCTGCGCCAAATCAAAGGACTCACCATTGCGACCGGGGAGGCGGTTGAGGCGGCTCTCGGAGAGTTTGGCGATCTGTCCGCCGCACGCAAGGCGATGGTGGCCCTGATCTCGGCATATTATGTCGAGGCAGGTAAAAGGCGTGATGCAATTGTCGTTGCGGCTGCGCTGTCCGAGTACGCTGCGTTCCCGCAACTTGCGGCGCCAGTTGCATCGAAACTCCGAACGGAGGCGGAGGCGCTAGAGGCCGAAGCGCTGACGGACGACAAGGCAGCGGCCGACGACGGGAACCGCGCTACCGATCGAGCTCGTCGCGATACACTCAAGGATCGGAAAAAACTGGGCGACGATCTCACCATCGTTCTCGCGCGCTTGGCGAATCTCGAAGAGCGGCGCAAGCTTCTCTCATGCTGCGATGCTGTCGAAACAGGCTCGGTGTCACGGCAGATGACGTCGCTTCGACGAAGCCTCGTCATGCAGGATCTCGAAAAGCGCGTCGTCGCCGAGATTGAGACTCTGGCGTTAACGCACATCCCGTTCGCAGTTAATGATCGTAGTCAAGATGGGCAGAGCTATTTCGAGGTCGGGCTCAACGCGGCAAAAGCGATCTCAAACAGCAAGGTCTTAAGCGAAGGAGAGCAGCGCGCGCTTGCCCTGGCCTGTTTCTTAGCCGAGGTCGGAGGAGACACATCGCGTCAAGGCATGATCATCGACGACCCCGTGTCATCTCTCGACCATGTTCGGATCAGGCGGGTCGCGGCAAGGCTCGTAAAAGAAGCGGCCACAGGACGTCAGATTATTATTTTCACCCATAATCTTCTGTTCTTCAACGAGGTGGTTGACGCAGCTGCGCAGGCCAATCCGCCGATTCCCCTTGTTCGAAACTACATCAACAAGTCCGAATCTGCCGGTTTTGGCTTGATTAGCGAAACTGACGAGCCGTGGATCGCACAGTCTGTCACGAAGCGCATCGAGACTCTCAAGACGCGCCTGAAGAGCTTCGACGGCGCCACTGATTTCACCACCGATGCTTGGCGAAGGTCAGCGAAGGATTTCTACAGCGATCTTCGGGAAACCTGGGAGAGGCTCGTTGAAGAAATCCTGCTCGGTAAAGTCGTCGAGCGATTTAACAGCGATGTCAAGACACAGAGCCTGAAGGGTGTGGTGGTCGAGGACGAAGACCACAAGCGAATCTATTGGGCCATGAAGCGAGTTTCGGAGCGTTCTGGACATGACATGGCGTCCGCCAAGGCCATTCCAGTTCCAACACCAAACGATATGAAGAGCGATCTTGATGGAATTGACCAATATCGTATCGACACCACCAAACGAAAAAAGGATGCCGAAAAGCGCCGGATTGAATTCGAACAGCCTCCCAAGGCGACTGTACTCTAGCCTAATGACTATTGTCGTGTATTACTGGCCCTCACTGGCTTCATCCTGCTGCGCATGCCGGTGTCCGCCTGCCGCGGGCGAAGCCGACGTGACGAGGAAGTATCGCGAGGGCGCCAAGCCATCAATGGCTGTGCGCTCGCTCTTCATCTTGGATTTCAGCGCCGAGAAGCCTGACCGCTGGTAGTGCTTCGCCTGCACAATGTCGCCGCCGGCAAGGGCATGTCGACCATCCATCGCGTCGTCCGGTCCCTCGGGAAAGGCCTCGAAACGCTTGTCGATCTCGCGACCTACGAGGTCGCGGGCCAAATCCTCAAACTCGTTATGGGACAAACTCGAGAAATCATAAGCCATGCGCCCAGATTGAGTGCCCATTTGGTGGGCAGACAAGCAACCGGGGGCACAATTGCGTCGTGCCTCTCCATTACCAACAAAAAGATAAACGCGCT
The DNA here is from genome assembly GCF_003952385.1 of Mesorhizobium sp. M1D.F.Ca.ET.043.01.1.1. Taxonomy (NCBI): domain Bacteria; kingdom Pseudomonadati; phylum Pseudomonadota; class Alphaproteobacteria; order Hyphomicrobiales; family Phyllobacteriaceae; genus Mesorhizobium; species Mesorhizobium sp. M1D.F.Ca.ET.043.01.1.1. The sequence goes on from NZ_CP034444.1 coordinate 3,800,928, forward strand.
TTCCAGGCGATGCGGTCGGATGATCGTTTCGCGCTTGGCAAAAGCGAACGGATTAGTCTATGGCTCTCGGCGGGGGGGCGAGTTATGCGACGGGTGCGAATCCTTCAAGTAGGCGATATTCACTATCCGGATTGGCATCCTTCCTCTAGCAACATCGATGCCAAGGATAGCAAGTTCGCTCCGAAAATAACGCAGAAGCTACGCGCGTCTTCGCTGCGTGCCGTCTTGACGAAGCTTCGGCGGCTGACGACTTCGAAGCCCTTGGATTCGATCGCCTTCATGGGGGATTTCACGAGCCGTGGCGACAAGACTTTCATTGCTTCGGCATTCCAGCATTTCACGTTGCTCTGCCGCGCACAGGGGCGCAGTTCAAAGGCGCTTCCGTTGATATTCGTACCGGGAAATCACGATGTGAACCGTGATGACGCGCGCGAACTTGGACCGACTGAGAAATTCAGCGAAATGGCGAGTTTAGCCGCCCGCTTGGGTTGGCAGACCGTTCCCGTGGACCAACCCGTGCACTTCAGACTTCCGACAGGATCCGCAGGCGCAAACTTCATCCTCGTCAACACAGCGATAGGCAGTTGGGAGCTTCAGAACCTTCCCGCGTTCCTTCGTGATCGTCTCGAGGCACTCGGTCCTTCTACAGAACCTGTAGATCTCGGCTCGCCGGACACCTCGGGACATTCGCCCGCGACACCTCCCAGCGATCCAGACAAGGAGGCGTCCGACGACGAGTATTACGGTCAGATGGACACGCCATACATCTCGCGTGAGATGCTTGCAGGCCTACAGGAATTGCTCCAGCAGCCCGACATGCGTTACGGCATCATGATCGGCCATCACAATCTGCTGCCACAAAAGACTCCGCGCATTACGCCATACGCGGAGATGCTCAACAGCGGATTTGTCAGAACTCAGCTGCTGCAGGGCAACAAGCCTATCGTCTACCTGCATGGACACATACATGCCGATCCGGTCGAGATCGTCAACGATCCAAGGTTTCCGGACGGCAAATTGATCTGCATCTCAGCACCAGAGATACAGTCAGGTTTCAATGAGCTCGTCTTCTTCACGACCGATCAGGGAGAGCTCGTCGGCATCCGACTTATACCCTACCGCACCAATGTCGCCGACGGGACGGTCATGGAAGGCGAACATTGCTTCATCTCGACTATGTCCAACGGCAAGGCCTTTCTGAACAACGACACGTTTGACCTGATGCGCCGACTGCGCGACCATGCCACCAGGCGCGGGAATGGGTTACTCTTCTGGGACGAGATCACTGAGATTGCCGCCTCCGCCGAGCTCGGGCTAGATTTGGAAGACTCTCTTCTGATGCTCCAAGCGGCGCGCTTCGTCGAGATAGACGGCCTCACGAAGGCAAACTCGGCTTGGCGCATTAAGGTAAGGGACGAATAGAGATGGAGAATCCGTTCGGCCCCAACAGGATCGAGTACGAAAGTCGCCCGATACTGTGGTTCAGTCAGAAGTCGGCCTTGATTTCTGCCGCCGCCAAGCCGGTCTTCGTCGCAGGGACGAGAGGCAGCGGCAAGACCAGTATTCTTCGCTCGCTTTCCACAGTTCATATCCTCGAAGACAAAAGTCTCGCGGACCAAGTCGGCAAGCTCGGCTGGTATGGCGTCTTCTTCCAGCTCAATGAGACATTTTCGCCCCTAATCGACAACGCGGTTCTGAACCTCATTCCGGAGCGGATACGCTTCGACACGGCCGCCGTGATCCCGCGGCAATTCGTAATCTTCTCTCACTATCTGGAGCTGAAGATAGTCGAACGCCTGCTCGAGAGCATCAGCCAGCTCAGACGCGACAGCCACTTGAAATACCGGGCCTCTGAAGATAGGGACGTCGCCTTGGCACTGCATCGCGAAGTGCTGCACTTCATACCCCAACCTGCCCGTCTCGACTTCTTCAGCATAGATGAGCTGCGGGGTGGGATAACCCGGTACGTCGACGAATGCTTCAACGCGTTCTTCTTTGCCGCCGATGAGGGAGCGACCGGCTTCAGAGCGACAGACCCTGGCGCGATCATTAACAAGGTCGCGACCGCGATCACCCCACTTTTAAATGGCCCATCTTTCGCCGGTGACAGGGCGCCCTTCTTCAAGATCCTGATTGACGACTGTGAGGCACTGACACCGCTCCAACAGCAGTTCCTGAACACCTTGGTGAGGAAGACGCGCGGCAATGTGAAATGGGTCCTCGCCTACATCGGCGGCCTTTACGACACGATCCGGACGATCATACCCGGCCAGTCGCTCTCGAATGCTGACCGGGACGTCGAGAATCTTGATTCAGTCGATCCGAGGGAGTTCGCCACGCTGTGCGAGAACGTGTCGTCGCTTCGGCTCTACTATGCGCTTCCTGACCATCTGCGGAGTGATCTCAAGCGCAACGATGCGCTCAGCGCGTTTTCGCTCAAAAACCGGCTGGGGCGGCTTTCCGTCAATGACATCATCGAGCGGGTTATCATATCGGGTCATTCCGAGGGCAGAGAAGAGCTTGTGGCACTCGCTGATGCAGCACGTGAATTCCTCTCCGTGAATTTGAGGACGGCGGATCAGCAGCAATTCCTTCTTGATCGAAAAGCGCGCCCTTATGCCGAAGGGCTGGCGCTCGCGCTCATGAACCCGGAAATCAAGCGCCGGCCCATGAGCAAGGCGGATGCTTCAAATCTGAAGAGGTCGATCGCCCGGAAACAGGGATGGGCTTTTCTGAAAGCGTGCCAGATGCTGCGTCTGCATGACTACCCGTACGTAGGGCACCAGATCATCACATCATTGAGCGACGTCTGTATACGCGATTTCCTTGATATAATGGGAGAGATCTTCCGCCGCAGTGTTCCGAGTTCCAGTGATCCACGAAAACTGGTGGAATTCATCAACTCGGATTTACAGATTCATCTCGAACAGCAGAGACAGGCTGTGAACGCCGCCTCTCAACGGAAGCTTGATGGACTTCAGGCGCTTTCACATCCGTACGAAGAAGAGAGCGTGCGCATGGTGCGGGCGTTGGGTTACCTGACCGCTCGCCTCCAGACAGAGTTTGCCGAAGAAAATGCTCTAGGAACGACAGAGAGAGGCATTTTCAGGGTTGATCTAAAGGAAATGCGCTCGCTGGTGAACCGACTGGAGCAACCCAGCGGAAAACTGGACGAGGTCCTGCGTCGGGCGGAAAGGGATGGGTTTATCCGGGAGGTCTCCGCCGCCGGCAACTTTGAGGTGGACCGCGCCGACCCCGCATCGAAGGAGATGCTGATCAGATTGCATCGGCGATTTGCACCTTACTTCGGGTTCTCCTATCGCGGCCCGTACGAAATCAACACAATCCCTGCGGCGCAGATGGTCGACCTGCTTTTTACCAGGCATCGGCTCCCAGAAGACTGGGCCGACTCGGTGTTTAAGGAGCTCGTCGCGCGGCCCGCACTCAAGACCGAATTCCAGCACTCGCTTTTCGAGAGCGATCTCGAATGACCGCTTCAACTGTCGAGTATCGAGTCTTCGGCCATCTGGCCGTCACTGAGAAGGCGAGAGATGCAGGTACCTGCGAAACGATGGAGGCAGATATCGCGATCGTCGCGCTTGGATGGGAAACGCGTTTCGCCGCGTTCGAAAACCATCTTGACCTGAAGGTCGGCAAAATCGTGGTTCTGGACTTTGCTCTGAAGGAAGCGAACGTCCCAGCCGTCGAAGAAAACCGGCGAAAGCTCATCGCTATGGGTACCCGATGGGGCGTCGAAGTGACTGCGATCACCCTCGAGCCTTCCATCGAGTATCAGAAGAACATCAATCTCCTCGATCACCTGCTCACTCAGATGGCCGCTTCATGTGGCTCATACGAAGGAAGCCTGCGGAAGGTTTTCGTCGAGTGCTCGACGATGCCGCGAATCTACATCCAATGGCTGATTGCGGTGGCATTCAAGAAAATGTCGATTCAGTCTCTCGAATTCGGGTACGCCGAAGGTATCTACGGGAACGCGATCGGCAAAGAGGATTTTTCCAGCGGCTTGGACCGATACGTCACCGTCCCTCATCTTCAAGGCAGCGGAGGAATGGGCGAAGAGAAAGTCCTGCTCGTGGGGATCGGAGGAGATGCCGACGTATTCTACGGATTGATCGATATCGTCAGTCCGGAACGGATCTCGCTCCTCGTCCCAAGAAGCGAGAAGAATGCGCATATCGATGCTTTGCTCGATCAACAGGTGGCCAAGGTACGTGAAACCCACCGGCTCGAAGATGGCGAAGTTCGCGACATCCAGGCTTTCGGGCTGATGGCCCACCTCGATGCTTTCGAGACGTATCTCGACGGGTTCGGCTCGCGTGCGGTGGTGAACGTTTTTGTCAGCGGCCCGAAGGTTCAGGCCATCGCTGCTGCCGTGCTCGCCTGCTCCGACAGCCGCGTCCATCTCAAGGCACGAATTCCCACCTCCTATGCCCATCGTGAAGTCTCAGCGAATGGGCGGTATCATATCTATAGGCTGATTGACCTGACATCCCCTGCCTGCAGCCTTCCCGGGACGTTCTGACACGATCTTGCATTCGAGTAGCATCATGGTCCCAGTAGCCGTTCCGCCAAGCCTTCAGCGCATGTTCGTGTCGCCCGATCCGGTCGATGGGGGACTAATTCCCACTTAGAAGCTGCTCTACATCAGATCAGGGGAAATGCAGACTGGCAGAATTCCATAATTAGCGACTCAAAACATATACTCAGGCGAGACTGTTTAGCATAGAAATAGTGAGCGCTCTCCAATATGTTAGGCTCTGTCGCAGTAGCGCAACAAGCTCAGTCTTTGGATGGGTGGTATGAGGATGAGACGACTGAATGTGTACAGGCTCAGTCATTTTATCGAGGCTCTCGTTTTTGTCGTAAGCGCGTTCGGTGCGACGTGGCTTACCAGCTTTGTGAACGCGCCATGGTGGGCATATGTGATTATAGCGGCCATCACTATGGGCATGTTCGTAGCCGTGCGTCGGGTCCTTTCTGAGCCGCAACGTATGGGACTCTTGGCACACAACTCGGCAGCGACCTCTGCGTGAACCCAGGCGCCTTGAAAATGTCCCCGATGCGTCCGGATTTTTGGCGGTGATCTTCAATCAAATGCGATGAGCTGCAATTTCTGGCGACGGCCACGCTAAGGGCGGGCCTCCAGCACCATGTTGAACGGTGTCTCCGCGGCGCGACGCAATCGCTTGAAGCCGCCGCCGGTCACAACCTTGCGCAGCCTCGCCTCACCGGCCTGGGCTCCAAGCGCGAGCCCGACTTCCTGCGACACGGATGCGGGCGTGCACACGAAAGTGGAAGCGGCATAGTAAACGCGGCCGACGGGATTGAGGTTCGCCGCCAGATGATCATGCGCGAACGGCTCGACGATCATCCACGTGCCGTCCGGCTTGAGCGATCCGTGGACATGGGTGGCGGCGCCCGTCGGGTCGCCCATGTCGTGAAGGCAATCGAAGAATGTGACGAGGTCATACGTTCCGGGATAGCTCTTGGCGGCCGCCACGTCGAACCGCGTGTTAACGCCGACGCCGGCTACCTCGGCCGCCTTGCGGGCGCGCTCAATCGAGGGGGCATGATAGTCGAAGCCGACGAAGCGCGAATTGGGGAAGGCCTGTGCCATGAGCACGGTCGATGCACCATGACCGCATCCAACATCCGCGACGTCCACGCCGCGTTCGAGCTTCTCGACGACGCCCTCCAAGGCCGGCAGCCAGGAGTCGATCAGATTGGCATTGTAGCCTGGACGGAAGAACCGTTCCGTACCGCGAAACAGACACGCGCTATGATCGTGCCACCCGACGCCCTTGCCGGACTGGAATGCCTGCCTCACCTTTTCTTCATCGAGCCACAGCGCGGACAGGAACTCGAATGCGCCTGCCATGAAGGCCGGGCTGTCTTCATCAGCGAACACCAGCTCTTGCTCGGCGTTGAGATAGAATTTGTCGCTCGCTTCATCGTAGTCGACGTAACCCGCCGCCGCCTGCCCGGAAAGCCATTCCCTTACGAGGCGTTCCTGGGTGCCGGTGCGTGTCGAAAGTTCGGCGGCCGTCATCTTGCCGCCTTCGCGCAATGCCTTAAACAGGCCGAGTCTGTCCCCCAGCAGGACTCCCGCGCCCGTTGCGATCGCACCGAGATCGCCGACCATTTTCCCCAAGAATGCGTCCAACTTTTCCTGATTCGCTTCAGACATCTGAATCTCCCTTTGGGTTCAATCTCTCCAGGCGACGGAGCCGTGCTCGTCATGAGGCGCCTTGAGCATCAGATGCTCGAAGACATGCAGATATCCCCGGCGGCTCATCCGCGCTGCCGATCCTGCACCAGACCATATCGGTGACGAGCGGCGCGGTGGTCGGGAATGACAGCCACCTCCATGCCGTTGAAAAGCAGGAAATCCGTCACTTTGCCCTCGTCGGTAACCGGCGGAGCCGGAGTGGTCGTCACCAGGGCAAGCCCTGTTGCAGCAGGTATCCTTGGGCAGCCTGTCAGAACATCGATGACTCCGGTTGTGGTGCCGGGGCGGGCGATCAGGGGCCAAGTGATTGTTCCGCGGCGGCTGTATGTTGTGGTAAGGTGATCATGCGAACTCTTGTTGGTCGGTCACGTGTTTTGCGGATGACCCGCATGTACTGTGCCAAATGAGAAAACCATTCAAACGCAATCCAGTAGATCTGACTGTATCCGACATTGTCGGAATTTGGACATCGCCGAACGCGAAGCGCTCGGGGCTTGTGACGATACTTGAGCGTGCTGCTTCGGAGGAGGGATGCGCCTCGAACCGGCCGCGAGGCCTTTTTCTGGCAACGGATATTCCGGCCGGGTTAGGCCGCGAGGAAAGCGACGGTGAATAAGAGGTAGAGGACCAACCGTTTTGAGCGGGTAGTTGCCGTGTTGCGCCCCCAGGCAAAGGCCAGCACCACGGAGCAGTATTTCTGGTGGCGATACTACATCGCCTTTAAGTGCCGGTTACCCGTTTTTACCCAGTTGGCCTGGTGCATTCAGAGCGAGGTCGTTGGAAACCGCTTATTGTGGCTATGAGCAAACTCGGGATGGAGGAGTGGACCCAAAAATTGGCAAAATGCCCCAGGGAGGATTACATGGGTCGCTCATTCCCCGTACTCGTTACAGGTGCGCGTCGCTACGCAAACAGCTTGCTTTTGACTTGGCGTTTCTTGCCGTTTCGGCATCGCTCACTAATTCGGCCGCTGCCGACACCGTGAACTGGCGTCAATTCGAAGGGACCAGCATAACTTGGGCCTACGACATCCACCCCTATGCGGATGCTCTCGCTGCGCAACTTTCCGGAGTTCGAGAAGCTGACCCGGCATCAAGGTCACGCCGGAACTCTACCCAGACGATTCTTACTGGAACAAGATGACGATCCAACTGACGACGAAGTCGCCAGCATGGGATGTGTTCGGCACTGGCATTCAGCCCGCGTAGGACCTCGCTCCGAGTGGCGCCTGCTGGACAAATACCTGAGTGATCCGAAGCTTACCGATGCTGGATACGACTACATTCGGACATGATCAAGAAGTGCGCGGCTCCTTCCTTCGCCAATGATAACTGGAACCAGGTCGTGGACGGCATCTCGTCCGGCCGCACCGCGATGACGATCGACTCAAAAATGTTCGGCTTCTGGAACGATGTTGCGGGGAAGCCGGCATCCGGCAAGATCGCCTTCGCTCCGCCGCTGCACGCACCGAGCGCCACGAGCTTGGATTCTGACATCTGGATCTGGGCTCTCGCCATGAACGCGGCTTCCGAAAAGAAGGGCACGGCCTGGCTGTTCATCCCGTGGGCCACCTCCAAGCAGGTGGCGCTCAAGGGTGCCCTTGCTGGCCAGCTCGTCAATCCGCCGCGCACGTCGACCTGGCAGGACGATACCTAGACTAAGTACGCTTCGCAGCCCGAGTTCAACAACTTCGTTGACAGCTTCAAAAAGATACAGGATCAAGCCGCGCTGGCTTTCACACCGCGTGTCGGCTTCGGCGAAGCCATGAACGCATGGGCCGTGGCGATGCAGAAGATGGCAAACGGCGATGACGTCGAGACGACGTTGAGGGCGCTTGCCGAAGAAATCCGCACTGGCCTCTGATCAAAAGGAACAGGGCAGTACTATTGCACTGCCCTGTTCCCGCCAACGGCGGAGATCACGCCGTGTCACCCCAAGCACTTAAACCCAGCGCTGCTTCGCCCGGCCGCGCCGACGATTTTTCTTGGCCGCCAAGGCGGCAGCCTGCGGCCGGGGCCACAACCGAAACGACCACGGCGATCAGTCCGTAAGCTGCCCGGGGCAGCGGAAGGGCGGAAAGCGCCTTCAGGTGGCCGCACAAGTAGGGTCTCGAGACGGACTCAGCGCGGCAGCACGCTCGATCCCATCAGCGCCTCATCGATGGCGCGCGCCGCCTGGCGGCCCTCGCGGATCGCCCAGACGACCAGCGACTGGCCGCGCCGCACGTCGCCCGCCGCATAGAGCTTTTCGACGCTGGTCCTGTAGTCCCGGTCATTGGCCTCGACATTCTTCGAGCGGCGGCTGTCAATGGCGATCTTCATCTGGCCGGCCAGTTCCGACACCGGCCCGCGAGCGGCTGGCCCGGCAAAGCCGATGGCGATGAACGCGAGATCGGCACGAATGACGAATTCGCTGCCGGCGATCGGCTTGCGCTTTTCGTCGACCTCGCAGCATTTGACCCCGGTCAGCTGGCCGTCTTCGCCGATGAACTCGAGCGTCGCCACCTGAAACTCGCGCTCGGCGCCTTCGGCCTGCGAGGACGAGGTGCGCATCTTGGTCGCCCAGTAGGGCCAGACCGAAAGCTTGTCTTCCTTTTCCGGCGGCTGCGGACGGATGTCGAGCTGGGTGACGCGGACCGCGCCCTGGCGGAAGGCGGTGCCGACGCAGTCGGACGCGGTATCGCCGCCGCCGACGACGACCACATGCTGGCCGCCGGCGAGGATCGGATGCGACGGCCACGCCACCGACTGGATCGGTTCGCCGCCGACACGCCTGTTCTGCTGCACCAGATAGGGCATCGCGTCATGCACGCCGCCGAGATCGTCGCCGGGAATGCCGGCCGCGCGCGGCGTTTCGGAACCGCCGCAATAAAGCACCGCGTCATGTTCGGCGAGCAGCTCGGCAACCGGCTTGTCGACGCCGACATTGACGCCGCAATGGAAGGTGACGCCCTCGCCCTGCATCTGCTCGATGCGCCGGTCGATATAGTGCTTCTCGATCTTGAAGTCGGGAATGCCGTAACGCATCAGCCCGCCGGGCCGGCTCTCGCGCTCATAGACATGGACGTCGTGGCCGGCGCGGCCGAGCTGCTGGGCAGCCGACATGCCGGCCGGGCCGGAGCCGATGACGGCGACGCGCTTGCCGGTCTTCTTCTCCGGCGGATAGGGCCTGATATGGCCGGTCTCGTAAGCCTTGTCGGCGATCGCCTGCTCGACCGTCTTGATGGCGACGGGAATGTCCTCGAGGTTCAGCGTGCAGGCTTCCTCGCAAGGTGCGGGGCAGATGCGGCCGGTGAATTCCGGGAAATTGTTGGTCGAATGCAGGTTGCGGATCGCATTGTCCCAGTCGCCATTGTAGACGAGGTCGTTCCAGTCCGGGATCTGGTTGTGGATGGGACAGCCCGTTGGCCCGTGGCAGAACGGAATGCCGCAATCCATGCAGCGCGCGGCCTGTTTCTCGACCTCCTTGTCCGACATCGGCAGCGTGAATTCACGGAAATGCCGGATGCGGTCGGAGGCCGGCTGGTACTTGTGCACCTGCCGGTCGATTTCGAGAAAGCCTGTTACCTTGCCCATAGTCCAGCTCCTGCTGTCCAGATGGCGCGCCTGGCGACGCCCTGCAGCTGGATCAGATGGGGCATCCCGTCCACACATGGGCCGCACCAAGTTGCCCAAAATTCGACTATGTACACTTGCCGGGCTCAAAGCTCGTGAGGGGCTCGCCATGCAGCCAGTTCTCGACTCTAATCGAAGGAGCCGGGGACTCCATCTGCAATACCACGTTGCGGTCCAAAGCTATTTCCAAAGGTTTCTGCACGAGCTGGTTTCCTCTCAGAGACGGCACACGGGTTCAGGGAGGAGCGCATCGCTCGTCTTGCCCCATTAAGTGCAGTCACAGTCACTCAGTCTCAAAAGCCATGCCAACGCGCTCAGCGCGCAGTTAGCGCCCATTGCTTCGAAAAACCTCGTCAGTGCCCAGATGTTGGTTGTAATGAACCTGACATTTGTCTGACGCTGTCAGCTTTTGGACACGCGATCACGCGCTTCGTGCCGCCAGGCCAGGCCGAGCCCTGTGTTGCCAGCGGTCGCTTCGATGATTGTACCGCCCGGCGCGAGCTGGCCACGCTGTTCGGCATTAACGATCATCGACAACGCAATGCGATCCTTGATCGATCCGCCGGGATTTTGGCTTTCGAGCTTGACGAAGAGAATTCCTGACTCCGACGTTGTACCGCTGACCAGCCGTGTTGGAGCTGAAATCAGAGGAGTTCGCCTTGGTGGAGACCTTTCGGACGCAGCGATAGCAGCCATCAACCAGCTTCTTCTAAAACACAAGGTGATCTTCTTCCGCGGCCAGGAGCATCTCGACGATGCGGAGCAGGAATTGTTCGCGCGGCGTCTGGGTAACCTTGTACCTCATCCCACGCAGGGGCCGGCAGCCGGCACGGCCTCAATCCTCAATCTCGATTCCGGCCGTGGCGGTGGCAGGGCAGACCAGTGGCATACCGATGTGACTTTCGTCGATGCCTATCCGAAATTCTCGGTCCTACGTGGCGTCGTCATTCCGGCGGCGGGGGGCGACACGATCTGGTCCAACACGCACGCCGCGTACGAGAATCTGCCGGCGCCGCTCAAAATATTGGCGGACAATCTGTGGGCTATTCATAGCAATGCCTACGACTACGCAGCCGTGCGCCCGCGCGCCACAGCCGAAGAGAAGAAGCACTTCGAGGAAGTTTTCACATCGACGATCTACGAGACCGAGCATCCGGTCGTGCGCGTCCATCCGGAAACCGGGGAGAAGTCGCTGCTGCTCGGCAATTTCGTGCAGCGCCTCGTCGGCCTTTCCAAGAGCGATTCCGCCAAACTCTACGAGGTGTTCCAGTCCTACGTCACTGCCCCGGAAAATACCGTGCGGTGGCGCTGGCAAGTAGGCGACGTCGCTATCTGGGACAACCGTGCTAACCAGCATTATGCGGTCAACGACTATGGCGACCAGCACCGGGTTGTGCGTCGCGCTACGGTTGACGGTGACGTTCCGATCGGCGTCGACGGTCGCCGCAGTATAACCCATGTCAAGGCAGCCAAGCCGGCGGCGAAGGCAGCCTGACCGTCTGAACAGGGTAAAGATGAAAACTTCGTATCGCCGCGGCCATATCGCGCTGCTTAACCGCCCCACAAAGCCTTATGATTTCCGAGAAGCAAGGCGAGTTGCGGGCTCGAGGCTTGGCCCGAAATCGAGGTCCTGCAGCGTGGCGCATGGCTCGAGTCGCTGCTCGTGGCCCCGCTGCAGCGGTACAGGTCCCCCACCGCCCCACCATCTCGCCCGCCCTGCACCTCGGATAGCGATCATTCACCGTTTGTTCATTATGATAGCGCACGATCATAACTGGACATGCTGGTAGCTCGTACATGCCTGAAGGCCCTGCGCGCCGACCCAGCGCCGGGGCCTTTTTACTTCCGCAAAATCGATTCCAGCAACGCGGGCACTTCGCAGGATGTCGGAATCCCGCGCTTGCGATGATACGCCGTACAGCGAATTGCGCGAGTCAAACGAATTTGGGTTTCTCAAATATAGAATCGTCGATACCGATCCTGATGGATCGAGCCTCGACGACGAAGTCAACCATCTTCAAACGGAATTATTCAACATTGCCGAGAGCTCCCGGTGTGCCGTCGAAGCCGACATTGGGGAGGTCAGCGGTCACCAACGATCATGGTGATCGCCAGCATCTTTCGTATTCACATAACCGTCGGCCTTGTACTTTCCCGAGGCCATGACATGAGTGGGTCTTCCAAGCACCGATTTGGCCCGGTAGGATTTGCAGGGGGCGCGGACAAGCGGATGAACAAACGGAATGATGCCGGAAAACTGCGCGCGCCTGCTGGGATTTAGCCGACCGTCGATAGGAACATAGCCCTGGTCGACGGCTTTCTGAAGGGCAAGAGTTTCGCCGACCTGGCTCAGGAACATGGCTTGTCGACAACGAGGGTGCGCCAAATCATCGAGAAGGCCGATCGGCTCGTGGGCGGCGCATTCAGACCAAGACTGAAACGTCCAACGCCTCGCCTCGGTCCGATTTCATGGTCGACTATCCCTATGTGTGCAAATGGCCGAGAAGCACCGGCTGGGTAGCGTCACGCCGCATCATTCTTTGCGGAGCTGGAGCGCGCGGGATCGCTGGAGCGGCTGGTGAAAGCGGTTGCCGGGGCGCACAACACGTGAGCTGGCGCCTCGTGTGGCAAAAGGAGAGGGCGAGAGCCCATGGCCTGCAATGAAGCGATCAAGCATTGCGATCGTGGAACCAAGCTAGTCGACCATCCGGACCGCGGCCTTCAATGCCAGCTCGCCTTGGAATCGGCCTTCCAGGAATTGGCTGAGCGCGCAGCGGAATCCGGCTGGACCGAGGAGATAGCCACGCGCTCCTCGAACTCGCCGGCGCGCGCCTCAGGAGCGACTCCGCCAATGACAGACTGAGAGGACGATTAATCGTGCCAGGGCAACGAGAGAGCGGCAGGTTCAAGAAGCTTCGCCTGAACCGATAGGAACGTCGCTGCGCCAATAAAATTGGCGGTGAAGGCTGACCGCGGCCGAGTCGGGCAAGCGAGCGAAGTGCTGAAATAAGGGCGTGAGAATCCAAGACATCGTTTGTAGAGAGCATCGAGCTTCGCGAGATTGTGGTACAGGATCGACCGCAGGTGTTCTCGCAGCGCTCGCAGAACCCGGGATTCTTCCGCGGCACCCGCCAAGGCGAAGAACGGTCAGAGTTGCACGATAACGTTTAAAAGCGAGCCTTCCTCCGAAAGTCTGCGCGCGCAGTTCCACGGTCCGATGCGCTTTCATAGCTATTCCAATCGCCGCGCCCATCCTCTCCCGGATCAGGTCCAGCGGGTCTGCAGTGCATGCGCCCCCAAAGTGGACGCCATTGGGCCGGGTGAACCGGGCTCGATTGCGCGCCGAAGGCCCGTTCCAGGCCCGGAAATCCGGGTCCGTCAGGGCGAGCGCGTGCGGGTCGAGGTAGAGAACGGCCTTGCCGAGAAAACGACCGTGCACTGGCATCGCGTGCGTGTGCCACATGCCATGGATGGCGTGCCTCACCTCACGCAGAAGCCCGCGAAAAGGCAACGGAAGATCTAGCATTTATGGGGGAAATGTTTTTTCGGAGTGCTTGACCCGCAGGAAGGGCAGGGCATGACTGCCTATCGCCCGACCCGGCCGGCCGCACTCATGACCGGCTGGGCTCGGTTAATCCTGCATGCCGCGCCCATGAGGTTGCGCTCTGTCGGGAGTGCGTCGAGCACAACGACGAGATGTAGTTCACGATCTTTGAAACGCGTGTCAACCATCCAAAGTGTGGATGCCTTTCATCGAAACAAACGATTTCATCAATGTTCTGGAATCCTGCATGGGCAGAACAGAAACCGCCCGAAAGGAGATTTTTCATGCGCTCTACCGGGCAGTGGAGTGCTGGGAAAGGGAGTTGCAACTGACCGGGTCCGACTTCTTCCGAGTCTATGGACAGACTGGGAGACGCGCACGGTGTAGCGGCTCACATCGTCATACTGCACCTACGCCACACACCGGCCGGACCTGATCCGGCTTTATGAGCATTGGGCTTTGTCAGTTGCCCAAGCGTGATGGCTTTCGCGACGCGGCGCGCCTCAGGAACTGAGCCGCGTCCAGGTCGAAACGCGGGAAAGAAAGACAGGAAACAGAATGGCCGATCAATTCGCAACGGACGTCATTGCCCTGATCAAGAAACGCGCCGAGTCGGAGAGCGGTGAGGGAATGCCTGCGTCATTCGTCGGCGAGATAACAATCGCCACGGAACTGGACGCGCTCGGGTTTGATTCGCTGGGTTTGGCGGACGTCCTCTGGGATGTGGAGCAGGCCTACGGCATCAAGATCGACATGAACACGGCCGATGCCTGGTCCAATCTCAAGAATGTCGGCGACGTCGTGGAAGCCGTCCGCGGCTTGCTTGCGAAGGAGGCTTGAATGGACAGGCGCGTCGTTATCACCGGAGTGGGCGGCCTGTGCGGACTGGGCACCGACGCCGCCTCTATGTGGAAAGAGATGCGCGAAGGCCGCTCCGCCATCGGCCCGATCGCCAATTCCGAGCTTCATGACCTGGAGGGCATGACCGGCGCTGAGATCAAGGCGCTGCCCCAGCACGACATCAACCGGGGGCATCTCATCTCCATGGACCGCTTCAGCTTGCTCGCCGTGCTTGCAGCGCGCGAAGCCATGCGGCAGGCCGGACTTTCCTGGGACGAGGGGAATGCCCATCGCTTCGGCGCGACAGTGGGCGTCGGATTTACCGGTTCATACGCAACAGAACAAACTTACCGCTCACTGCTTTTGGGTAGCGCAATCCGTGCTGAACTCTTCACTGGAGTAAAGGTGATGCCCAGCGCCGCTTCCGTCCATCTTAGCTTGAGCCTCGGCTTGCGCGGGCCGGTCTTCGGGGTGACCTCCGCATGTGCCTCGGCCAACCATGCGATCGCCTCGGCGGTGGACCAGATCAAGCTGGGCCGGGCCGACGTAATGGTTTCCGGAGGCAGCGACGCACCCTTCGCATGGGGCGTGCTGAAAGCATGGGAAGCAATGCGCGTGCTTTCACCCGATACCTGCCGGCCCTTCTCCGCCGATAGGAAGGGCCTGGTGCTGGGCGAGGGTGCGGGCATGGCCGTGCTGGAAAGCTACGAGCATGCCACGAGGCGTGGTGCCACAATTCTTGCCGAGATCGCCGGCGTCGGCCTTTCCGCCGATGCCTTCCACATTGCCGCGCCATCTGTCGAGGGGCCAGCGTCGGCGATGCGCGCCTGCCTTGCCGATGCCGGGCTGAATGCCGAGGACGTCGACTACCTCAACGCGCACGGCACCGGTACCAAAAGCAATGATCAGACTGAAACGGCGGCGATCAAGCGTGTGTTTGGAAACCACGCTTATTTGATGTCCATCTCTTCCACCAAGTCCACGCACGCGCATTGCCTCGGCGCAGCGAGCGCGCTTGAAATGATCGCCTGCGTGATGGCAATCCAAGAGGACGTCGTGCCGCCGACCGCCAACTATCGCGAGCCAGATCCCGCTTGCGACCTCGACATCACACCCAATGTGCCGCGCGAGCGCAAGGTGCGCGTCGCCATGAGCAACGCCTTCGCCATGGGCGGTACGAACGCAGTTCTGGCATTCAGGCAGGTGTAGAAGCCATGCAAGACGCCTCATTTGAGGTCACCTGTCGTATCTAGCTGCTTGCCGGACCACTATGTGAAGCGAGCGCTATTGGCTGCCTCTGCGATGCGGGAATTGGCAGCGGACGTCTCACGATCAAACAGGCATCTGCTTGTAGAATTCTTTTAATCGTGAAGCGGCGCGAGTGCGCTATCCGTTGAGGTGAGCAAGGCCGGCGCCCTGGGTGAGCGCTGGTGTCGGGTGGTGGAAAGTACAGGGGGAGCTGTGTGGCCCCCTCTTTCTCGGCCTCGACGATGTGCGAAGGAGCCTGTGCGGCGAACGGGCCGACGCCCCAGGCTCAGAACCTGGGCGAACCTAACTCCCGCCAAAGGACAGCCCAGAGCTGGATACACGAAAGAGATACTGAACCCGCGAATCAGATTCTGATCAATCGTCGTGTCTGAGCTCCGCTCGGCTCTTACGGAGATAATCGCGCGGCCCGGCAACGGCCGCGCGTGCCGCGGGCGTGAGCTTTGCGCTTCGTCAGAAGTGCCTCGAGCGTGACGACGATAATTGACCAGCCATATGGAACGCATTCGCCCAGTTATCCAAAGCGTGGATACCTTTCATCTAAACAAAGGATTTTACCGTTTTTGCTGCAGGTCCCATAGAGGCGCTTCAAGTTGGAAAGATAGGTAGTTCCCATGGTTGCGTTGGATCCGAGGAGCATCATCTGGTGTGCGGGGCGCACAAAGTCAGTCGCATCTGCATTACGGCTTGGTCTTTCGGCGGTCTCCACAAGTTACGCCCCGTTGGTGCGATGCCAATTATTTAACCAATGCTTGGACATTTATCTCAACCAGACAGCTCCAAGGTGAGGTCTTCCATGCGCCCGAATGTCGATTGGAAGTTGTGCTGGGAAAATGAGCTGCAACTGGCCGACCATGTCGAACTCTCCGACTTTTTTCGAAAGACCTATGGACGGACTGGCGCCTTCAACGCGGAGCCATTCGAAGGCGGCCGCAGTTGGGCCGGCGCGAGGCCGGAATTCCGCGCAATCGGCTACGACGCGCATGGGGTAGCGGCTCACATCGGCATGCTGCGGCGCTTCATCAAAGTTGGCGAGGTCGACTTGATCGTCGCTGAATTGGGCCTGTACGCGGTTCGTCCGGATCTTGAAGGGCTCGGAATCGGTTTTTCGATGCGCGTGGCGTACCCAGTGCTCCATCAGTTGGGTGTTCCATTCGCTTTCGGCACGGTTCGGCACGCGCTGCGAAACCATGTCGAAAGATTCTGCAGAGCCGGCCTCGCGAACATTGTGTCGGGCGTTCGCGTACGATCGACCCGTCCAGATGTGCATCCCGACCTGCCGCCCACGCGCCTGGAAGACGTACTCGTGTTGGTTTCGCCGATCGGACGCTCGATGGACGAGTGGCCGTCCGGTACCCTGATCGACCGGAACGGTCCGGAACTATGAAGCCTCTGGACTACATATGCGAAGGGCAGAGTGACAATGCCGATGGCACTGCAGAGCGCAGCGTCTATCTGACGTTTGACGATGGTCCCAATTCATTTTTCACACCGCAGATACTCAATGTGCTGGCGCAACATCAGGTGACGGCGACCTTCTTCGTTGTTGGGGCCTACGCGGCCGACGAGCCGGAACTCGTTCGCCGAATTATTACAGACGGGCACGGTATAGCCAACCACACGATGACTCATCCGGACCTGGCCAAATGCGGGTCCGTCGAAGTCGACTGCCAGATAGTTGAGGCAAACAGAGTCATAGGGATGGCTTGCCCGCAGGCCATGGTTCGGTACTTTCGTGCACCGTATGGCATCTGGACCGAAGAAGTAATCGCTGCATCAGCGGGTGCGGCATTGGCGCCCGTCCATTGGTCCATTGATCCACGCGACTGGTCTCGCCCCGGCGTTGACGCCATCGTCGACAGAGTGCTCGCCGATATCCGGCCGGGCGCAATCGTGCTGTTGCACGACGGGTGCGCTCCCGACGAATTGCAACCAGGCAATCAAGCCAGTCTGCGCGACCAGACGGTGACAGCGTTGTCACGCCTAATTCCAGAATTGCACGGCCGCGGATTTGTAATCCGATCACTTCCTCAACACCCCTGAACAAACAGAGATCCTATGGACCTTCTCACCACAGCCAGTACTGTTGCCGTTTCGTCTTATGCGGTGCTCTCGACTGTTTACAGAGGCATGCAAGCGGTCTACTCCCAACCGGAAAATGTTACGCCGCCGTCGGAAAGCTTGTTCGGATCCGACCGTTGGCCGAGCGTGGATGTCATTATCCCCTGCTACAATGAGGACCCGCGCACACTCGCGGCGTGTTTAGCTTCCATTGCAAATCAAGATTACGCCGGAACATTTCAGGTCTATCTGGTTGACGACGGTTCTGGAAATCGTAATGCCGTCATCCCGGTACATCACGCCTACGAGGGCGACCCGAGATTCAATTTCATTCTGCTCCGCGAGAATGTTGGCAAACGCAAGGCGCAGATCGCCGCCATCCGCCGCTCATCTGGAGATTTCGTGCTCAGCGTCGACTCTGACACGACACTTGCGTCCGACGTCATCACAAAGCTTGCAGTAAAAATGCGGGATTCCATGGTCGGAGCGGCCATGGGCCAGCTGACGGCATACAACCGCAGCGACACTTGGTTGACCCGATTGATCGATATGGAATACTGGCTGGCTTGCAATGAGGAGCGCGCGGCGCAAGGTCGCTTTGGTGCGGTCATGTGCTGCTGCGGCCCATGTGCAATGTACCGCCGGTCTTGTCTCCTTTCTCTGCTGGATCAATACGAGACGCAGCTGTTCAGGGGGAAACCAAGCGACTTCGGTGAAGACCGTCATCTTACGATCCTCATGCTGAAAGCAGGCTTTCGAACCGAGTACGTTCCAGGTGCCGTCGCGGCGACAGTCGTTCCGGACAAGATGGGACCTTATTTGCGCCAACAACTCCGCTGGGCACGAAGCACCTTCCGGGACACGATGCTTGCGCGAGGTCTACTGCGTGGCCTGGATCGCTATCTAACTTTGGATGTGATGGGAGAGAATCTCGGCCCATTGTTGCTCGGCATCGCGGTAGTAACGGCGCTCGGTGAGCTACTATTTTCACATACAGTAAATTGGTGGACGGTGCTGGCTATTGTCACGATGACCATAATCAGATCTACGGTGTTATCTTTCCGCACTCGGCAGCTTCGATTCATCGGCTATTCAATGCACGCGTTAATCAGGATATTCCTGTTGATCCCCTTGAAGGCTTACGCCCTGTGTACATTGAGCAATAGCGATTGGCTGTCGCGTAAAAGTGTTCCCCTGCCCAACAGGAGCACAAAGGAAATCACAAGCGCGATGCCGCTTGCCGGAGCAAATGCTGCGGGCAATTCTGGAATTGCGGAGTCACTTCATACTGCAGATCTTTCGCTCACAGCTGGTGAAGTCTGACGGCCTTGCAGCGCCGAGTGACCGAGTAAGTTGTGTCAGTCGACACGGGGTGAAGCTTTCGAGTTACCTATGGTCAGAACGGGAACTATCTGGAAGCGACACGTGGCATCTTGACGTTATTCTTTGGCGGAAGCGATACACGCGTCGCTCCGGCCGCGACTTTCCAAAGGTGCCATCTCAAGGCGGTGGCCTGCTCTGAACCAGAATTCGCAAGTAAGCTGCCGGTGGCCAATCGGACTCATTCCGCTTGAGATAGACGCATGTCCAATGTAGCAATCGACCTTACCGGCGTAACCAAATTATTCGGAAACAAGCTCGTTGTGGACGGGCTGTCCTTCACCGTTGCATCGGGAGAGTGCTTCGGTCTGCTGGGGCCGAACGGCGCAGGCAAGAGCACGATTGCGCGTATGCTCCTCGGTATGACCCGGCCTGACGCGGGTGATATAACAGTCCTCGGTCTACCAGTGCCGGCACGCAGCCGCTTGGCCCGCAAGGGCATAGGCGTGGTCCCGCAGTTCGACAATCTCGACCTGGAATTTACGGTACGCGAGAACCTGTTGGTGTTCGGGCGCTACTTCGGCATGAGTACAAGAGAGATCAACGCCGTCATCCCACGGCTCCTCGAGTTCGCTCGCCTTGAGAGCAAGGCGGATTCACGTGTCGGCCTGCTATCCGGCGGGATGAAGCGGCGCCTGACGCTGGCACGTGCTCTGATCAACGACCCCCAGTTGCTTGTGATGGATGAGCCCACGACCGGCCTCGACCCGCATGCCCGCCATCTGATCTGGGAGCGACTTCGTTTCCTGCTGGCGAGCGGAAAAACGATCATTTTGACCACCCATTTCATGGAAGAGGCTGAGCGGCTTTGTGATCGGCTGTGTGTTCTCGAGCGGGGACGCAAGATCGCCGAGGGCAGTCCTCATGCGCTGATCGACGAGTACATTGGGTGCAACGTGATCGAGATCTTCGGCGGCAATCCACAGGAGCTGATTTCGCTGATCAGACCGTACGTTCAGCGTGTCGAGGTAAGCGGCGAGACGCTCTTTTGCTATGCGCCTGAGCCGGAGGATGTGCGCATCCAGCTTCGCGGTCGAGCGGGTCTGCGTATTCTAGAGCGTCCACCCAGTCTGGAGGACGTTTTCTTGAGGTTAACCGGACGTGAGATGGAGAAGTGAGCAATGGGTGAACGTTTTGCGGCCGCTCTACCCGCCAACGCCTGGAACTGGATCGCGGTGTGGCGCCGCAATCATCTGGCATGGAAGAAGGTGGCATTTGCTTCAATGCTCGGCACCCTTGCTGATCCGATGATTTACCTTTTCGGGCTCGGCACTGGCCTTGGACTGTTGGTAGGCCGCATCGAAGGTGCATCCTACATCGCCTTTCTGGCAGCCGGCATGGTTGCGACGAGCGCGATGACAGCATCAACCTTCGAAACAATTTACGCGGTTTTCGGTCGAATGCGCGATCAGGGCACTTGGGAAGCAATCCTGCACACACAACTTACCCTCGGCGACATCGTTCTCGGTGAATTGACCTGGGCAGCCACAAAGGCCTTTCTGGCCGGTACGACAATTGCGATTGTTGCCGCCGCGCTAGGTTATGCCGCGTGGACGTCGGTTCTCTACGTGCTGCCGGTCATCGCTCTCACCGGGTTCGCCTTTGCGAGCCTGGCCATGCTCGTCATCGCGCTCGCGCCCAGTTATCACTATTTTATTTTCTATCAGACGCTTGTCATCACACCCATGCTGTTCCTTTCGGGCGCGGTTTTTCCAGTCGGCCAATTGCCAGGAGTGTTTCAGCAGATTGCGGCCTTCTCGCCGCTGGCGAATTCTATCGATCTAATCCGTCCGGTGATGCTCGGCCGCCTGGGCGACAATGTAGGGCTGCATATAGGCGCACTTTGCATGTTCGCTGTATTGCCTTTTTTTCTGTCGGCTGGACTGTTTCATCGACGACTAATGCGTTGACGCTTACCTACGCCCATCAACGAGAAGGAGGTCCGCAATGCCGGATTGCAAACTGCCCCCAGCGGCCCGGAGGCATGCGTGTGCCAGGAATCGCGAGTGGTACAACAACGCCGAAGCCGGGCGCCACCCAGCCGCTGCAGGCACGCGCCCATCTTCGCGACCACACCTCGGAGTACAGGCTGGGTGGTGAGGCGCGCGGACCCACCCGGAGCGTTCAAGCGATAGCAGCCAAGCTTCTTGTGCGCGTCCCCAGACCGTCGCGGCCATTATTTAGTTGGATACACATGCAATGACCCACAACGAACCAACTCCTGAGCCTTTTGTGATCCTTGCTATGCCAAGGACCGGAACACACTATTTAGAAGAATTGCTAAACGAGCATCCGACCGTTCTGAGTAACGGTGAGTTGCTAAACGAATATGATCCCAATTGGCCCAGCACGGATCGCCTGCTAGGCACGGATCGCGAGCTTCTTGAGCTTGCCTATGTGCGCTGCCCTATGCGCGACTACAAGAATGTGACGCATCTTGGCTGCAAGATCAATGAACCTCAGTTTCGCGAGCGTCCAGCATTCTTTGCGGAATTAGCTCGTTGGCCAGCACTCAAGGTCATCCTCGTTGTTCGCCGAAACGTATTGGAATCGCTCCGATCCTTTGTGCAGGCCAGGGAAAGCGGTCAGTGGCTGAAGTTCAGCTCGGACAACGATACCGCTCGGCCACCGAGCGTCAGGTTGTCAATCGCCGACTGTGAGGCTTATTTCAAAGCCGCCGACGATTTTCACGCTCGCGTTATGGACTCCTTCACGTCGACCAACCTGCTTGTAATGGAATACGAGAGCCTACTTCACGAACCTGCCCAATGCTTGGGAGCGGTTTGGGATTTCCTGGGCGTTCCAGCGCTTGAGCCATCAGATAACGCCATCTTGCAGCGCCAGGAAACGCGACCGCTTGATCAAACGGTGGAGAACTTTGACGAGTTGCGGATTCACTTCGCACGCGGACCTTATTCAAGATTTTTTGACCTCGGAGATTCAATGCGCTCCTACGCTTAATCGCTTGTACCGCGTGCTCTGATGGGCGTGTAGGATATCCTGCAGTTTGCGCGCATTCCGTTCCAAAACTGACAAACCAAAGTCACCAAGGCAACCGGCAGTCGATCTGCGGCGAACATCAAAGGGCACGGGCGCAAGGCGACCTGGTCAATTCCCTCTCTGATGAAGCACTTCCTCAGACGCGATCTTTGGCGAGCCTCGAGTGCAGAATTCCGGCAAGGTGGAGGGTTCCAGTGCGCAACTGCACCAATCTCGCTGGACGGGACAGGCGTCCAGTTGGCACGGCGCTTGCTCCGAGATGACAGCAGCGCTCGACCGGAGCGCAGCATGGGAGAAGGAGGAGCCCCCACCCCGATCCGGTCAGGGAGAGAGAAACGATGTTGGTTCCAAGAGTCCCCCGCGCGATCGCAGCGCCCCGCAAGCGCCATTTTGCCCGGACCTACGTGCAGGTACTTGCCGCCATGGTCCTTGGAGCCGCAATTGGCTACCTCTATCCGGAAACCGGCCAAAGCCTGAAGCCGCTCGGCGATGCCTTCATCAAAGTCATCAAGATGATTATCGCACCTGTCATCTTCCTGACAATTGCGACCGGCATTGCCGGCATGAGCGATCTGCAGAAGGTCGGCCGAGTTGCCGCCAAGGCGATGGTTTATTTCCTTACCTTCTCGACGCTTGCACTCGTTGTCGGGCTGATTGTCGCGAATATCGTTCAGCCTGGCGCCGGCCTCAACATCGATCCGGCCTCGCTCGATGTCGAAGCCGTTAAGGGCTATGTGGCCACGGCTCACGAGCAGTCCGTGACCAGCTTCCTGATGAACATCATCCCGTCAACGATTGCCAGTGCCTTCGCGGAAGGCGACATCCTGCAAGTCTTGTTCTTCTCGGTCTTGTTCGGCATTGCTCTGGCGATGACCGGAGAGACGAGCAGGCCGGTCGTTACCTTTCTCCAGGCGCTCACCGCCCCCATTTTTAAGCTCGTCGGCATTCTGATGAAGGCTGCACCCATCGGCGCCTTCGGCGCTATGGCCTTTACGATCGGCAAATACGGAATCGGTTCGGTGGCCAACCTCGCGATACTGGTCGCGACGTTCTATCTGACCGCCTTCCTCTTCGTGTTCGGGGTTCTCGGCGTGGTCTGCCGCTGCAACGGCTTCTCGATCTTTTCTCTTGTCCGCTACATCAAGGACGAGCTGCTGCTTGTCCTGGCAACGTCCTCCTCGGAGGCCGCGCTGCCCTCGCTCATGGAGAAGATGGAGAAGGCCGGCGCCGCGCGTTCGGTCGTAAGTCTCGTCATCCCTACTGGATACTCATTCAATCTGGACGGCACCAATATCTACATGACGATCGCCGCCCTCTTCATCGCGCAGGCGACGAACACAGATTTGTCAATTGCCGATCAGATCCTCCTGCTGCTAATTGCGATGCTTTCCTCGAAGGGTGCGGCAGGCGTCACCGGCGCCGGCTTCATCACATTGGCCGCTACTCTGTCTGTCGTGCCGAGTGTTCCCGTTGCCGGAATGGCTCTAATTCTTGGCGTGGACCGCTTCATGTCGGAATGCCGCGCGCTGACGAATTTAGTCGGTAATGCGGTGGCATCGCTCGTTGTCGCTCGCTGGGAAGGCGAATTGGACCAGTCCCGGATGGAAGCCGCTTTCCGCGGTTAGGGTTACATCAAACGGGCTCCCCGCAAGCAAGCAATAGCGCGACGTGTAAGTCACGGCCTTCACAGCAGTCGAATTGCCGGCCTCCAAAGAGCGCTGGAAATAGTGTACTAACGCGGAGAGTAATACAACACCATGAAGCCCCTAAGCAAACGAACGGTTCACGGAAACTCATCTGGGTCCGCATGGAGCGCTGTTCGTCGAATGCGTTATCAACCGTGGGGTGTGGTAACTATTTCAGCTTGCCGCCCCAAGCCGTCGCGGGATCGCACCGGATGACGGAGGACCGGCCGATCAGAATCGCTAGGGGAAAGCGCGTCACAATTGCCGATCTCGCCCGCGAAGCCGGAGTCAGCGTAGCAACAGTCGATCGGGTTCTGAACGTCCGCCTTCCGGTGCGAGAGGAGACCGCCCAGCGGGTCCATGCGGCCGCGCACGCGATCGGCTATCATGCTGCCGGTCTCATCAAACAGCGCTTGCAGCAGCACCTGCCGCACTACAAGCTGGGCTTCATCTTGAGAAAACCTGCCCACGATTTTTACCAAGATTTCGCTCGCAATATTGAAGAGTCGGTCAGTATGGCTAAATCCTTCCACGGCCTTCCGATCATCGAGTTCGCGCAGTCACATTTGCCGCGTGACCTGCTCCCGCTTCTTAAGGACCTTGGAAGCCGCTGCCAGGCGATCGCCATGGTGGCGGCCGATCACCCGAAAATCACAGCATCAGTCGAGGAGCTCAAGGCGAAAGGTATCCCGGTATTTTCGCTGTTATCCGACTTCGCCGATGGCGTGCGCGAGGGCTACATCGGCCTCAACAACAGCAAGGTCGGACGGACTGCCGCTTGGGTGTTTTCCAAGGCCGCAAAACGGCCCGGCAAGGTGGCGGTGTTTGTCGGAAGCCATCGCTTCCAGGCGCATGCGACGCGGGAAACGGCCTTTCGTGCCTATTTTCGTGAGAACGCGCCCAAATTCGAGGTGCTTGATCCGCTCGTGAACCTTGATGAACGGCAGCTCACTTACGAAAAATTGCTGGATCTTATGCAGCGGGAACCAGAGCTCGTCGGCTTCTATATGGCCGGCGGGGGTATAGAGGGAGCAATTTCCGCGCTCCGAGAAGAGGGGAGCGGTCAGGATCTCGTCGCGATCGTGAGTGAAATGACGCCGCAGTCACGTGGGGCGCTTGCGGATGACATCTTGACGATGGCGGTCGGCACGCCAATGCGCCGACTTTGCCAGGAGCTGATAATGGCAATGGAGCGGGCCATCAAAGCCGGCGTCGCGGAGAGCCCGGGGCAGACATTTCTGCCGTTCGACATTTATCTTCCGGAAAATATTTGACCTTGATGGATTTCTATCATGAGCGCCCATTTTCCTTTCACCGATGAAAGGAAAGCTCGATTGACTCGGCCGTCTCTGTCCGATCTGTGAACCGGCGTGGTTCCGTCTTGAAAGAAGCCGGATGCCGAAATGGCAGCCGCGCTTCATGGAAGGAAAGTCAAGCAATGCGCCAGGTATCGCCCCGCTTTGCACTCGATCACATGGCGGCGCCCCGCCTTGACGTCAGTGCGCTTTTCGCGCTTGCCCGTGACCAAGGCCTGACCGACGTCCAAATCCGTTACCCTCATTTCAGCAATCCTGTCGCACGCGGCATTCCGGCTGCGGACGTTCGGTTTGCCGCTACCGAAGCGGGCGTCACGATCATCTCTGTCAACGCCTTGCAGCGGTTCAACGACTGGACTCCAACGCGTCAGGCCGAGGCAAGCAACCTCGCCGATTATGCGACGGCGTGCGGGGCAGAGACGCTCGTGTTGGTGCCGGCCAACCGCAGCTCGTGGCCCACCAATAGCGAGCGCCAGGACAATCTTCGTTTCGCTCTAAACGAGATCAAGCCAATCCTCCAGTCGCGGGGTCTGATCGGTCTCATCGAGCCGCTGGGTTTCCGAACCTGCTCGCTTCGATCAAAGAAGGAAGCGGCCGAGGCCGTTGCCGCGGTTGATGGCCAGTCCGTCTTTCGCCTCGTGCACGACACGTTCCACCACACCCTGGCCGGGGAGACATGCCTGTTCTGCGAGCTTACCGGCCTGGTGCACATTTCAAGCGTAAACGACCCGACCTTCTGGATTTACCCCGATCGCTTTCTTGCAGGTTCCGACAATGGCAGCCAGATTCAGGCGCTGCTGGATGGCGGCTACGCGGGACCTTTCTCGTTCGAGCTGATCGAGGAAGTCCATTCTCTGGACGATCTCGCAGGCGCACTTGCCGCCAGCATCGACTTTATCCGGCGAGGGCTATTGTCGTCAAAGTAGATGGTGACAGGTGTAGTGACTATAGGTGCGCCTGAATTTTCCGAGGGTTCACAGCGGGGCAGCCATCCGAGATGCCTCCTGTATCATTATCTCCCGCATCCAGATGCTTGCCGGATCGCTATTGTGGAGGGCCGGCCATTGGAGGGTCTCGGTGAATGTGGGAAATGGCAGCGGAAGTTCGATAACCCGCAGGGGGAACGTTTTTTCGAAATGCCTGACCAGCCGTAAGGGCATGGTCGCTATACGAGCTGTGCCGGACACCATAGGTGGAATCATGCTGAAGCCCTGCACGGCGACCTCGACACGTCTCTTAAGGCCATGCTCAAGCAAAAACCATTCCTCGATAGACGGCTTCATCGTACGCCCGAACCTGACCGCGACGTGCCTCATCGACATGTATCTCTCGAATGTAAGCTGCTGTGGCAGCTGCTTGTTTGTGGGACAGCCTACGCACACGAGCTTCTCGTCAAACAGCGCAATGCTTGAATGCACACTCGACGTGAACATATCCGGTAGAATTAGAAAATCGACGTCACCGCGCCGGAGAAGCTCATCGGGGCTATCGTCGACAGGCAGCAGTTCGAAGCTGACGGCGGGGGCTTCCCGTGAAATACGCTCCACAAGCTTTTCGAAAAACACGAGCGTGACGAAATCGGAAAGAATGATCCTGAAGAGGCGATCGGCTCGAGCTGGGTCAAACGGATCCGAAGAAATAATCGAGCACTGGATGTGCTGGAGAGCGTCGCGAACTGCGGGGGCAAATGCTGCCGCACGCGGGGTTAGAAATCGTTCGCGACCTCTTATCGTAAACAGTTCATCGCGGAAATAATCGCGCAGTCGGGCGACGGCCGCACTCATGGCGGGCTGACTCAGGTTGATCCTGCGTGCCGCCGCCGAGAGATTACGCTCCGTCAGGAGTGCGTCGAGCACAACGAGGAGATTTAGATCAAGTCCTTTGAAACGCATGTCATCAGCCATCCATGGGATGGATGCCTTTAACCGAAACAAACGACTTTAACAATTTAGCATTCTTGCAATCTTTTGTCGCAAAAAGTTTATGATGGATGACGTTAAGGTCCGACATATGAGCCGCGTGATCTGCCGAAGCGAGCAATCGTTCGTACTGTGCAGGTCAGAGATTGGCAGTTTGAAACGCCGGGCCGATGGCGCCGGGCTATCAACCAGCGTCTTCGGCGGCCCCGACCTAGCTGGGCGTGGAATCTAATAGGGTGCACCTTTCCAGTCCGAGGCGACTGATGGGCGGTTTGATCCTAAGCTGCCGTGAGGCCTGTGCCAATTGTATCGGCGAGCCAATGCAGCAGTCCGGCAGCGTTTTTGAGAGCTGTTGTAGGCTCGGCCTAAGCCCATTGGCGCAAGCCTATCTGAACGAAGCGCTTGGCCTTGCCGCTATCCGGTATGTGATCTGTGGTGTCTTCTCGTCCTGCTGTTCTTGTTTTGGAACGCCCTTATGGTGAGCCCATCCGGGACGTGGGGCACCGGGAGCACAAAGGTGCAGGCAGGCCGTCAATAGACCGTGGGCTGAGAGCCCGAGCTCGTTACATGGCCGCCCCTGGCGACTTTCCCGGATGCGCTGCGAGCGCGGATCAGTAGATGTCGTGTTGCCCGCCAGCTCCCGTCTTTGACCGAGCCAAGAAGGAGGAACGGGCATGCTTATCATCGGACTGGATATTCACCGCGCCTTCGCCGAAGCAGTGGCATGGGAGGAGGGCAGGCTCAGGCGACTCGGCCGCGTCGACATGCGGCGCGATCTGCTGGCGGCGTTCGCCGCGAAGCTGTCGCCGAACGATGTCGGGGTGATCGAGGCCACCGGCAGCGCGACGTCCGCTGCAGCTGTGATTGCGCCGCATGTGAAGAAGGTGGGGATCGCCAAGCCGAAACAGGTGTTTATCGTTGCCTATGCCAAGATCAAAACGACGATCGACGCCGACGTTCTTGCGCAGCTCTATGCCAGCGGCTTCTTGCCAGAAGTCTGGATTGCGGACGAGCCGACGCAGGCTCTGCGTCGACAGGTGACACGGCGCAATCAGATTGTCCGACAGAGATCTCGATTGAAGAGCGTCATCCAGTCGATCCTTCATAGCCACCTGATCCGTCCTGCCCGCATGCCGACCTGTGCGGCGCCAAGGGTCGGACCTGGTAATCGAGCAGGTCGTACCGCAGGACGAGCGCCTCGCGATCGATGGGCATCTGCGCGAGTTCGACCGATTGGGCGAAGACCTCCAGGTCATCGAACGCGATCTTGTCCGCTCGGCTCTCGAGGATGAAGGCGTGAAGCGGCTGATGACCATTCCCGGCGTCGACATCACCGTCGCGCTGGCGATGAAGGGCGGCGATCGGCGACGTGTCGCGCTTCGACGATCCGCAGAAGCTCGTGACCTATCTCGGGTTGAACCCAAGCGTCCAGCAGTCCGGCCAGGTCCGGCCTACCATGGGCGGATCACCAAGCAGGGCCGTGGTCATGCGCGCGGCATGCTCGTCGAGGCGGCCTGGGCGGCCGCTCGTGCTCCCGGACCGTTGCGAGCCTTCTCCCTGCGGCGTGCGAGCCCGGCGCGGACAGCATGTCGCGGCCGTGGCAACCGCACGCAAACTCTCTGTCGTGATCTGTCATCTGTTGAGAAGGGCGAGAGTTACGCGTAGGCTCGACCCTCCCTGCATGCCAAGAAGCTTGCGCGATGTGGAACTCAAGGCCGGGAGCAAGGCTGTGCGCGGCCAAAAGGGAGCGCACGCCTACAACATAAAGAGCCACCGGGAAGAAGAGCGCCGCTGGGTGGAGCAGGCCGAGGGCGCCTATGCACGCCTCGTCGCCGGTTGGAACCCACGAGGTCCGAAGAGGGTAGGCACGGATGCCGCAAACCGGGCGCCCAGCTTGGCATAAGGGCTACGTGGCCTCAGGAAGCGTCGTCGCCAATGCAGACCATGGACGAATTCCCAGCCGATGCCGAGATGCCGGTCGACCGTGCCTGTCGCCGTCCGGTGATGCGATGCCCCCGAGCGGATGAGTTCGCCCCGGATGCTCCCGGTCACGACGCACGGGTTCGGGTTCCAAGGCGCTCAGTTTTGTTCGCGCCCAATCGGTGTAGGACGCGGCAGAAAATACGAGCGTGACGAAATCGGGAAGAATGATCCTGAAGCGGCGATTCGGTAGAGCCGGGTCAAACTATCCGACGAAATAAACGAGCACTGGATGGGCGGGAGAGCGTCGCGAACTGGAGGGCAAGAGCTCCCGGACGCAGCGTTAAGTTTGAATACCTCCGCGGACATGGTCGCGAGCTTATCGCGCAAATAATCGAGCAGCCGAGCGCCGGCCGCACTCATGACCGGCTGGGCTCGGTTAATCCTGCATGCCGCGCCCATGAGGTTGCGCTCTGTCGGGAGTGCGTCGAGCACAACGACGAGATGTAGTTCACGATCTTTGAAACGCGTGGTCAACTATCCAAAGTGTGGATGCCTTTCATCGAAACAAACGATTTCATCAATGTTCTGGAATCCTGCATGGGCAGAAGCACCTGACGCACACCGATGCCCCCACTGCCTCATGGCGTGGCGAGCGTCTTAAGAAACCGCCCGAAAGGAGATTTTTCATGCGCTCTACCGGGCAGTGGAGTGCTGGGAAAGGGAGTTGCAACTGACCGGGTCCGACTTCTTCCGAGCCTATGGACAGACTGGGAGACGCGCACGGTGTAGCGGCTCACATCGTCATACTGCACCTACGCCACACACCGGCCGGACCTGATCCGGCTTTATGAGCATTGGGCTTTGTCAGTTGCCCAAGCGTGATGGCTTTCGCGACGCGGCGCGCCTCAGGAACTGAGCCGCGTCCAGGTCGAAACGCGGGAAAGAAAGACAGGAAACAGAATGGCCGATCAATTCGCAACGGACGTCATTGCCCTGATCAAGAAACGCGCCGAGTCGGAGAGCGGTGAGGGAATGCCTACGTCATTCGTCGGCGAGATAACAATCGCCACGGAACTGGACGCGCTCGGGTTTGATTCGCTGGGTTTGGCGGACGTCCTCTGGGATGTGGAGCAGGCCTACGGCATCAAGATCGACATGAACACGGCCGATGCCTGGTCCAATCTCAAGAATGTCGGCGACGTCGTGGAAGCCGTCCGCGGCTTGCTTGCGAAGGAGGCTTGAATGGACAGGCGCGTCGTTATCACCGGAGTGGGCGGCCTGTGCGGACTGGGCACCGACGCCGCCTCTATGTGGAAAGAGATGCGCGAAGGCCGCTCCGCCATCGGCCCGATCGCCAATTCCGAGCTTCATGACCTGGAGGGCATGACCGGCGCTGAGATCAAGGCGCTGCCCCAGCACGACATCAATCGCAAGCAGTTCGTCTCCATGGCCCGCTTCAGCTTGCTCGCCGTGCTTGCAGCGCGCGAAGCCATGCGGCAGGCCGGACTTTCCTGCGACGAGGGGAATGCCCATCGCTTCGGCGCGACAGTGGGCGTCGGCGGCTTGGGCTGGGATGTGATGGAGGAAACTTACCGGGCCCTCCTTTTGGACGGCGCGAGGCGAGTTGGCATCCTCGCTGTACCCAAAACGATGCCAAGCGCCGCCGCCGGCCAGGTGAGCTTGAGCCTCGGCTTGCGCGGGCCGGTCTTCGGGGTGACCTCCGCATGTGCCTCGGCCAACCATGCGATCGCCTCGGCGGTGGACCAGATCAAGCTGGGCCGGGCCGACGTAATGGTTTCCGGAGGCAGCGACGCACCCTTCGCATGGGGCGTGCTGAAAGCATGGGAAGCAATGCGCGTGCTTTCACCCGATACCTGCCGGCCCTTCTCCGCCGATAGGAAGGGCCTGGTGCTGGGCGAGGGTGCGGGCATGGCCGTGCTGGAAAGCTACGAGCATGCCACGAGGCGTGGTGCCACAATTCTTGCCGAGATCGCCGGCGTCGGCCTTTCCGCCGATGCCTTCCACATTGCCGCGCCATCTGTCGAGGGGCCAGCGTCGGCGATGCGCGCCTGCCTTGCCGAT
Organism: Mesorhizobium sp. M1D.F.Ca.ET.043.01.1.1; assembly: GCF_003952385.1. Taxonomy (NCBI): domain Bacteria; kingdom Pseudomonadati; phylum Pseudomonadota; class Alphaproteobacteria; order Hyphomicrobiales; family Phyllobacteriaceae; genus Mesorhizobium; species Mesorhizobium sp. M1D.F.Ca.ET.043.01.1.1. The sequence goes on from NZ_CP034444.1 coordinate 3,831,808, forward strand.
GCCGGGCTGAATGCCGAGGACGTCGACTACCTCAACGCGCACGGCACCGGTACCAAAAGCAATGATCAGACTGAAACGGCGGCGATCAAGCGTGTGTTTGGAAACCACGCTTATTCGATGTCCATCTCTTCCACCAAGTCCACGCACGCGCATTGCCTCGGCGCAGCGAGCGCGCTTGAAATGATCGCCTGCGTGATGGCAATCCAAGAGGACGTCGTGCCGCCGACCGCCAACTATCGCGAGCCAGATCCCGCTTGCGACCTCGACATCACACCCAATGTGCCGCGCGAGCGCAAGGTGCGCGTCGCCATGAGCAACGCCTTCGCCATGGGCGGTACGAACGCAGTTCTGGCATTCAGGCAGGTGTAGAAGCCATGCAAGACGCCTCATTTGAGGTCACCTGTCGTATCTAGCTGCTTGAGGGGCGGGGCATTGTGATACAGGGAGAGCTGTGGGGTCCCTCCTTCTCGGCCTCGACGATGTGGAAGGAGCCTGTGCGGCGAAACGGGCTAGACGCCCCCAGGCCCAGAACTTGGGCGAAACCAACTCCCACCAAAGGACAGCCGGTTTAGTAGCCGAACAATGAAACCTCGCTCGACGAGCCGCCGTCTCTACTGTCTCCGGCCTCACGCGGTTGAAGCGAACAGCGCAGCAGCTACTGTTCCGCACAACTCGGATGGCAATTGGGACAAGTCCGCACATGTCGTCACGTACGCTGAACGCCGCAGGTACAGCCAAACTGGGGCGGGGCGTTTCTGCCGTTTTGATAGAATTCTATCAAACTGACAATTTTCCTTGCATAAATGCAAGGAGAGCTCGGTTGACTCCCCTCCTTTCTTGTCAAGGATGAGTTTGCAGGCTGCGGTGCGGCAGAAGCCGGACAGAACAGCGACCGGTCGAGTAAAGGCCTGCGCAAACCGCATATTGCGAGCGCCCGCGCGGAGGAAGACGCTCGTCCTGGTGAAAGGCAACGATGCTCAGGCGCCATTGCCATTTGCCGAGGGCGTCCGCGCGCCGAAAATTTCGAAGCAACAAAGGTGAGATCGAGAATGATGATGACGAAATACAACACAGCTCACCGTCCAGTGCAGTTCTACCGGCGGGTGGCGGAGTGGGATGGGCTGCCAAATGGAACGTAAAAAGATCAGCAAGGAGATGCTTGGCGATAGTCAGGCGCTGCGCAAGCTGCGTGAGCACCTTGTCAAGGTGGCCAAGGCGAAGACTACGGTCCTGTTGCGAGGTGAATCCGGAACCGGTAAGGAGCTGGTTGCCAAAGCCATTCACGAGCTCTCGCCTCGCGCCAAGCAGCCCTTCATCAAGGTCAATTGCGCGGCGCTCACCGAGACGCTTCTGGAATCTGACTTGTTCGGTCATGAGAAGGGTGCCTTCACCGACGCGAGCAGTTTGCGCAAGGGGCGCTTTGAGGCTGCCGACAAAGGCACATTGTTTCTGGACGAGATTGGCGAAATATCAGGTTCGTTCCAGGCTAAGCTGCTGCGTGTCCTGCAGGAGCAGGAGTTTGAGCGCGTCGGCAGCAACCACACCATTAAAGTTGATGTTCGCGTGATTGCCGCAACGAACAGGGACTTGGAAACGGCAGTTCAACGCAAGGAGTTCCGGCAAGACCTCTATTATCGCATCAACGTCGTCACTTTACGCGTGCCGGCATTGCGCGAAAGGCGAGGTGATATTCCGCTCTTGGCCGCTCAGTTTCTCAAGAATTTCAATACTGAGAATGATCACACGCTGACCTTCGCTCCCGAAGCGATTGAGGTGCTAATGAACTGCGAATTTCCAGGCAACATCCGAGAGCTCGAAAACTGCGTTCAACGGACGGCAGTTCTGGCGACGGGTCCATCAATCCTCAGAACTGACTTTGCCTGTTACGCGGATCAGTGCTTGGCCGCGGCGCTGTGGAAGAACGGACCGCCGACGTCAGAGAAGTCGACTACGATCCAGCCTTCCGCCGCCTGTGCCGCCCCGCCCGTCGGCGACGGGCAAGCGCCGATAGGCCCTGCCACGAGTCGTGGTAGGGTGCCCGATGCCGATACGGTCATTGCTGCCATGGAAAAGTGTGGCTGGGTGCAGGCAAAGGCGGCGCGCCTGCTCGGTTTGACCCCGCGCCAGATCGGCTACGTGCTGAGAAAACGCGGTATCGAGATCAAGCGTCTCTGAAACAACCCGCCGAGCAAGAGCTGGAGCAGGTCAAGCATTGGTGCTCTGGCGAGCCCATCGGCCAGGCTTACGAAGTGGGTGTGAACAGCGCTGCCAAGATTCCGGCCGTGTGCTTTCTACCACGTAGTCATACTGGGGCTCTGCGACTGACAAACTAAAAAGGAGTAATCCTATGGCTAGTAACTTCGCTCTACACCGCAAGGCAAATCAATTCGACGTGCCTGGATCCAGAAATAATCGATGTATTATTGGTGACACGCCAGCATGCGTAGAGGCGACGCGCAGATCTCCGCTGGCGGGACCTGGTCGATACATTAGCTGATGGCTTACCGCTCGATATCACGCAATCTGAGATGGGCATGAAAGTGAGTTCGACCGCTGGACAGTTGCCGACCTCGTCAGGTATTGGCCCCTGCGACCGGTTGATCTGCGATATCCAAATTCGCGGAAGTTGGTCGAGACGAAACTGTCGCCCCGGCTCGTGACCGACCGCGCGCCCGGCAAGACCGAGTTACAAAGTTGCCGAGGCAGTTTGATGTGCGTTCCTGCATCACTGTACGGGACACGACCTGACGGGAGACTATGATGCGTAGCCAAAAAGAAAAGATGCTCGCAGGCGAGTTTTACAATGCGGCGGATCCGGAGATCCAAGCTGACCTGTTGGCCACCGGGGCTTGGCTCAAGCGGTACAATGATACGCTGGGGCAGACCACGGGGCATTGGCATGAGCTTTTGTCCGAGCGGCTGGGAGAGGTTGGGCGCGGAACGGTCATCCGTCCGCCCTTTTTTTGCGACTACGGATTCAATATCCGCATTGGAGCCAATGCCTACATCAACTTCAACTGCGTTATTCTTGACGTGGTAGAGGTCAAAATCGGGCAAGGAACGGCAATTGGGCCTGCTGTGCAGATTTATACCGCCGATCATCCACATGATGCCGAGCAGCGGCAGGCCGGCCTGCAGGTCGGGCGTCCTGTTCACATTGGCAGCCGTGTCTGGATCGGCGGTGGAGCAATCATTCTGCCTGGCGTCACGATTGGTGATAATGCAGTGGTAGGCGCTGGCTGCGTGGTCACACGAGATGTTCCCGCCGGGGCAAAGGTAGTGGGAATTCCTGCTCGCGTGGCCGACCCACATAAACAGGCATAATCAACCTCGTTGACCCTGGAGGTGCATGCGAACTGTCGAAACTGTGCCGAATTTTTGTCGAAGCCATTGAGCGCTGCATATGTTGTCGCGACTCGGGCGCTTCAGTTCTTTTGCCACGGGGGTCACAAGATCATGTGCGTAATGCCGCCGCAACGTGCTCACGTCCCGCAGCAGCGGACCCTTTCACATCGCCCAACGAATTCAGAGCCTACGTTGTGCTGCCACTAGCATTACTACTCACGAATGTATTCCCAACTGAGTTTTCGCCCTTGGAGGCAAGCAGCGACTCACCAGCAATCGCCGGCCATTAATCCTGGCTAGCATCGACCCCGACGAGGCGAGCCGCGGCGTTGCGGATCGGCATGTCGATGACCGTGATTGCGCCTTCGGCAAGGAAACGACGTTCGTTTCTGGTCAGCGTAGCCGAATCGATCACCGCAAAATGTGGGCCAGTGGAGCGCTTCATCAGCTGTCTGGCATATGTGCGCAGCATCTGATCGTTGAAGCGGCAGCCCACGAAGAAAAAACCCCGGTTGACGCGCCGTTGCTTCACCGCGTCCGGGATCGGCGTCTGGATATCAATTTCGGTTAGGACTTCGACGTAATCGGAATCAGCCACGAGGAAGTTTGCCGCCGGCCTGACGCTGCCGTGCGGCGCATAGAGCACCGTCCTAGCCACTTGTTCGGCCTCGAGTTCTGTTCCTGACAAATCGTAAGTTCTCGTCCAGATGTTACCGATTCCGGTCGCGCGCGTCGTTCCTTGTATCTCGACAACGTCTGTTTGGCCGGCCTCTGCAAGGGCTGCTCGCATGGCGCCATCGTACCAGCTGTCGATGATGACAGACAGTTGAAGGGTTGCGAGCCAGGCGTGAAGAACGGTCGGCTCGGCGGGGGCTGCGAATATCTCCGCCATCCACGCTTGGAGAGTCCGACGATGTCGGCGCTGCTCGATAAACTGCGCGACCGACCACATATTGGTGCGAATCCTGGAAGGGGCAGGCGCCCGCTTGTTGAGGGCCGCGGCGACATCTTCAGGGGTGCAAGGTACAGGTGATTCCGGTGGGTTAAGCTGCAGAAGACCAGGACCGAGATAGGGGATCACTCGATCGGCCTTGAGAGCGCCGTTCAGCAGGTCAATCAGTTTTTTGGCAAAACTGCCCCGGACGACGACGAGATGGTCCCAGCTCAGCATCGTGTTCATACGCGTTTCCTCTCCGCCACTGAACCCACCGGCATCAGGCCCCGTCGGAAATCTTCATCGCCTCGACGGTGATCGGCAAACGCGTGTCGCGCGGAAGGTCGGGCAGCATGAGCCGCCAACCGTTCCTGAGCGTCACGGTCCCGCCCCATAAGTCAGCGTTCTCAATCTCGGTGATCGGCTCTTCGAGATCCTTCTTGGGGACATAAGCCGACAAGCCAGTAGCGGTCCTGCGAATCATTACTTTCATCCGGCTGTTCCCCCGTTGGAAATGCCTTCAGCTCCGCAGGGAACCTCGACTTTGTCGAGGCTAATGAGTTCGCGCGCTCGCATGCCGACGACCGTGCCACGATCGATCCATTCGACCGCATAGATGAAGAATTGCTGGAGAAAGGTTCCAATGTCGCGCACGTAGCCTTCGTCGCCCTTCCGCACGAGGTTTTCGCCGATCTCCTTGCCGGGATAGGTGCCGTCGTTTTTTATGTGGCGTATCGCACGGACCCGCTCACCCTGCATGAACCGTGGCGGTCTGCCGATTTCGACCTCCTGTTCGCGTCTGGACCACATGCTGTCCATTCCTTTCTCGAGGCTTTTGTTGTGGTCGCGGGTTGCAGGCGTCGTCGTGCGGCGAACCCGACCGTTTCGGTAGGAATCAAGCGGGAACGCAGGTTTTCGGTACCGGACAGACCGACACGCATTGCTGCGTATCGAAGGCCTCCTTGCATTCGGTGCACTTGTTTGGATCGATCACATAGGCGTCGCCCTTGAACTTGATCGCTTCCGAAGGACATTCGAACTCGCAGGCCCCGCATTGGGTACATTGGGATGCGATGATCTTTAAAGCCATTCTAACTCCTGGTTATCGGACGAGACGGCTCAGGCCGTCGCCGCTAGTGGTCTGATCCCAAACTCTGCCGCGTAAAGTGCGCTGACTGCGGTCTCGATGTAGTCATGGCCATAGGCGTCGGTTACGCGCAGTCCAGCTCGCGAGAGTTGTTCCTTCGGGCGATTTCCGATCTTGGCGCATAGCACTATGTGTATGCCTTCGAGCGCTGCGATGACGCCCTCGAGGATGGCGTCTTCGCCCCCGCCTCCGAGGCAATACCGCTCGACCTTCCGATGCCCGACCAAGCTGATCCCTCTAGGCGAGACTTCATAAACCTGGAATTCCTTCGCGTGGCCGAAGTGTTCGTTGACCCGTCCACCTCCCTTAGTGGCCACCGCAACCAGAAGCGACTTTTCGGAGTCTGTTGCCTTGACCATACCGATGGCCTCGCTCCTCGCCGCCTCATGATCACGGCGCTCGTGTGCGACCACCTGCCGATAGGCCTGACGCTTGCCAGCATCGTAGGCGACATCGTCGGGAATCCCGTCCAGCGTGAATTCCTGGCCACGATCTTCACCGAGCAGGCCGACAGCATCTGCCCGGCACTGCCGGCAGTGGCGCATCAACTTGGCGCCACCTTCAAGTCGATCCTGAAGAGCCATCATCTCCATTGCCGTTGGGCCGCGCTGCCCGATGAGTCCGTAGTGGGTACCGTGCGCCGGGTCCGAAATCAGAGGCATCACGTTGTGCAGAAACGCGCCCCGCTCCCTGACCATTTTGTTCACCTCAAACAGGTGCTGGTCGTTCACTCCAGGAATCATCACCGAGTTGATTTTGGTGAGGATGCCGCGCGCGCTCAGCATCTCCAGGCCCAGCATCTGCCGCGCGTGCAAGATTCGAGCGGCTTCGATGCCGAAGTAGCGGCGATTTTCATAAAAGATCCATGGATAGATCTTCGCGCCGACTTCCGGGTCGACCATGTTGATGGTGACCGTCACGTGATCAACATTCATTTCGGCAAGCTCGGCGACATGGTCCGGCAGCACGAGCCCATTAGTGGAGACGCACAGCTTTATGTCGGGGATTTCCCTGATGACGCGGTCGAGCGTTGCCTTCGTTTTCTCCCAATCGTAACAGGCATCCCCCGGCCCAGCGATGCCAAGAACCGAAAGCTGCGGAACTTTGTTGGCAACGGCGATGACCTTGCGTAGCGCTTGGTCGGGCGTCAACTTCTCAGACACAACACCAGGCCGGCTCTCGTTGGCGCAATCGTATTTGCGATTGCAATAGTTGCACTGGACATTGCAAGCCGGCGCGACCGCCACATGCATACGCGCGAAATAATGATGCGCTTCCTCCGAAAAGCAGGGGTGATCCTTGATCCTTTCCCAAATAGCCGGATCCCCTTCGCCCGGGCTGGTCGGCGACGAGCCGTAGGAGGACGATGCGCAGCCACCGGATTTCGCGGCTGCCAGAAAACCCTCGGATGTCGTGCTAGTCGGCCCCTCAATCGAAACTGTCGGTGAGGACATCAAACGGCTCCGTTGCTGGTAACGTCGCGGTTCAAGGTGCAAGAGCCATACCAACTGAAAAAAGCGGCTTCAGTTCACTATTCGGGTCGATATCGCATTGTGTCAGGCCGGCGCGACACAATTTTGTCCTGCTTGCGACAGTGCAAGTCCAAATCCGTTCAGAAGCACGAAGCACTCCTTGTCGCGCACAGGGCGCGCAAGACCACTGGCCTGACGATTGGCTCATCAGGCTCTTAGAATTTCCTTCACCTCGATACTATGCCGGCGTATCGCCTAGCCGACTTGTCGCAGCTTGAGGCCGAGAATTCGAGCCGCATTAGCCTGAACCCAGCCGGCCTTCTCCATTGTGTCGATCAGCCGTCACGCTCCGTCCGCCGCGGTCTCAGCCCCCGTCCGGCCGTATCGTTAGAATCGCAAGTGGCTATCTCGTGTTCAGGGGGCGCCGATGCGCCGAACCGGCATCGTGCTGGCCCGTGAGAGCTCGTCGATGACATTGCCACGTTCCGAAAGATTGGTTCCTTCCAGAGGAGAACGCCAAGCACGCAGTTCTCCGGCTCGGACGTTGCCGGGGAAATAGCATTGCGAGATCAGCTCAACTGCCGACGGCGCAAAGCCATGGTTCTCCATATTTCAAGGGTAAGCGCTGTGTCCTTCCAGGAGGACCCGCGATCTGTGGGCCTGCCGATTCTGAGGTGGATCGGAGATCGGCTTGTGTCTGAACTTGAACTTACGATTGACCCTGAGCGGCAGCCTCGGCGTTTTCGAGGGTGATCAACGGCGCTGTTGGTCGGCGGCATTGGTCGATGGACGACAAGGCACGGAGTCATTCCGAGACCCTGGAGCCGACGCGGTGATCTCGGAGGTTGCCCGGCGCTACGGGCTGCGGCCGCGGCGGAACGCTCGCAAGCTTGCGACGTCGGCAGGACAGGCCACTCCCGCCTAGTGGTTTCGGTGGCGCCACCGGAACGACCCGTTGGGCCTATCCGTGCACCAGAGCTCAAGGCCACGGCCTGAGAATCGGCCGCCGCTCACCCTACTTGGTTCCTCAGCCGACTGCGCTAAGAAGGAGAGCAACTTCCGTCGGCGCGAGGATCATTGCGTCGTGGCCAGTGGCGAGTTCCTGCCACGCCCAGCCATCCTGCTTCGCGACCCATTCTCGCGCTCCCGCCATCGGCGGGTGGAGTGGATTAGTGCAGACGACATAGGTTCGGGGTCTGCCGTTGCCGAGCGGGTGCTCGAGCTTAAGTCCGCTTTCGTAGGTGCCTGCCGGATGCGGTGTTATCCGGCGCCGCACCCAGTCCGTGAGCGAGTGTCCCTCGGGAATGCCGAATGCTGTTGGCGGCGGAGTCGGCATGAAGATACCCCGTCCTTCCTCCGCAACCAATTTTCGACGGGCCGCGACGATGTCGGGGGGCATGGTGCTGAATACACTTTGACCGCTCTCGACGATGGCGCTGTCGAGATAAACGAGATGGCTGATATGGTCGGGTATCCGGTCGGCGGCGCCGGTGATGCTGATGCCGCCTAGACTGTGACCGACAAGGATCACATCGCTCAGCTCTTCCGTCACAATGTGGTTGACGATGTCGGTCACGAATGTGTCGGGCGTGATGTCCTTGCACAGCAAACGTGCGCGTTCGCCGACACCTGGTCGGCGTGGTCACGTGGCATCCCATCTTGCGAAGATTGGCAGCCACGTCCCGCCAACACCATCCGCCATGCCAGGCACCATGCACTAGCACATACGTCTTTGCCATGGGTTGTGCCGTTCCACTTGCTCACCGGCCGTTGTGGCTGCCATCCGGCACGATGGCCGGGCGTTGTCCCAAAGGGGCTCGACCACGTGACCGGTGGTAAGTCCGGCGCACAGGGCAGCGCCGTGGCCTGAGGACACCGCTAACGAGTCAAGGAAATTTGAATTGCGAAAGGCCAATATTCACTAGCTCTTTGCAAGTGGATGGAGAGGCTCATGGTGTGCCGCAGTTGCTCGCTGCCGGCATGCTCTTGGCACGGTCCGGCTGATCATCCGAACTTGAACAGGACACCAAAGCCGCCGCGCGGATAGTTCCACTCGATGTCGCCGCCTTTCTCGCACAATATCCGGCAGGTGCCGCATTCCATGCAGCCGTCGGCGGTGATCTCGACTTGACCCTTGTCATTCAACTCATAGCATTTCGCCGGACAGACGTAGGTCAACGCAAGCAAGTTCGCGCTTGGCTTGTCGTGCGGTCGCACTATAATATGGGGGCGGCCGGAATCGACCAGATAGCGGTTCTGGTAAAGTTTGTCCTCGACACGAACCTTCGTCACTGCGATCGTCATCTTGTACCCTCTTCAGCGCCATGCCAATGCCAGGCGGACCGCGTCGCTGACCAACCCCCAGCGCGAGCGCGCGTTGATGAAGGCGGCCGTGGTGTTCTTTTCCTTCTCGATCTTCGGCGTGCCGTCGACACGCATGAAGTTCTGAGCGGCATGCGACATCAGCCGCGGATAGCTGTCAAAAAAGTTGCTGGAATTGGTGTGGAGCAAGGCTGGCATGTCCTTGTATTTCTTAAGATCCTTGATCACAAAGGAGTCATCCAGCATCGTCTTGTAGAGCGCAAGGTTCGCTTTGGTCATAGGACCGTTGCGGCTTTTGACTTTGATGATCGCCTCAGCCGCGACACGACCCGAGGTCATGGCAAGGTTCGAACCCTCACGGTGAATGGCATTGTTCAGTTGCGCTGCGTCGCCGACGATGACCCAACCGTCGCCGAAGAGCTGCGGAATGGCCTTGTAACCACCTTCGGGGATAAGATGGGCGGCATATTCTTTCACCTCCGAGCCAGCGATCAGCGGCCGGATCGAAGGATGGTTTTTCATCGCATCCAGGAGGGCGGACGGGCTCTCCATCGTCGCGGCGAAATCCGAGACCAGGCAGCCGATGCCGAGTGATATCGACTCCTTGTTGGTGTAAAGGAAGCCGAGCCCGGCCATGCTGCGAGAGATCGTGCCCACGGCCTCGATTACGCAGCCTTCATCGCCCTTGACCCCGAACCGCTGGCCAATGACCTCTTCGGGCAAGAAATGCATTTCCTTGACGGCAAGCGCCACGGTCTCCGGCTTCGGCATCTCGCGCAGGCCTGCGCGAGTGCCAAGCAATCCCGACACCCCTTCTGCGAGAACGACCACATTCGCGAAGACCACTCCGCCAGCCCGGTCTGTGCGGACGCCGATCACCTTGCCATTGCCATCACGGACGAGTTCCGTCGCGGTCGTCTCACACAGGACCGTCGCGCCAGCCTCGCGCACCTTGCGGGAAAACCATTTGTCGAACTGGGCGCGAATGATCGTGTAGCGGTTGGGTTTCGCCTCATTGAAGTCGTCCGACCGGTAATGAATTCCGGTGTGAGACGTGTCGTCCAACACCCAAAGTCGCTGTTCGACCAGGTGCCGCTCGAGGGGCGCATCATCCCGGAAGTCCGGGATGATCTTCTCCAGCATGTTCGCGTACATTATGGCACCCTGGACGTTCTTAGAGCCCGGATATTCCCCGCGCTCCAACTGCAGTACCTTCAGCCCCTGGCTTGCCAAAGTGTAAGCAGCTGCGTTTCCAGACATGCCGGCTCCGACCACTATGGCATCGAATTGTTCAATCATGTCCTCTCCCTCAACTCGCAAGCTTGTCTCGACTGTGCGGCGACAGCCGCCGGGTGAAGGCTTCCGTCAGTGCGGGCAGGAAGCGGATTGCATCCGTGACGATCCCGAGGTGGGCGAACTCGAAAATCGGCGCGTTCGGATCGGTGTTGATCGCGACGATGAGATCGGCCCCCTCGACCCCAACTCGGTGCTGGATGGCGCCGGAAATTCCGGCCGCGATGTAAAGCTTCGGTCGAATGGTCTTGCCAGTTTGTCCAATCTGTCGATCAGCCGGCATCCAGCCCTTCTGGACCAAGGGGCGCGAACAGCCATGCTCGGCGCCGATCGCTCGGGCAAGATTCTTCACAAGCTGAAGGTTCTCCGCCGCTCCGAGACCGAGGCCTCCCGCAACCACGACATCCGCATAGGCAAGATTTGCCATTGCCGACTGGTTATCCGGTAGGAAGCCGAGGACTTTGGTGACGATATCGTCCTCAACGAGCGACAGCTTGTGCCGCATGACACGCCCGACCGGCTTATCCACCCGTTGCGGCATAGGCATGACCCTTGGTCGCACCGTCGCCATTTGCGGCCGGTAATTTAGTGTATAGATCGTACACAACAATGAGCCACCAAAAGTCGGACGGGTCGCGGCGAGTGAACCGTCGGAATCTACATCAAGTTCGGTGCAGTCGGCCGTGAGCCCCGTCTGCAGGGTCGTCGCTACCGAGCCTGCAAGATCCCTGCCCAGTGTGGTCGCGCCGAGAAGGAGGATTTCGGGTTTATGGGTATTGACCAGATCCGTGAGCGCCTTGGCGAACGGCTCGTTCCGGTAGTCGGCGAGCGGCGGCGCATCGACGATGTAGACAAGATCCGCCCCGTAAGCGAAGGCCTCGGCAACAGCGTCCTCGACCATCTCGCCCGGCGGTCCCAGCACGACGCCCGCGAGCTGGACTTCAAGCTTGTCGGCCAATTTGCGGCCTTCGCCCAGCAGTTCGAATGATACAGGATGCACATTGCCGCGTTCGAGCTCGAGGAAGACCCACACGTGCCGGTAGTCTTTGAAATGGTCGGGAAGTTCTTTCTTTACACCGGCACGGCCGGGGGCAATGCGAGGGGTGGTTTGGCTTGCGGTCGACATTTTCTGCTCCTGGCCGTCACGTGCCGCTGTTGAAGGCCAGCTCATGTTCCAGCGCCGGCCGGCGGGTTAAGATATCGGCGATGAGTTCATCGGCTATGTCCTGCAAGCCCCTTTCCGCGGTGTCGATCTGCGCCGCCCTTTCTGCCCGTGCGGTGGGGGCGAAAACACGCTTGACGACTGTAGGCGAGCCACGCAGACCGCACCGGGTGAGATCGTCAATGCCGGCGTCGGCTGCAGTCCACTTCACGACTTGCCTGCGCGCCGCGCACAGAGCCTGCTGGAGCGAGCCCCGGCGGATTTCGTTGGTGTCTTCCAGCATGGTAATGAGGCAAGGGAGTCTGCTCTTCAGCAACTGGGTGCCGCCTTCGGCGCGACGCGCGACTTCGATCTCTCGCGTATCGAGATCGATGGAGGCAATCTTCGCGACATAGGTAAGTTGCGATAAATCTAGGCGCTTGGCTATGCCCGGTCCGACCTGGGCGGTATCGCCGTCAATCGTCTGCTTGCCGGTGAAGACGATGTCCGGCCTGCCGAAAGTCTCCCCAATTTTTGCGATTGCTTGCGAAAGAGCAAAGGAAGTCGCCAGCGTATCGGATCCGGCAAAATAGCGGTCCGTCAAGAGAACTGCTCGGTCAGCACCGTAACCGAGCGCCTTTCGCAGCGAGTCCTCCGCCATGGGCGGACCCATTGTGAGCACAGTAACCTCGCCACCATGAACGTCGCGCAGTTTGAGCGCTTCTTCGAGGGCGAACAGGTCGTAAGGATTGATGATGGTCGGAACACCCTGACGCATGATCGTGTTCGTCACCGGGTGCACGCGGATCTGTGCCGAATCCGGCACCTGCTTGATGCAGATTACGATATGCATTGGCGGTTTCTCTAAGCTCCCAGTCCGGATTCGTGCTTGGCGGTTCGCCTCATTGCCTGCATCGTTCATGCCAAGTCGTCTTCCTGCCTCTATTCCAGAAGGTGGCTTCGTTTGCTTCCGAGGAGGCGTCATGAGGACTGGATTTGTCGACTTCTCGACATTGTCGCGTCGCAGCCGTGTCGGGCTCATTACTTTCCGAACCGCTTCAGTGCAGAGTCGAGCGGGACGAAGGCGCGGCCAGGTGCGGGACATATGTTTGGATCGTGGTCCCTTAGCACCTTGAACACACGTTGCGTGAGCGGCGAGGAAGTCGCGAAATCTTCGTAGGCGCGTTCCAGCTTGGCGCGCACCCGCGCGGCGATTACCTGGTTAGGCAGACCGGAGAAATCTTCTTCGGCAAGGTATTGGCCCACGCGCTTCATGATATGGAGCCGCGAGACATTCATCACTTTCGGGTCGTAGGAGACGCCAAGGCAGGCGAAGAAGTCCTCCGCGGCCGACAGGCCCTTCAGTCGCGCTAGGATATCGGTGCGATCGATCGGGCGGCTATCAGCGGAGCAGTTCATTGTATTCTCCCGGCGCGTAATTGTGGTGTCGATGCATTGGTGACATTGCTGACGGCGTGCCGACCTCTGGCACGGCGGCTGGGCAAGAGACTTGGCGATCTCAAGCTTTTCTGAAGTGGTGAAGGCGACCCCGAGTTTGACTGCTCTCCATTGCGCAGGGTCGTCACGTTGAGGAAGACCTCACGGCTCGTCGGCTATTGTGCCGCTCGGACCCGGGCCGGAATGAAGCTGTTCTGCACCTCGCCCGCACAGTCCAGCACTGGGAACGGCCCGTAGCTTCTCGGTGATCGCAGGCAGGACCTCAAGCACGCGGTCTACGTCATCTTCGCCGTTGTCACGCGACAAGGAGAAGCGGACTGCCCCACATGCCGCGTTCATAGCGATCAGAACATGGCTCGGTTCCAGTGAGCCAGAGGCACAGGCGGACCCGGCGGAACAGGCGATTCCCAGCCGGCTCAGGACAATTGGAATTGCATCGCCTTCGATACCTTCGAATCCAATGTTTGCAGTGTTTGGCAATCGCTCTTGCGGATCGCCGTTGATGGATGTGTTTGGGATGCGCTGGATGATCCCGTTCTCAAGGCGGTCGCGCAACCATTTTATTCGTTTTGTCTCGTCCATGAATTTCAAGGCGAGTTCGGCCGCCATGCCCAGTCCGACTATGCCGGGTGTGTTTTCAGTGCCTGCACGCCGGTCGCGCTCTTGGTGCCCACCCTTGATCATGGAGGAGAAGCGCACGCCACGTCTTACATAAAGCGCGCCTATCCCCTTTGGACCATGCAGCTTGTGGGCGGAGAGCGACAGCATGTCGATCGCGGTCGATTTCAGCTCAATCGGAAGCCTTCCGACCGCCTGCACTGCATCAGTGTGGAAAAGCGCGCCGACTTCCCTGGCTAGATCGGCAAGCTTAACCACGGGAAAGATCGTACCGGTCTCATTGTTCGCCCACATTATCGAGACGATTGCCACTTGTGGAGTGAGAGCGGTTCTGTAGGCGTCCAGGTCGAGCCGGCCGTGGTGATCGACTGGGATAATGTGCACCTTGACGCCGCGCGTCTTTTCAAGGTGCGCGCACAACTTCAGAACGGCCGGATGTTCAACCGCGGAAGTCACTATTTCCGTTCGGTCGGGCATCACCTCCAGCGCCGAAAGGATGGCTGTACTGTCGCTTTCAGTCCCGCCCGAGGTGAAGATGATCTCGTCCTCGAATCCCGCGCCGATGAGGGCTTGCAACTGTTGCCTCGCCTTTCTCACGGCTTCAGCAACCGATGCGCCATAGGCGTGCATGGACGAATGATTGCCAAATTGCTCCGTAAAGAAAGGCAACATCGCTCCAACGACTGCAGGATCAACCCGCGTCGTTGCGTTGTTGTCGAGATAGACAGGGTTCATGGGAGTGATCCTTCAACTGCTGAAATGATTCAAGGGTAGGCGGGCCATTGAACCTCTGGCGCATATCGTATCTGGTAAGGTGGGCGGCCGGGCGAGCGATGGCTTGGCTGACCGGTCGCTGTCGACATTGCCCTTTGGTGGCGGCATCTGCCGGGAATTCAGCTGTTTCGGGCAATTTTGTTTGCTTGCCCACGGCAACGATCGATGATCGCGATTTGGCGCATCACCGAACGCAATTGTTCCGGGCCGACAGTGCGTGTCGGCCGGTTCCAGAGCGCCGGCGGTGCCGGTTCGACGCAGTATTCCTTGGCGTCGCTATAGTCGAACATAGCCTGTTCCCTCGCAATCATTTGCAGGACTTGCCGCAGCCGCACGTCTCACGCGCATTGGGGTTATCGAAAACAAAGCCGGATGTTTCGAGCCCAGTGACGAAGTCCACGGTCATGCCGGCTGCATGGGGTTGGGAGCCTCTATCCATGAACACCTTGAGCCCATCTCGCTCGATGATCGCATCGCCCTCACGTGAGACGCTCTCCAGGCCCATTGAGTATTGGAAGCCGGCGCAGCCGCCGGCATGGACCATGATGCGAAATCCTTCCGCCGGCTCGCTGGCGCGGTAAAGAGCGGCCTTGATGGCGGCAACAGCGTTGTCGGTGAGCGTAATCATGGCTCGATTTCTCCTCGGTCCGACGTTTTCGCGGATCATCTCGCATGGACCGTGCCAAAGGGAAGACGTGTCAAAAACCGTAGGACATCCCGACGTCTCTTATGCTCGATTGCTGGGGAGACGTCCGACAACCGACACTTACTGTCGGATTTGTCGCGTCCGCGTCACAGGAAGGGCGCCTGAGTTCGCGATGCACTCACGCGTAAAGCAATGAACAGAGCCAAAGATGTTCAGAGCTTGCCGCGGAGCAACTGGCACGATTTTTGTGAAGCCTTCGTTGCGGCGGCAAAATTGCCGGCCGATTCACCTTTGGGTTGCCCTCGCAATCGAAGAACGAAGGAGAGCAATATGATCCATCAGACCCGCCTTGAGTGGGAAAGCAGCACCGCCGGTGGTACCCGAATGCTCGATCGGCCGATTGGCGCCGACCACCCAACAATCGCTCTCTACCGGCGATTGGCCGCTGACCGCCCGGAGACAGGATTCGACTGGCATGTGCCTGACGATCGATCGCGTCCGCCGTGCACACCCCTGAGGCCCGTTTTTCGATCGATCGTCAAAAGAAGAACGGGGCAGGGGTAAAAACATGGATCAGCGCAAGAAGCGGTCGCCCAACGAAATCCGGCGTGCGTGGGAAGTCTGTCCGAACATTCCCGCGCGTGATTTCGCAGCCCAATTGGCCATTTCGGAAGCGGAACTGGTCGCGGCCCATTGCGGTTTCGGCGCGGCACGCATCGACCCGCGCGTCAATCACGTTCTGACGGGCCTCGAATTCGTGGGCGAAGTGACGGCGCTGACCCGCAATCAAGGTGCCGTGCACGAAAAGATTGGCGTCTTCAACAGAGTGATAACCGGCAACAATCACGCCATGGTCCTTGGTGACGAATTCGACCTTCGCGTCTTCCCGCAAGCTTGGAGGTATGGTTTCGCTGTTGAAAGGCGCCATCGCGGCGGAATCCAGCGCAGTTTGCAATTCTTCGACGCCACCGGCGCAGCAGTGCATAAGGTGCATCTCAGGCCGGTCTCCAACCTTCATGCCTATCGAAAGCTGGTGGCCGAGCTCGTATCCGCCAACCAGGAGCCGACCATGTCGCTTAAGGCGAGAGTAGCCGACCTGGGCGCGAGGACTGCGGACTGGGCCGGCACGGTGGACGACCTACGCGAGCACTGGAGCCGGCTGACTGACGTCAACCTTCTAAAGACGCTCAAGCTCAGCCGCTGCCAGGCTTTGCGCATGGTCGGCCAGGATTACGCTTGGCTGCTCGACAATGCCGCAGTTGGCGCCGTGCTCCAGCGTGCGGCCGAAGACGAATTGCCGATCATGTGCTTCGTCGGCAACCGAGGTTCTATCCAGACCCATTCCGGCTTAATCAAGTCGGTCAAGCAGATCGGGCCGTGCATCCATGTGCTGGACGAAACGTTCCGGCTGCATCTCAGGACCCACCAAATCCGTGAGGTTTGGGCCGTGCGCAAGCCGACCAATGACAGTCACGTCACCTCGCTCGAAGCATATGGGTCCGACGGCAAGATCATCATCCAGTTGTTCGGTGCGCGCAAGGAAGGCGAACGCGAGCGCGACGACTGGCGGGTTCTGGCGGAAAACCTGCCTCGTTTCCCCGACAGCTACATGAGAAAAGACCGATCGTCGTCGGTGGGACGCCGGCGCCCATCTGCCTCCGCAGCCAGTAGCCGGGCATTGAAGCCGAGACCGGGGACACGATGACGCAATAAGCGCGCTGTATTATCGCAACGCGATGAGCAGGAAGCAATTTGGCGCTGCCCCATCGACCGCATGGTTACGACGAAGCCGCGGCCTTTGGGCCGAGCTCAGAGGTGGCAATAGCGTGAACGCCGCCGACCGTCACTCCCCACCAGGCGGTCAGGTTTTGCGGTTCGGGCCGAGCAAAAATACTGTCAAGACAGCGAGGAACGTGGCAACCGCGCTGTAGACAAAGACACTGGCAATACCCGTGTGATCCACCAATAGGCCACCGAAAGTTGTGCCGGCTGCGATGGCCACTTGGAAGGTTATGACCATCAGTACACCAGCGCTCTCGGCCTGTTTCGGAGCGGCGCGTAGCACCATCCATGTCTGCAATCCGACCGGGACCGCGCCAAAAGCAAAGCCCCATACGGCAACTGCAATTGCCGAGGTCAAGGCCGATGCTCCCATAGTCAGGAGCGAGACAGCGGCTACGGCAATGAGCAGGGGCGGCAGGGCCGCGACCGCCTTGAGACTGTGTTTGGTGAGGAATGCGCCGGCTAAATTGCCGAAGACGCCGGCCGTGCCAAAAGCAAGGAACACGAGCGGGATTGACTTCTTTTCGAGCGCAGGAACGCTCTCGAGAAAGGCGCGGATGTAGGCGAAGCTGGCAAAATGGCCGGAAGCGACCAATAGCACGACTAGCACCGCAACCTTCATCGCCGGATTCTTCGCGACATCCAGCGGACTGCGGAATCTGCGCACTTCGATCGGAGGCAGTGGCGGAATGGTTACGAGTTGCACGAGCAGCGCAACGGCACTCACGATTGCGGCGACCTTGAACGAGGCTCGCCATCCCCAAATGTCACCGACATAAGCGCCGATTGGAGCCGCGCAGACGGAGGCGACAGAAACGCCGGTGAGGATGATCGACATGGCGCGCGGCATGAGGTGACTTGGAACCAGCCGCATCGCCAACGCTGCCGAAATAGACCAAAAACCACCAAGCGATATGCCAAGGACGACGCGTGCCGCCAGCAAAACCGGCAGCGACCCCGCAACCTCTGCCAGAACGTTCGACAGGATCAGCAGGAGCGTCATCGCCCAGATGACGACCCTGCGGTCCAGACGCTTTGTCACGATGGCGATTATCGGTGCCGAGATCGCCGCGACGATTGCGGTCGCTGTTAGCGCCTGTCCAGCCGTGCCCGTGGTGATACGGAGATCATGCGCGAGCGGTGTCAGAACGCTGGCGGGCAGAAACTCTGCCGTCACAAGCCCGAAGGTGCCGAAGGAAAGCGAAATGATGGCACCCCATGCAGGGCCAGAACGTTGATAGGGACTTTCTGGGTCAAGCCGATCTCGGTCGAACAAAGCCGCGTCCACTAAATCTGTCGCCGATTCGGTCATGAATGAGTTCTCCGGCTAGGAGCTGTTGCAGCAGGGGTGGCTACATCGCCGGGGATCAAAGCCGCGAGACCTTCCGGCGGCGGCCAGTCGGCATCAGTCGAGGCCTCGGCGCCCGACGCATCCGAGGCCTCATCGGAGGGCCGACGGACCCAACCGTCGACAATGCGGGAGAGTTCTCGGCGCGGTCGCATCGATCGCATTCGTCGAAGTGCGGTCTGTTCACTGCGAACCAAGCAAGCCGAACGCGGTGTCCTCGATCGAGGCCTTGATGGGGGGATGATCGACGATCTCTATATTGCTTTGAAGCAGGAAGTTCCGTCGCCATATGTGGTTATCCTGGCAGCCAGAATTGAGCGGTTGTCGCAAGCACCAAGGCGGTCGCAATGAGTGCAACGAGGCGGAAGTCTGATCGATGGCTGCGGTTCGATGGCCGCGCGATCGACAAAATTGAGGTGATGAGTTATCCCTTTTGAAGCCGTTGCTCCCAATTCTGGGATAAGGTAATTGCAGGCGGTCCCAGCAACGTCGGGCGGCCTTTTTGGTGATCGAATTCATGGGACGACACTCTCGGTCCGTGACGCATCTGCGAATGACTCCGCAAGTTCCGTGCCATCAACGACAAATCTGGCTCTGCTGAGCGGGTGGTGGAGGCACGAGCGTGGGCTATCCCAAGAGCTTGCCGCAAGGTTGTTCGAAGTTGAGGTGCCGGATAGACCGCAAATATGTCGGGCGGCCTGGGGTTGGCCAACACGAAGATGCGCAAGTTCAAAAGGACGAGCTGAACCCTTGCCGATATCCATCCGAGGCTGATCTGGAGAAGGTCAAGAACTGCGTCTTGAAGGCTTCCGCCGCACCGGCAAATGCTAAGCCAAGGTGCTGGGCAAGATGGACAGGGCCATCCAACCCGTCGACTGGACGCTCATTAATGGCGTCGGTGTGGCTCTGTAGCTGGCGAGAAAAACGCCCTGCTGAAAGACAAAAGCTCGTGTGGCCGGCTCTGAAGGACGGCCAGTGAGGCAGGCGAGGAGAGGCTATAGCCCATTCGTGTAGACTGATCTTGTCCCACGGAGGCGGCTAACCACCCCGCCAGACATCATCGAGGGGAGCGCCACTAGGCTTACCCCAAGTGTTGGTCATTTCCACCTGGGTGACCTCGGCCAAGTCACCAAGCCGCTTAGAGCAAGCTTTCGAACTGGATGCTCCCCGGGCACATGATCGGCTAGCTGTGAGCTTTCGGGAGGTTGTCCATTCGGACCGGACCGAGGAGACTGGAGTTACCACGCTTCAGCATCCATCGGAGGATCCGAATGAACATCCATAAGAATGCCCGTCTCACACCGCTGCGTCGAGAGGAGATGGCGCTGTCGGTGATAGAAGGCGCTTTCTCCAAAGCCCATGCGGCGCGTGTCTACGGCGTGTCGGCCAAGATCGTGGCGCGCTGGGTCGAGCGCTACAAGTCCGAAGGGCGGGCCGGCATGATCGACCGTTCCTCGCGGCCCGCCCATATGCCGCAGGCCACCGCTGCGTTGATCGCCGAGCGCATCATGGCGCTGCGGCGGCAACGTTGGACCGGCAAGCACATCGCCCATGAGGTCGGCGTCTCGCCCGCCACCGTTAGCCGGGTTCTCAAGCGTGCCGGACTGTCGCGGTTGCGGGATATCGAACCGGCCGAGCCGATCCGACGCTACGAGCGCGAGCATCCTGGCGAGATGATCCATATCGATATCAAGAAGCTCGGTCGTTTCGAGCGCATCGGTCATCGCATTACCGGCAAGCGCACCGGCAATGCCAGCTCGCGCGGCAGCAGTTGGGAGTTCGTCCATGTCTGCATCGACGACGCCTCCCGCATCGCCTTCTCGCAGATCCTGCCCGACGAGAAAAAAGAAAGCGCCATCGCCTTCCTCAAGGCGGCGGTGGCCTACTACGCCAGCCTCGGCGTCACGATAGCCCGCGTCATGACCGACAACGGCTCCTGCTACAGATCAAAGGCCTTCGCCAAGGCCTGCCGCGATCTCGGCCTCAAGCACGTCAGGACAAGACCCTATACACCCAAGACCAATGGCAAGGCCGAGCGCTTCATCCAGACAGCACTGCGCGAATGGGCTTATGCCATCGCTTATCCGACTTCAGATCACCGCGCCGCAGAGTTGCCGGTCTGGCTGCACAGATACAATTGGCACCGTCCCCACGGGAGCCTAAAGTCCAAAACACCTATCAGTCGCCTCGCTCTAACCGAGGACAACCTGTTGAGGCTCCACAGCTAGCGATCCCACCAGTTGAGTTGCTCCAAGTCGGTGTCTAGCTTTCTACATTCTGTGTCCGACGCTGGACAAGAATGTTGCAATCCCGACCAGCAAGTCAGCGCAGGCGCCACCTGTTGCCCAGCAAACGGCAAGGATTATCGAAAGACGAATTCGGCACGGAGCTTGCACCAACGATTGCATGCAAATGCCGACAGCATCTCATGAACGGTCTCTCGATTCTGGCGCGGTTAAATCGCGGCCGGTTCCAGATCATGTCCCGCCCGAAATGGTGAGGGACTTCAGCCTGTTTACGTCGCCCGGCATGTTGCCGACCGCTAACGGGGATCCGCATGCAGCGGTTGCTTGCGTTCATGCCGGGCCTCCGATCTTTTATTCAACCAGCAACACGCGCGACGGTCGGGGTACCTGGGTCATCACTCGCGCGAGCGACCAGCGCCGGGTGCTGCAGGACACCGAAACGTTTTCCAGCCATCGCAGCATCTTCGCCTCTGTGCTCGGCGAGAGCTGGCCGATGATCCCGCTTGAGCTCGATCCGCCATTCCACGGTGTTTTTCGCTCACTGCTCAATCCGCTGCTTTCGCCAAAGCGGGTAATGGCATTGGAGCCGGCTGTCCGGGAACGAGCGATCAAGCTGATCGACAGGATCGCCGCATCAGGCACGAGCTGCGACATCATGAAGGATTTTGCAGTTCCGTTCGCGGTCAATATCTTCCTTCGCTTTATTGGGCTTTCGGACAACGGACTAGAAACATTTGTCGGCTGGGCTAGAGATCTGCTCCACGGCGATAAGGAGCAACGACCACCCGCAGCCCGGACGATCGTGGCCTTCATCGACGAACTTGCCACCGAGCGCCGCAAGGAGCCGGTCGATGATTTCATGACCTTCATCGTGAAGGCAAAGGTCGAGGGTCGTCTGCTCAGTGACGAAGAAGTCCGTGGCATCGGCGTGCTTGTGTTCGTCGCGGGACTCGACACGGTCTCAGCAGCCATATGCTTCGACTTGGCCCATCTCGCGCGCAACCCCAAAGATCAGGAATTGCTACGAAGCGAACCGGACCGGATTGCCGTCGCTGCGGAAGAATTGCTGCGCGCCTATTCGACCATTCAGATGATCCGAGTGGCAACGAAGGATGTCGACTTCAAAGGCGCGCCGATCCGCAAGGGAGACTATGTTTCCTGTGCCACGATGATTGCCAATCGTGACCCGGCGGAATTCGAATGCCCGAATGAGATCGATCTGGCGCGCGAGGACAACCGGCACGCTGCCTTTGGCTATGGTCCCCATCGTTGTCTTGGCTCACACCTTGCCCGGCGGGAGATTGTCATTGGCCTGGAGGAGTGGCTGGCGCGCATCCCAGCCTTTCGGATCAAGACAGGGACTGAACCTATCACCTTCGGCGGCCATGTGTTCGGGATCGAGAATCTGATCCTGGACTGGTCCTGAAGTTTCAGCCAACGACATTGGAGTTCGCTATGCGTGTCGTCGTACATAAAGCCAGATGCCAGGGTCATGCGCGCTGCTGGGCGCGGGCGCCGAGAGTCTTCAAGCTTGATGACGCCGGCTACATCTTGCCCGGTGATATTGATGTTGCCGATGGGGAGCAACTGCTTGCCTCAAAAGGGGTACGAGCCTGCCCCGAACAAGCTCTGGAAGTTGACGAGCCCCCCGCTAACTCAGTTGTAGAGAGAGACACACGCAAAGTGCAGACTGGCATCGGGAAGGATAAAACAATCATACAATTCGCGACAGACCCTGTCGACCACGCGAAAATTACCGAACTGCGTGACCGAGAGGCGATCCGCAACTGCCTGTATCGGTACTGCCGCGGGATAGACCGCGCCGATGAGGCGGCGCTGCGTAGCGCATACTGGCCCGAAGCGTATGACAGGCACGGTCCCTATTGCGGACCGGCAGAGGACTTCATCCAATTTGCTCTCGGTCTGCCGGGGCACCGTAACATCCATCAAATCACGAACAGCCTGATCGACTTCATCAGTTCAGCAGAGGCCGCGGTCGAGAGCTATTTCACCGCGCTGCAACGCGGACCGGATACAGACCAAGAAATACGTCAGACGCTGCTTTGCGGCCGTTACTGCGATCTGTTTCAGAAGAGGCAGGACGAGTGGCGAATTGCGGAACGGACAGTCGTCTACGATTGGGTTGAGGAGCAAATCCCGCCAGCGATTCTTGAGGCAGATAGGTTCGGCCGGCGACAGCCGATTGGAGCACAACATCCAGACGATCCCATCTACCAGTTGCTCAAGGGTCACATCCCCACCGACCAAGATGGCGTCGAGGGTCCCCAACTGGGAGCTGCATAAGTGGGTAGAAATGGAGGATGAGCGCCCTACGGGAACGACATCTGTGTGGGGCCGCAACTGGCGGTCACTGCAACGATTTGGCTCGGCCCTTCATTCCGCCCAAGGTTGATGGGCTGAGATCACAAGCGGTCATCGTGGAGAAGCTCTCGTGAAACTGGCAGCACGCACCGTAATCATCACAGGCGCTGCGGGCGGGATCGGCCGTGCCCTGGTCGATATCCTTGCCGCGGACGGAGACACTGTAGTTGCGGTGGACCTTCCGGGCAGTGGTGTGGTTGAACTGGCTCGGGATCTCGGGTCGCCGCACGTCGGTCTGGAGTGCGATGTGTCGCGAGAGAAGGACATGCTCTCACTTTTCGGCCAGGTCGAAGCACGGTTCGCGCAAATCGATGTCCTCATCAACAATGCGGCGGTTGGACCCACGATGGATAGGATCATCGACACCGCTGTCGATACCTTCCGACGCGGCGTGACAGTGAACCTTATTGGGCCATTCGTTATGGCCCGGGAAGCGGCGCGGCGCATGAAGCCGGGCGGTGCGATCGTCAATGTGGCTTCGATGGCGGGCGTGGTCGGCAATCCCAGGCGCAACGCCTACGCAGCCTCGAAAGCTGGCGTGATCTCGTTGACAAAGTCCCTTGCATGCGAGTGGGCTATGCGAGGAATCCGCGTCACGGCGGTGGCGCCGGGCTCCGTCCGCACCCCAATGGTCACAGAACTGGCACGCGCTGGCAAAATGGACCTCGCGGCGATACGCCGCCGCGTGCCGATGGGGCGCTTGGCTCGCCCCGACGAGATCGCCAGGGTCGTGCGTTTTCTGAGCAGCACGCAGGCGCGCTACATCACCGGCTCGGTGCTGGCAGTCGACGGAGGCTGGATGTCATTCAACCAGCCGGGGGATGCTCACCCGCCGGTGGATGGTGCGCTCCAAGCCGAGCTCTCCTGTCCGGCCGAATGCACAGATGCGCGAATCGTGCTCGTCACCGGTGGCGCAAAAAGCATTGGCGCGGCCGTCGCTCGCCGCTTTGCCGCGAACGGCGACACCGTCGTGATTGCTGATAAAGATGGCACTGCAGCGGCAGAGCTGGCTACATCGCTCCCCGGCAAGCATCTGGCGAAATCGCTGGACGTGGCCGTCGAGAGCGATGTGGTGTCGATGTTCGAAGAACTGAGGGGACGCTTCGGGTATATCGATGTTCTGGTCAATAGTGCTGATACCGCCGACAGGATTGTGCCTGCGATCGAGCAACTGTCGAAACAGCTCGAACACGTCCTGGATGTCAACCTTACCGGCGCCTTCACCTGCGCGCGCGAAGCGATCAAGGCTATGCGCCCGGGCGGCGTGATCCTCAATCTCGGGTCGATCGACAGCTTTCTGCCGTTCGCGCCGCGCCATGCCTACGGCGCCTCCAAGGCGGGGATGGATATGCTGACCCGTTGCATGGCGGCCGAACTCGGGCCGGTCGGAATTCGGACAGCCACCGTCGCTCCTGGCCACATCCGCACGCCCGCACTTGCTCAGTTGGCCAAAGCCGGCCGCATCGACCTGACAGCAATCGGACGACGCATCCCCATGGGCAGGATGGGACGGCCAGAAGACGTCGCAGATGCATCGTTCTTCCTTGCTTCGTCTGACGCCTCATACATCAACGGCTCGATCCTCTACGTGGACGGCGGCTGGACCTCGTTCGGTGATGCGGGAAACGCCAGCGAACTCTATGACGAATGTTTTGCGGAGGCCGCAGGTTAATTGCCAGGCCTTCGCAGGGCGACCGGCCGAGCATTATGAAGCCTCGGCTCCACGACGCACCTGAGGTGCTTGAGATCCAAGCATGTGCATGCCGAGCACATTCCCGGTCGGCTGACGTGTCTATAACGAGGAGAAATCATGGAATTTGCCACTTTCATTCTGGCCGCCCAGCGTGGCTATCACCAATCCTCAGAAAGCGTCATCCGCAACTCCATCGAACAGGCCGTCGCTTCGGAGCAGGCTGGGTTCAACACCGCGTGGTTTGCTGAGCACCACTTCAACAATTACAGCCTCATACCATCCCCGCTGATGATGGTGGCGCACTGCGCCGGCTTGACAAGCACGATTCGCCTGGGCACTGCCGTCTGCGTGCTGCCGCTTTACCAACCGCAGCGCCTGCTGTCCGAGATCGGCTTCGCCGACATCGTTGCGAACGGCCGTCTCGAGCTCGGCGTAGGCTTGGGATACCAGCAGTTCGAGTTCGAACGGTTCGGCGTGGACATCGATGAGGCGCCGGCCGTCTTTTCGGAATACCTGGACATCATTCTCAAGGGCCTCAACCAAAACGTCTTCGAACACGACGGCCAGTATGAGAAGATCCCCCAACAGCGATTTCGGTCCGCACAGTCCAGCAGCCGACGCCGCCTATCTGGATCGCTGGCGGAGCCGCACGGATGGCTCGGGCCTACCGCGAGGGGCACAATTTTTTTGTCACAGCCTTCCACGACGGCTTAGAGACTTTGACCACACTGCGTGAATCAGTCGAGAGGGCGGCGGCATCCGAGGAAAAGAACGTCACCGACGTCAAGATATCGCTGCTGCGCTGCTGCTATGCCAGCCACGACGAGTTGGAGATCAACAGCTATCTCGACAATGCCCGCTTCCAGCGCCGGCTTTCTGAAGCCCTGCATCAGCGCCGCCAACAGAGCCACGATGGCTACCTGCTGCAGGAGACACCGACCCAGCAGGATCTGTCCTTCGAGACCATGCGCAAAAATTTGCCGATTGGCAGCGTAAATCGCGTGATTGATCGCCTGCTGGAAGAGATCGATATCTTGAAACCGGACCAGATCGCAGTTCAGACTCAATTGGGCGACTTCGACCAAAAGACGATGCTGCGCCAGATCGAGCTCTGGGGCGACAAGATCATCCCTGCGGTCAACAAGGCGCTTTGTCATGCCGGAAGCTGAAGCCGGCCGTTACGATGATGGCTGCCTATCCAGCGCGCAATGGCGTGGGTCCGAGCTAGGGAGGAGCTTCGATCAGCATGTGCTGCCCTGCGTACATTCACGTTCGCTTGAGGAGGTCCAGGCGGGCGAGGTGTTGGCGACGGAGGGGACAGGCCTTTCGTCTGTCGAATTGCGTGATGTCTTGGCCGCAACTTTCCCGTCTACCTCCAGCAGCGTATTCGCTTTGGAGGAGTTGAGCGAGCCCGAGCCGGAACTGGAAGAGGAGCTGCTACGCCGGCTGCTGCTAGCGCATGCTGCGCCGGCCGACCCGGCGAGCGGCCGCTTGGCCAAGATCATCGCCCGGCGTGCGATGCGCACGGACCATCTTTGGCGGGATCTTGGCCTCTCAAATCGCGCTGAGCTCAGCCGCCTGCTTGCCAGACATTTTCCCGCGCTGGCGGCAGGCAACACAGAAAACATGAAATGGAAAAAGTACTTTTACCGCAAGCTGTGTGAGGCCGAAGGCTTTTCGTCATGCACTGCACCCAGTTGTCGGGAATGCCAGGACTTCGAAAGCTGCTTCGGCCCGGAGGAAGTTGAGAGTCGCCTCTCGCCGACCAGGAATGCCGGTTAGTCACTTCGCTTGATCGCAGCTGCGGACAAACGCTTATCGCGGCGCCGTAGTATGGAGGAAGGGATGTTCATCGCCTCGCGATATTTGGTGACGGTACGGCGAGCGACATTGATGCCGGTCTGCTTGAGCTGAGCAACGATGTCTTCGTCGGAAAGTACCTTGTCGAGCGATTCTTCGGCGATGATTGCCTTGATCCGATGGCGGACAGATTTGGCGGAGTGCGCGTCGCCGCCCTCGCAGGATGCGATTGTCGCTGTGAAAAAATACTTCAGCTCGAACACCCCGCGCGGAGTTAACATGTACCTGTTCGAAGCCACCCGGCTTACCGTCGACTGGTGCATTTTGATCCCGTCAGCGACATTTTTGAGACAGAGAGGCCGCAGATGGGCGACGCCGTGTGTAAAAAAGGCATCCTGCTGGCGCACGATTTCGGTCGCAACCTTAAGGATCGTCTTAGCGCGCTGCTCGAGGCAGCTGATCAGCCAGTTCCCTTTTTCCTGGCAATGGTCGAGAAACGCTTTGCCTTCCGGATTTTGATTGGTCAGCTGCGAGATTTCGGCGACATAGGTGTGGTTGATCAACACTTTGGGCAGCGTGGCCGGATCAAGCTCCACCCGCCATCCACCTTCGGACTTGGGCATTACCCAGACGTCCGGTACGATGGTTTCCGGCGTCCCGGACTGGAACCGGTCTCCAGGCTTGGGATCGAGCGCGCGGATTTCGTTCCTCATGTCGAGGAGATCCTCCTCGTCGACTCCGCAACGCTGCTTCAATCCCTGAAAATCCCCCCGTGCAAGCATCTCGAGATTGGCGACCAAAGCTGCCATAGCCGGGTCGAACCGGTCTTGCTGGCGCAGCTGAATCTTC
Source organism: Mesorhizobium sp. M1D.F.Ca.ET.043.01.1.1 (assembly GCF_003952385.1). Lineage (NCBI taxonomy): Bacteria > Pseudomonadati > Pseudomonadota > Alphaproteobacteria > Hyphomicrobiales > Phyllobacteriaceae > Mesorhizobium > Mesorhizobium sp. M1D.F.Ca.ET.043.01.1.1. The sequence goes on from NZ_CP034444.1 coordinate 3,859,058, forward strand.
AGGCATTCGCTGAGAGTTCGCGCAAAAATCCCCGGCGGATCAAATTGCTGCAAGATTCCGATGACCCGTTCCACATCAGCTTGCCGAACGTTTAACCTCCTGGCCAGATCGAAAAGGTTTACCTGAAGATAGCCAGTGTCCTCCAGATGGGCGGCGAGCTGTCCGGCAATCAGCCGCTCCTGGGGGGTGAACGGGGTGAGGGCGACCTGGCGGGCGACATGGTCGTGCAATGTTTCGGTGTGGGCGGTAAACTCCTCGACGGCAGGTCGATCGTTGCCGCTACTGCGTTGCGACTTCCATTGCCCGCGCCCGCCAGACGGCCCGCCAATGGGCGATTCGCCGATTTCGCTTCTGCTTTGACTGCTCCGCTGATCCACCCCTGACAGCGGCGAATCGTCGTCAAACGGGTCAGGCTTCAAAACGGGGTTCCTCTCGAGTGCCTGCTGCACGAGCTGATGGAGTTCAGTATGCGTCAATCGCAGCAAGCGAATAGCTTCAATGGCTTGAGGCGATAAGACCATACGTTGCTTCTGGCGTTGAAGCAGGCTTGCTGAGAGATGCATGTTGAACCGTAATCTGCCGAGGATGCTCTAGTGTGTGCTTGGGTTGTGTGAGACTTGCCACTTCTGGGTCATGCCGCCGCCTTCAGTTTGTCGAGAACGTTTTGCGGGGATGAAACGCCATAGGGGTCCGTCTCGCAGTTGTCACAGAAGCCTTCCTCCTCGAACCACTGCTCCACCACGCCATCGTCGATCAGAGCGGCGTATCGCCAGGAGCGCATGCCAAAGCCCAGATTGTCCTTCGCGACCAGCATGCCCATTTTGCGCGTGAACTCGCCCGACCCGTCTGGGATCAGCTCGATCTTCTGCAGCCCCAAGGACTTTCCCCACGCATTCATGACGAAAGCATCGTTGACCGAGACGCAGTAGATCGCGTCAATTCGCAGTTCCAGAAATTGATCATAGAGTTTTTCGAAATCGGGCAGTTGGAAGGTCGAGCAGGTCGGGGTGAAGGCGCCAGGCAGCGAGAACAGGATGACGCGCTTGCCCCCGAAATAATCGTCGGAGGTCTTGTTCTCCCACCGATAAGGATTTGGCCCCCCGATCGACTCATCGCGAACACGCGTGCGAAAGGTCACGAGAGGAACGTTCTTTCTGTCGGTCATTGATTTGCTCCCAGGCCAAAGTGGTACGGTGCATTTTTCGGTTAAACTGAAGCGGCATCGACTTCGGTCGACAGTTCCGGCAGCCTCGCGCCTTGGCGTGGTTGCCTCGGACCGGTCTTGTGCAAGACCGCCCCCGAGCAGGCACGTTTAAAGGCGACGAGCTTCCGCGGAGACGGGGAATTTCGCTCGCGTGCTTTATCGAGCTTTGAGAGGTAGGCATGGTCTGCAACCGTGATTTTGACTGCGTTCTATCGACCGAGTCGCAAGCGCCATGCCAATTGACCCGATGCCTTGGGTTCACTTCGGTTTTTGCAGCAACTTTCGTGTTGTGCAGTAATGCCGGTCGATATTATTGCTCAAGCAGCACTGGAAATTGGGTGCGACTCCGTTCGGCAAACCCGGCCTTTGTCCGAAGCCGGACACGAATGTCGGAAATAGCCAAACGCCAGGATCTGGGGCGGGTTAAGAAACGTTGCCGTGGGCACCGGCTTCAGCACAATTGCGCCACGCGAGCATGGCTCCCAGCGTCAATGCCGTGCAGCAGCGAGACGAAGTCACTGCAGAATATCAACCTCTGCGAAGTCGTTGAAACCCAGCATGTGCGAGCCGTTCGAGGCGCAGATCAAGGCATGCTCGAGGAAGAGCTCGTGCTCTCGGCAGCAAGTGTTGCGACGTCTGACAAGGATCGTCGCGCTTCAAGGAAAAGAACCTGAATGGTGCACGGCTTGTGAAGGCCGGCGCATGGAAATGGCTGGGCTGATCATCCTCCATGAGGGTTGAATGAAGAGCTGGCCCCTATCTCCCTCAGCTGCAACGGGGGGAGGTAGGGCATGTCCGTCTATCGCGCTGGGTAACATTCCTCGGTGAGGCAATAAGGGGGAGCAATTTCTCATTTCGGCAGACACGACCCAGCTCTCCTTTCATGCGCTGATTCCCCCAAGGGAAATCGCGACTCCAGGCTTCCTATGCAGCGAATCGCGGTGCTGTCCGATGTCCGACAATGTCGGATGCGGATCGTAGCTGGGCTAGATCCGTCACTTTGCCTCGATGGTTTCCCACTGGCCTTATATCTGCTTCGCCCCAAATGCGGCGACATAACCTGTGCGGCATCTGTGAATGGATCGACTTCAATCGAGACCTCGGAGGTCCCGATGCGCGAAGGGAGCTTGCCGATATGACGGCCACCATAGCGAACCACGGTCCGGACGACGAGGGGACTTGGATCGGCGGGCCTGCGGCGCTGGGACACCACCGCCTGGCAATCATCGATATCCAGGGCGGCCGTCAGCCGAGGATGCTCCAGGAGGATGGCCGACCTGACTTGGTGCTCGTCTACACGGGTGAGACTTACAACTACCGCGAGCTGCGTCAACAGCTGGCCGGCCTAGTCCATCGCATGAACACGAGCAGTGACACCGAGGTGGTGCTGCACCGCCCCCGCGAGTGGGGCTCTTCGGCGGGTACACTTTTTTCACGAAATCCGTGAATGTTTCTCGCGACATCATCCCGCAATCGGTGGTGCAGCGGGTGAAGAGCCCGTATCCGGCTATCCAGAATGCCGCCTACGACAAAATACTACGTACGCGGTTCACTGCGATGCTGGACGACCTAGTGCCGGCAGTGGCACCGCTGTTGTCCGTCGACAGGTCCCGCGCTTGCTCGGTGCGACCAACAACCTTAAGCGCTAGGGCGTAACCTGACCCTGCAAGATCTCCTCACCGACTATAAGGTGCGCCTCACGATCTGAGACGATGGGACAGGATGGCTAAGGAGGTGCGCCGTCTTGCATGCCCCGCCACCGAGGCGAACCCTCTTGGCTACGCGCGCCACAGCGACGCTCCATATCGTCAGGCCTGCGTCTCATGCTCAGATGAGCCGGTATTTGGCTCTCTCATCAGCAAACCGAGAGAGCCCATGCCAAGACGGAAGCAAGCAAGACGAACGAGCGTCAGAGATATCCTGCGCCTGACCCATAAACAGGGCAGTCCGGTGGGCCAGGTGGCAGAGCAACTGAGGTTCGGCAAGACTTCGGCTTCCACCTATCTGCGGGCGCTGGAGACGGGCTGTCGTGCAGGCCCTGCATGCGGCTTTGAGGACGATGCGATGTTGAAACACCGTCTGTTGCGCCGAATCGGCCGTCGGCCACACGTTGGGTCGTCATCAGGTTCTCGACAGCTTGCCGGTGTCAAATCCAAACCGTGGTCGGCGATCCCCACCAGGGTGGGAAGGCAGCGCTGATATAGCCGAACGTCGATCAAGTCACGATCAACTATTGCCTCATGTCACATGCCCTGCGGGACTGAAAAACGGAGAAGAACATGTGCGATGCAAAACTGAAGACCGTGCTTTCGCTTTTTTCGCCGGTGGCCAGCAAATTAGATGCTCTCTCGTCCAACGGACCAGCGACGGATGCAAATTGCGTTAAGCTAAATACGAACGAGAACCCGTTTCCGTTGCCGAAGAGCGTAATGCAAAGTGCAATTGCTGCGATCGAACACCAGTATCTTTATCCGGAAGACGACAATCTCAGCTTAAGGGCAGCTGCCTCCGATGCTTACGGATTTTCCAAAGATCAGGTGATTGCCGGCAACGGTTCGTCGGAGCTGCTCGGACTCATCTACAGAGCTTTCCTCGCCCCAGGAGATAGAGTGGCGATGCTGTCGCCCGGATTTTCGTTCAACCGTAAACTTGCCATGTTGCAGGGTGCCGAGTTTCTCGAAATCGCATCGAGCGAAGCTCATCCCCTGCCGATAGAAAAACTGCTGTCCGGCCCCGCAAAAGACGCGAAGTTCATTCTGTTGGCTAATCCGAACAATCCGACCGGAACATTCGTGCCGGTGGCCGAAATCGAACGCCTTGTGGAGCAAGCAGATCGCTTGGTCGTCTTGGATGAGGCCTACGTTGACTTCGCACCCGACAATGCCCTGCGCCTCGTCAATAGACATCCGAATCTTTTGATCTTGAGGACTTTTTCAAAGAGCTATGCTGCTGCTGGCGTGCGAGTCGGCTTCGGTTTCGGTCACCCAGAAATCATTGGCAGGCTGCGCAACATCCAGAATGTCTTCAACATGAACGTGATCGGGCAGGCGGTCGGGAAAAGCATTCTTGCGCATCGCCACGCCTACGAAGAGAACCACAGGCACATCAAGCATGAACGACAGCGAGTGACCCTGGCGCTGTTGCAACTTGGCTTTTCCGTAACACCCTCCCACGCAAACTTTTTGCTGGCCCGTGTGCCGGCGGGACAGGAGGGCTCATGCTGGCAAGCCGCGTTGAAAGAGCAGGCGATCCTCATCGCCAGCTTTCCTGACGTAGATTTGAAGAACTGTATTCGCGTCAGCATTGGCACCACAGAGCAGATGGACAAATTCCTTGCTGCCGCCAAACGCGTCTGTATGAGCTTTAAGAAGAATCGCGGTGTGCACAAGCATTAAGTCAATTCACATTAAGCGCCAAGTAATAGGTGCTGATATGTCGCCAGCTATGATGATTAGCGAATAAATAATAGGTAATTTGGAGAACAATTAATTGAAGAAAATTTCCGCTTCGGGCCTGACCTTCGGCATCTTCGATCATCTGGACGAAAACGGCGATGACATCGCACAACAATATGCAGATCGGCTGAGCCTAGCAGAAGCGTGCGATGGCTATGGCTTTTATGCGTATCATCTCGCCGAGCACCACTGTACGCCGCATGGCAGAGGTCCATCACCGAATTTGTTCTTAGCGAGCGTCGCCCAGCGAACCCGCAGTCTTCGTGTTGGTCCCATGGTAATGCTACTTGCGCTCTATCATCCGCTGCGTGCCTTCGAGGAGATCTGCATGCTTGATCAGTTGAGCGGCGGCAGGCTTGAACTCGGCATAGGGCGCGGCTCTGCTCCCACTGAATTGGGATACTTCGGGGTTGCTGTAGAAGCAGCACCAGAACAGTATGCGGAGGCCAGTGAGATTCTCATCAATGCGATGAAAGGCGGGACGCTTTCTTATCAGGGCCGCCACTTTGAGTTGAAAGATGTTCCGCTGACGTTGAGACCTCACCAATATCCCCATCCGCCGACATGGATCGCCACCAATCGACCCGAGCCGGCTAGCTGGGCCGCTGCGAATGGGGCAAACATCGCCTGCGTCGGACCTTCCACTTCTGTTCGCAGCGTTACCGACGCGTTCCGCGCCGCCCGAATTCACGATGCTGACATTGGCCAGCAAGCGCCATTTCTTGGATTGCTCCGAATGGTGGTGATAGGGCGTTCTGAAACAGATGCGTATTTGCTCGCAGCACCTGCCTATGAACGATGGCTCAATAGCTTCAAATTTCTATACGAACTAAATGCCATTTCCACTCCACCAAACTTGCCTTTGAACTTCGATGCAGCAATTGAAAGTGAATTGTGCGTCGTGGGAACGGCAGATTCTGTCCGAAAAGCTCTCCTTGATCAGCTGGAAGAGGCAGGTGCTAATTATCTTCTGTGTCAACTGGCATTTGGGGATTTGCCGCTGGATGCCTCACTATACACCGCATCGGCCATTCGATCCGAAATCATGGCTCGAGTTGCCGCATCGTGAATCCGTCGTGTGATTGGAGGAGCAGCGGCAGCGCTGCTCCTCATTGCGAAACGGTTGTGGGGGCCGGACTCCTGTCAGGTGTAAACCATTGGAGCACGTCCTATCTGATCCAGGTCATATCCTGCGGCTTTGAAGTAGTTGGCACATTCGGCTGGGGTGAAGAGGTCGACGACCGCGCCGAGGCCTTGCCCCTCTGATCTAATCCGGTTTGAAGTTCGTTCTGGCCCATCCAGAGGATCAGGACATGAAACGCAGCCGCTTCTCTGAAGAGCAGATCATCGGAATTTTGAAGAAACACGAGGCCGGGGTATCGGTTGGCGATCTGTGCCGCAAGCACGGGGTCAGCGACGCCTCGATCTACAATTGGAAGGCCCGCTTCGGCGGGATGGATGTCACCGAGGCTCGGCGACCTGAAGGGCTGGAGGACGAGAACACGCGCCTGAAGCGGCTTCTGGCCGACGCCATGCTCGACAATGCCGCGTTGAAGGACCTTGTGGGAAAGAAATGGTGACGCCCGCCGCCAAGCGGAAAGCTGTCGCTCGCCTGAAGGAAGGCTTCGGGATGAGCAAACGGCGGGCGTGTAAAGCCATCGGCTGTTGCCGCATGACGGTTCGCTACCAGACCAGCAGGCCGGACGACCGGGAGGTTCGCGAGCGGATGAAGGCGATCGCGCAGGAGCGTCGCCGGTTCGGCTACCGGCGTCTTCTCGTGATGCTGAGGCGGGAGGGCCTGGTCGTGAACCACAAGAAGCTGTTCCGGCTCTATCGGGAGGAGAAGCTCGCCGTTCGCCGCCGTGGCGGCCGCAAGCGGGCGATCGGGACCAGGGCGCCAATGCTGGTGCCGCTGAGGCCCGACGAGTGCTGGTCGCTCGACTTCGTATCGGACCAGCTCACCGACGGGCGCCGCTTCCGCATCCTGGCCGTCGTCGACGACTGCACGAGACAGTGCCTGGCACTCATCGTTGATACGTCTCTCTCGGGCATGCGGGTTGCCCGCGAATTGGACCGGCTCATCACTAGCGCGGCCGGCCCAGGATGATCGTCAGCGACAATGGCAGCGAGTTCACCTCGAACGCCATCCTCTCCTGGGCGGATCAGAACCGCGTCGAATGGCATTACATTGCGCCCGGCAAGCCGATGCAGAATGGCTTCATCGAGAGCTTCAACGGCCGACTGCGCGATGAACTGCTCAACGAGACGCTGTTCACCTCGCTGGCTCAGGCGCGCGTAGCCATCGCCCTGTGGCACGCCGACTACAACACCGCGCGGCCGCACTCCCAAATCGCCTGGCAGACCCCGGCCAAGTTCGCCAGCACCTTCAATCCGCGACGGTCGCTCGCGCTGCGCTATGCCAAAGGCTCCGCGCCAGCGCCCGTCGCTTCACCCGCCCAGCAGGGCACAACCCACGCCGGAAACGAACTCAAAACTGCTGGGGCAACGTCAGTCCCATAGAGCCTTGATGGTCGGCCTTTGCTCGCAGCAGCGCCTTAGGTTGGGCGAAGGCGTTCTCAATCGGATTGAAGTCGGGACTGTAGGGCGGCAGGTAGAGCAGGCTCGCCTGCGGCCTCAATCGCGCCGCGCAGGGTTCTCCAGGCGGATGTCGCCAATGTCAAATTTGCTGGCATCCATGTCGCCCTCGCTTTCTGGTTCGAGATCGGAAAATCGCCGAATAATCAGCACATCAACCTGCGCCTGAAGGAGCTCACTGCCACTTTCGGCTGGCGGGGTGTGCCGCCCCACAATTAGAATGTCAATTGTCGTGCCAACCGCACAAGCGAAGGCCAGAAAGCCAACATGTGTTCTGCGGCTTAATTAAGAGTCAGCCGATGTCGGCCGAACATCACCTTGTCTCGAAGTCGACGATCCGACAGCAGATTGCGAAAGTTGGCGCGATGCGAAACAAACTGCTGAAGCGCTCAACTTTTATTGATCACGCGTGTTGGACGCGACGCACTCCCGTTCCAATCGGGCTGAGCGCAAATTCTCCCGGTTCACAAAACTGAGTCGCTGGAGTAGTGGGGGCGCAGAGAAATCTCCGGTCGCAGCCTTACCCGGTCAAAACAAGGATACCAATGATGAAGACTCTCGCCGTCTGCTCTGGCGGATTGGACTCCGTTTCCCTTGCTCACATGGTGGCAGCGGAGCACGAACTCACCGGCCTTCTATCTTTCGACTATGGCCAACGGCACAGGAAGGAATTGGGCTTCGCCGCTCTTTGCGCGCAGCGACTGAAGGTCCCGCACCAGATCATCGACATCGGCGAAATTGGCCGTGGCCTTTCCGGCTCAGCGCTGACTAGCAGTATCGACGTGCCGGACGGCCACTACGCCGAAGACACGATGAAGATTACGGTGGTGCCGAACCGCAATGCCATCATGTTGGCAATCGCCTTCGGTCTCGCCGCCGCCCACAGCGCCGAAGCGGTGGCGGCGGCCGTGCATGGTGGGGACCATTTCATCTATCCCGATTGCCGTCCGGCCTTCATTGAAGCTTTCCAGACAATGCAAGACCGCGCGCTCGACGGCTATGCGCAGATACGCCTCTATGCACCGTATGTGAATCTCGGAAAAGCTGACATTGTTGCGGATGGCGCAAGATACGGCACCCCGTTTGCTGAGACCTGGTCCTGTTACAAGGGCGGCGTGCGTCACTGCGGACGATGCGGGACCTGCGTCGAGCGGCGCGAAGCGTTCCATCTCGCCGGGCACGCTGATCCCACCGACTACGAGGACGCCGATTTCTGGCTTGAGGCGCTGCGCAGGAGGCGCGCGTAATGTTCCACATCACCAAGGAATTCCACTTCTCGGCCTCGCATCAGCTCACCTCCTTGCCTCCCAACCATCAATGCGCGCGCCTGCACGGGCATAACTATGTCGTCGTAGTGGAGCTGTCGGCCAAGGAACTGGACGCCCACGGCTTCGTGCGCGACTATCACGATCTGGCGCCGCTCAAACGCTACATTGACGAGAGCTTCGACCATCGGCACCTCAACGACGTGCTGGGACATGAGAAGGTCACGGCGGAATGCCTGGCCAGACATTTCTATGAATGGTGCAAGGCACGTCTGCCGCAGACCGCGGCCGTGCGCGTTAGCGAAACACCGAAAACTTGGGCGGAATACCGTCCGTGACCGACATGCATCCCGCAATCCGTGTGAGCGAGATATTCGGGCCGACTATCCAGGGCGAGGGCGTGCTCATCGGCTTGCCGACGGTGTTCATCAGAACCGGCGGATGTGATTATCGCTGTTCATGGTGCGACAGCCTTCACGCGGTGGACAATCAGTATCGCCATGAATGGCTACCGATGCCGATCGATGCCGTGTGGCAAACCGTCCATGCGCTTTCCGGCGGCAGGCCGGTTATGGTCTCCTTGTCAGGCGGCAACCCGGCCATTCAGCCGTTCGGTCCCCTCATAGAACGCGGCCATCGCGAGGGCTATCGTTTTGCACTGGAAACGCAGGGTTCCGTGGTGAGGGAGTGGTTTGCGGATCTTGACGTGCTGACCCTTAGCCCAAAGCCGCCGTCCAGCGAGATGACCACCCGTTGGGCTGCGTTTGATGCATGCCTCGAAGCGGCGCAAGAGAAGCCGCAAATCGTGCTCAAGCTCGTCGTTTTCGACGAGAGTGACTATGCCTACGCCAAAGAAGTCGCGGCGAGATATCCGCACCTTCCGATCTATCTGCAACCCGGCAATCACACGCCGCCGCGCCCTGGCAGTGAAGACGCCTCTGTCGACTTGGACGGAATAATGATGCGAATGGAATGGCTTGTCGAAAGGGTGACTAGCGACAGGTGGTTCGAAGCCCGCGTGTTGCCGCAGCTGCACGTTCTGCTTTGGGGTAACAAGAGGGCGGTCTAGTCTGCGGCTTGCGTCGCACCGGAAGGCCGGGCTCCAACGGCTTGGCAGGCTCTCTTCGCGTGCCGAGTACAGCCGAGCTTTGTTCGCGTCAGCGGTCTCGCGATTGTGCGGCTGGAAACCGCCCGGACACCCCGCTGCCGGCGTGTGTCACCTTGACTCCGATGAGCTGTCGTCACGCAAAGTTGAAATCCGCAAGAACTGGCCTTCTCGCCCCACCTGCTCCGTCGCAAGCACGTCATCCCCTCATCCTTGTCCAGCTCTTATCGATGTATCTCATTGTCCGGCCTGACGCACGACTGTCAGCATGGGAATGCATCCATTGCGCAAATGCCTTCCATAAAGAAGATCGATTTCCTCACTGGCCCAACGTGAAATATAGCAACGTTTTCGTGGCGTGGGTCGGCTGCGTCGGGAGTAGCGATGAAAACGTATTAGGGTCGCCTGCGTCTCCTTGGGCAGCGAGTGTAAAGTATAGCGATGCGGCCTCCGGCGCGAACGGCAGCCGCGCAGTGATCACCTTCGCCTGTGCCTTTGCGGCGGGGGTCAAGCGCTGGTCTGCTCAAATTTTTTATCGTTTAGCTGGTTGAAACTGCTCCCGTTGCGGGCTGCAGAAGCCGGCCAGCCGAGAAACGGCAGCCGCACTTATGAAAGCACGCCAAGGCATGCGGGCATCTATCAGTTGCAAAGGACAATACTGGCCGCGCCGATTGGCCATCACGCGTCCATTAGGGCAGCCACCAACATCAGTTCGCAAGAGGAGCAAAAGTAATATGTATCGTCGTCACCTGATCAAAGGGTTGGTTGCGCTCGGCGCATGCCGGATTTGCGTTCAAGCCGCCCAAGCGACCAGTGCCCATTGGGGGTACACCGGTCCGGTCGGACCGGAGCACTGGGCTGATCTGGATAAGGAAAATTTCGTATGCTCTGCCGGCACGCAGCAATCGCCGATCAATATCAACAGCGCGGTCAAGGCGGATATCCCGCATATCGCCATCGGCTGGCACAAGGGCGGCGGCAATATGGTGAACAACGGCCACACCATTCAAATCAATATGCCACAAGGCAGCACGCTGACCCGCAGCGATCGTGTCTACGAACTGGTACAGTTCCATTTCCATGCGCCAAGCGAACATCACGTGGCGGGCAAGAGCTTCCCGATGGAGGTGCATTTCGTTCACAAGGACACGCAAAGTGGTACTCTGGGCGTGCTGGGCGTCTTTTTAACGCCCGGCGCGACAAATGCCAGCTTTGCTGCCCTTGCTGCGGCCTTTCCCGAACTGCCGAATGGGGAGGTGACGATCGACGAGGTGAATCCCAACTGGCTTCTGCCAGCCTCGCTTGGCTATTGGACTTATGAGGGCTCACTGACGACGCCGCCGTGCACCGAAAACGTCGAGTGGATGGTGGCGATGGAACCGGTTGACGTTGATCCGGCAGACATCCAGCGATTTGCCTCCCTCTACCCGTCGAACGCGCGCCCTATTCATTCACCCAATCGACGCTTCATCCTGCGCCAGAGTTGAGCGCCGCCCCAGCGGTTCCGCACGGTCCAACATTCTTGGCACAAGTTGGCGCGAAGCCTCCTCTTCCGGTCTGGCGGTCTGACGGCGCTCCCCAAGCTGGCTAGTCTAAATGATAGGGATTCGGTGCCGACACCACTCGTCCCAAAGACGTCGCGGCGAGGTTTGTCTGCAACCCGGCAATCACACGCCGCCCCGCCGTGGTAATGAAGACGTCTCTGTCGAGTCCGACGGAATATGATGCGCATGGAATCGCTGGTAGAAAAGGTGACCAGCGACAGGTGGTTCGAAGCCCGCGTCTTGCCGCAGCTGCACGTTCTACTCTGGGGTAACAAGAGGGTGGTGTATACCTTCTCCTAGCTTCGCCGCCAACTACTCGGTTTTCCGAATTGCTCTCTATATTCTTGAAGACGATGCGTTCGTTAAAGACATGTGCTGCGCACCTGGTGTAAAAGCTGCTCTCATCATGCAGAGGTCAAGCCAGTCGGGCTCATCCGAGGCTATGGCCGTGAGCACTGTTCAGTTCGGCAGAGAGGGCGCTTTTGTACACACTTTGCGATCGTGGCGGCCCCGTGGGCAGATCTGCAAGCTGCCGCGACACTAACCTCTCGAAGCCCGCCCGCCCGCCTGTTGATGCGTGTCTCCCAGTAAGATTCCTGTCCAAGAACGTGATAATCTTCTTGCCAGTGTTGTAGCTGATGTTGCCCTTGATGCCGCAGCCTACCGCGGCGGGACCAAACTCAATGGCAAGCAGGCCGGCTAGGATCGTGCAGCCAGTCGCGAGCCTCGCCCACAACGGGGTCTCACGCGCATGAGGGCGCCGACCATGGGTTCGGCGGTTCGTACGCGTATAACACGTATCTTTCTGAAAAAATCAATGCTCTCGGCTAAGCTACTGAATTATTTGGCTTCCATATAGCGCGTCGGCGGAACCAACTTGTAGACGGGCTATGAAAGGTTAAGCGCGGATGTCTATCGGCCGCCGGCGTTCCCGCTCTGTAAGCCTGCCTGAACTACCCGCGCCGCGGTCAAGCCCCAGGCTCCTGCTCATCCAGCGACCGCCCGATCAATGGCAGGCTGGAAAGACAAGAGCCGATGTCTTCCGATGGTCTCGCCATCAGCTTTGGGCTAACTTCCCCATTCTCCCGCTTCGAGCTCGACACACGGCGGTTTGGATGGCGCACGACAATCTGTGTCGGCTTTGTCGTGTCCGTGACAGACGCCTGAAAGGCCCGTTCGCGCGTTTTGCCGCCGTCTAAGCGGCTGGAATTTAATGACAAAGTTTTTTCTGGGATCGGCCGATCACGCTGGTACGCTTTTTGCGATGCTTGGTGTGAGGCGGCACGAGCTGCCTATCGGCACTTGTGTCGCGGGCAGTCGCGATGATTAGAACGAAGGAAGGAAAGCTATTATGTCAGGTCTGCGTCAGATCGCCTTTTACGGAAAAGGCGGCATCGGCAAGTCCACCACGTCCCAAAATACGCTCGCTGCCCTTGTCGACCTCGGGCAGAGAATCCTCATCGTAGGATGCGACCCCAAAGCCGATTCCACACGCTTGATCCTGAATTCGAAAGCTCAGGATACCGTCCTGGATCTCGCCGCACAGGAAGGTTCGGTGGAAGACCTCGAACTCCAGGACGTGCTCAAGGTGGGCTACAGAGGCATCAAGTGCGTGGAGTCCGGCGGCCCCGAGCCGGGTGTCGGTTGCGCCGGCCGCGGCGTCATCACCTCGATCAATTTCCTCGAGGAGAATGGCGCTTATGACGATGTCGATTATGTCTCCTATGACGTCCTCGGCGACGTGGTATGCGGCGGCTTCGCCATGCCGATCCGCGAAGGCAAGGCCCAGGAGATCTATATCGTCATGTCCGGCGAGATGATGGCGCTCTATGCCGCCAACAACATCGCCAAGGGCATCCTCAAATATGCCCATTCGGGCGGTGTGCGGCTGGGCGGGCTGATCTGCAATGAACGTCAAACCGACCGCGAACTCGATCTGGCCGAAGCACTGGCTGGCCGATTGAATTCCAAGCTCATCCACTTCGTGCCCCGCGACAACATCGTCCAACATGCCGAACTCAGGAAGATGTCGGTGATCCAGTACGCGCCGGACTCAAAGCAGGCAGGGGAATACCGCGCTCTGGCCGAGAAGATCCACGCCAATTCGGGCCAGGGTACGATCCCGACGCCGATCACCATGGAGGAGCTGGAGGAGATGCTGCTCGACTTCGGCATCATGAAGACCGACGAGCAGATGCTTGCCGAGCTTCACTCCAAGGAAGCGGCGAAGGCGGCGGCCCAGTAGTGACATTAGCGCTGCCATGAATCGGCGCGCCTTGCAGAGAACGGCGCCTATTCTTTGAGGCGTCACCCAACCTTGAAAGGGGGACTCATGAGCCGGGAATACGAGAATGACGGTGCTCTTCATGCGAAGCTTATCGAAGAGGTGCTGTCGCATTATCCCGACAAGGCGGCGAAGCGCCGCAAGAAGCACCTCAACGTCGCAAAGAGCGGCAACGAGGCTGGCGGGGAAAGCGAGGTCCTTTCCGAATGCGACGTCAAATCGAACATCAAGTCCATTCCCGGGGTGATGACGATTCGCGGCTGTGCATATGCTGGTTCGAAAGGCGTGGTGTGGGGGCCAGTCAAGGATATGGTCCATATCTCGCACGGCCCGGTCGGCTGCGGCCAATATTCTTGGTCGCAGCGCCGCAACTACTACGTCGGTACAACGGGCGTCGACACGTTCGGGACAATGCAGTTCACCTCCGATTTCCAGGAGAAGGACATCGTCTTCGGCGGCGACAAGAAGCTGGAACAGATCATTGACGAGATTGAAGTCTTGTTTCCGCTCAACAACGGCATCACCGTGCAGTCCGAATGCCCTATCGGCCTGATTGGCGATGACACCGAGGCCGTTTCTCGCAAAAAGACCAAGGAGTATGACAAGACGATCGTGCCGGTACGCTGCGAGGGCTTCCGCGGCGTCTCGCAGTCGCTTGGCCACCACATCGCCAATGATGCAATCCGGGATTGGGTCTTCGACAAAAAGGATGTCAAGTTCGAGGCCGGCCCCTACGACGTCAACGTCATCGGCGACTACAATATCGGCGGCGATGCCTGGGCCTCGCGCATACTGCTTGAGGAGATAGGGCTGCGCGTGGTTGGCAACTGGTCGGGTGACGCCACACTCGCAGAGATCGAGCGCGCCCCGAAGGCTAAGCTCAATCTTATCCACTGCTACCGGTCGATGAATTACATCTGTCGGCATATGGAGGAAAAGTATGGCGTCGCCTGGATGGAGTACAATTTCTTCGGTCCCTCCCAGATCGAAGCCTCTCTGCGCAACATAGCCAAGCATTTTGGGCCGGAAATCGAGGAGAAGACCGAAAAGGTCATTGCCAAGTACAGGCCGCTTGTTGATGCGGTCATCGCCAAGTACCTGTCGCGCCTGGAAGGAAATACCGTGATGCTCTATGTGGGCGGCCTGCGCCCCCGCCACGTCGTCACGGCCTACGAGGACCTCGGCATGGTCATCGTGGGCACCGGCTATGAATTCGCCCACAGCGACGACTATCAGCGCACCGGCCACTACGTGAAGAACGGCACGCTGATCTACGATGACGTGACCGGCTATGAGTTGGAGAAATTCATCGAAGGGATTCGCCCAAATCTGGTCGGCTCGGGAATCAAAGAAAAATACCCGGTGCAGAAGATGGGCATACCGTTCCGCCAGATGCATTCCTGGGATTATTCAGGCCCGTATCACGGCTACGATGGCTTTGCCATTTTCGCACGTGATGTGGATCTCGCCATTAACAACCCGGTCTGGGACCTATTCCACGCGCCTTGGAAAAGAAGCCGGGGCGATGAGCGGGCGATGGCTGCCGAATAAACATTTGCTTCAGCCCCAGTCTCCCACTGAGACGGTGAACTCCCGCGGCCTCTGATCCGCCGGAGCCTGGAACGTCTTGACGTCCTGAGCTGCCGTCCCGCGCAGCCAGATGCAAAAGAGGTAATCATCATGCCGCAGTCGGCTGAAAAAATTCTCGATCACGCTCCCCTGTTCCGCGAGCCGGAATACAGAAAGATGCTCGCTGAGAAGAAGCTAAACTTCGAATGTCCGCACCCCGATGAAATCATTTCCGATCAGCGCGATTTCACCCAGACGTGGGAATACCGCGAAAAGAACCTCGCCCGCAAAGCGCTTGTCGTGAACCCGGCCAAGGCCTGCCAGCCGCTGGGTGCGGTATTCGCTGCCGCCGGCTTCGAGCGAACCATGTCCTTCGTCCACGGCAGCCAAGGTTGCGTCGCCTATTACCGCTCGCACCTGTCGCGCCATTTCAAGGAGCCTGCCGCGGCGGTCTCCTCCTCAATGACCGAGGATGCGGCGGTGTTTGGCGGCCTGAAGAACATGGTCGACGGGCTCGCCAACACCTACCAGCTCTACGACCCCAAGATGATTGCCGTGTCGACGACCTGTATGGCAGAGGTCATTGGCGACGACCTGCACAGCTTCATCCAGAACGCCAAGGACGAAGATTCAGTCCCGCGCGACTTCGACGTGCCCTTTGCCCACACCCCGGCCTTCGTTGGCAGTCATGTCGACGGCTATGACAACATGGTCAAAGGCATTTTGGAGCACTTCTGGAAAGGTCAGGAGCGTACGCAAATCGAAGGAACCATCAACATCATTCCGGGCTTCGACGGCTTCTGCGTCGGCAACAACCGGGAGCTCAAGCGCCTGCTCGATGTAATGGGCGTGTCCTATACATTGATCCAGGATGCCTCTGACCAGTTCGATACGCCTTCGGACGGTGAATACCGCATGTATGACGGGGGCACGAAGATCAACGAGGTGAAGAAGGCCCTCAACGCCGAGGCAACGCTTTCGCTGCAGCATCACAACACCCGAAAGACACTGGGCTATTGCGAGGAGGTCGGGCAGGCGACGGCCTCGTTCCACTATCCGCTCGGCGTTCAGGCGACGGACGAATTCCTGATGGAGGTCGCGGCGATTTCCGGCAAGGAGATTCCCGAGGCAATTCGCCTCGAGCGCGGCCGACTGGTAGACGCCATGGCGGACAGCCAATCCTGGTTGCATGGTAAGAAATACGCCATCTACGGTGATCCCGACTTCGTTCACGCAATGGCCCGCTTTGTCATGGAGACCGGCGGCGAGCCAACCCATTGCCTCGCCACCAATGGCACCTCGGCATGGGAAGCCGATTTGAAGAAGCTGCTAGCATCCTCGCCTTTCGGCAAGGCTGCCCAGGTTTGGGCGGGCAAGGACCTGTGGGCGCTGCGCTCACTGCTCTTTACCGAGCCGGTGGACCTTTTGATCGGCAATTCCTACGGCAAGTACCTGGAGCGCGACACCGGAACACCGCTGATCCGGCTGATGTTTCCGATCTTCGATCGGCACCATCATCACCGCTTTGCGCTCTTTGGCTACCAGGGAGCGTTGCGCGTGCTGACGACGATCCTCGACAAGATCTTCGACAAACTCGATCGCGAGACGAGCGAGACGGGTGTGACGGATTATTCCTATGACCTCACGCGCTAAGAGCCGTGGCCGGCTTTTCGCCGAGGCCATTCCTTGCCCAATGGACTGGGGAGGCTGAGCAATGTCCTCCCTCAGCGCCAAAATCAAGGACGCCTTCGATGAGCCCGCCTGCGATAAGAACCGTGGCAAAGATGCCAAGGCGCGCAAGGAGGGCTGCTCGAAGTCGCTGACACCAGGGGCGGCAGCCGGCGGCTGCGCCTTTGACGGAGCCAAGATCGTCCTGCAGCCGATCACCGACGTTGCGCATCTGGTCCATGCGCCGCTCGCCTGCGAGGGCAATTCTTGGGACAACCGTGGTGCGGTTTCGTCAGGGCCGACCTTGTGGCGGACAAGCTTCACGACCGACCTCACCGAACTCGACCTTGTGATGGGGCAGGGCGAGCGGAAACTCTTCAAGGCGATCCGCGAGATCAAGCACACATACGCGCCGCCGGCGATCTTCGTCTACTCGACTTGCGTAACGGCGCTGATCGGTGACGACATCGAGGCCGTGTGCAAACGCGCCACGGAAAAGTTCGGTTTGGCCGTGGTGCCGATCAATGCGCCTGGCCTGGCAGGCTCCAAGAACCTCGGCAATAAGCTCGCCGCCGAGGCGTTGCTCGATCATGTCATCGGCACGGTCGAACCCGACGACCCCGGACCCTACGACATCAACATCCTTGGCGAATTCAACCTCTCGGGCGAATTCTGGCTTGTAAAGCCGCTCCTCGATCGGCTCGGGATCCGGGTGCGCGCCTGCATTCCCGGCGATGCGCGTTACCGCGACATTGCTTCCGCGCACCGCGCCCGGGCGGCAATGATGGTGTGCTCGACCGCGCTGATCAGTCTTGCCCGCAAGATGGAGGAGCGCTGGGACATCCCGTTCTTCGAGGGCTCCTTCTATGGCATCTCCGACACATCGCAAGCTCTTCGAAACCTTGTCAGGCTGCTGGTGAGGAAGGGCGCCGATCCGGAGATCCTCGAGCGCACAGAGACGCTGATCGCGCAGCAGGAGGCGATCGCGTGGAAGAAACTCGAATCCTACCGGCAAAGGCTCCAAGGCAAGCGCGTGCTGCTCAACACAGGCGGTGTGAAGTCCTGGTCGGTTGTCCATGCGCTGATGGAGATCGGAATCGAGATCGTCGGCACCTCGATCAAGAAATCTACGGTGCAGGACAAGGAGCGCATCAAACAAGTTCTCAAGCACGACAAGCACATGTTCGAATCCATGGCTGCGAGCGAGCTGTACGCCATGCTCTCTGAACACAGGGCCGATATCATGCTGTCGGGCGGTCGCACGCAATTCATTGCGCTCAAGGCCAAGACGCCCTGGCTCGATATCAACCAGGAGCGCCAGCATCCTTATGCCGGCTATGACGGCATGGTGGAACTCGTACGCCAGATCGACCTCGCCATTCACAATCCGATCTGGTCTCAGGTGCGCCAGCCGGCCCCGTGGGATTGCCAGCCTGAGCTGATAGGCGAATTGCCGTGCACGAGGAACGAGACCGCGTACCTGTTTGATGAATTCGCCTGCGCGACGGCACACGAGTGTTGAGGCGACCGATGGCCCGCATCCTTCCCCAGAGCAAATCGGCGGCAGTCAACCCGCTGAAGTCGTCGCAGCCGCTGGGTGCCGCCTTTGCCTTTCTTGGCGTCGACGGTGCGATGCCGCTGTTCCACGGCAGCCAAGGCTGCACAAGCTTTGCGCTCGTTCTCTTCGTGCGGCACTTCAAAGAAGCGATTCCCTTGCAGACTACGGCGATGGATGAGGTGGCGACCATCCTCGGCGCAGCCGACCATCTGGAAGAGGCGATCCTCAACCTCAAGAACCGCACGAAGCCAACGCTGATCGGGGTGTGCACGACCGCGCTGGTGGAGACGCGTGGCGAAGATTGCGCGGGTGATATTGCCAACATCATGCGGAAGCACACGCAACAGCTTGCGGGTACGGAGGTCGTGCTGGCCAACACGCCGGATTTTGACGGCGCGATCGAAGAGGGCTGGGCCAAGGCAGTCACCGCAATGATCGAAGGGATTACGCGCTCGGGCGAACGGGCGCGGCACCCGAAGAAGATCGCAATCCTGCCCGGATGCAACCTCTCTATCGCCGACATCGAGCATATGCGGGACATGGTTGAAAGCTTTGGGCTCAAGCCGGTTATTCTGCCCGACATTTCAGGCTCGCTCGACGGTACGGTTCCTGACCGCTGGGTAGCGACCACATACGGCGGCACCAGCGTCGAAGACATTCGCGAGTTGGGCACGGCCATGCAATGCATCGCCATCGGTGAGCACATGCGCCGCCCGGCGAAAGCGCTGCACGGGTTGACCGGCGTGCCTTACGTGTTGTTCCAGTCACTGACTGGGCTGCAGGACACGGACCGCTTCGTGTCGCTGCTGTCTGCGATTTCGGGCGCGGCGGTACCGGCCCGCGTGCGCCGGCGCCGGGCGCAATTGCAGGACGCGATGCTCGACGGACATTTCCATTTCGGCGGCAAGAAAATTGCCATCGCTGCCGAACCAGACCAGCTGTTCCAACTTGCGACCTTCTTTGCTGGCCTCGGCTCCGAGATAGCCGCGGCCGTCACAACGACCGACAGGTCTAAAATTCTCGAGAAAGTCCCGGCGGTTTCGGTTCAGATCGGCGATCTCGGCGATCTGGAAAGTCTTGCCGTCGGTGCTGACCTGCTTGTCACGCATTCGCACGGGCGCCAAGCATCGGAGCGGCTCCGAATTCCGCTCATGCGCATCGGGTTCCCGGTCTTCGATCGACTAGGCAGCCAGCACAAGCTCGCAATTCTCTATCAGGGCACCCGCGACATGATCTTCGAGGTCGCCAGCATCTTCCAGGCCAACCAACACGCGCCCACTCCTGAGGCGCTTGATCCACTCCGTAATCGAGAAATATCACGATGAACGCTGTTCGCCGCCTCTCGCTGGTCAGTAGTGAGGTTTTCGCCCCGATGCCTGAACGACGTAAGGGCGCATTGCGCGTTGCGATCGCCACTCAGGACATGCAGGACCTCAACGCCCATTTCGGGTCGGCCAGGCGCTTTGCTGTCTACGACGTGACGCGCGAGGAATGGAATCTCGTAGAAGCCGTGGCCTTCGATGACGTGTCCGATGAAAGCGGGGAGCATCGGGCCGAGCGCGATGATCGCATCACGCCAAAGGTGGATGCGCTCAAGGGCTGTCAGATCCTGTTTTGTCTGGCAATTGGCGGCCCTTCGGCAGCCAAGCTTGTCGCGGCAAAAATCCACCCGATCAAAGTGGCGGAGCCCCAATCGATCCCACAGGTGCTCTTGCGCACGCAGATGATGCTCAGGACGTGTCCTCCGCCTTGGCTGCGCAAGGTGCTGGCGCGAGCGGGCATTGCCGAAAAGAAACCGTCCTTCGAGGACGAGGACTGAAAAGAGGAGGACGCCAATGCCTGACCCCGCAATCCCCCCAGCTGTCGCCGAAGACGAGGCGGCTCTTTGCACCCCGTTCGTCAAATGCCTCGTGCGGCTGATCCGTTCTCAGGATTCCTATGGCTCGTGGGAACGCAAAGCGGACGCTGAGCTGCTGGGCGACTTCATCATTACCAAGGAACAGCGCCGAGGGATCCCAATCATCGGAGATCCCGATCCCGACGTGCTGTGGAGGCTCGACAAGTACTACGCCGCCATCGGGCTTGCGATCGAGGAGCGCTGCGGCCTTATGGCATCGCCGATGATCCAGGTGAGCCATGAGGGTTTTGGTCGGGTGCTTTTCACGACCGGACGGCTGGTCGTTTTGTCCAAAACGCTGCGCGATGTCCACCGGTTTGGCTTCGAGACGCTCCTGAAGCTCGCCACGGCCGGTACGAAGCTGGTCGACGATGCGATTTCAGTCATCGAAACCTTTCCCCACGTGGCGCTGGCATGATGGGCGCGATTTTCGAGAAAGGCCATCATGACGGACCCGAGAAACTATGTTGGCCAGTCCCCTCGATCCAGGGACTCGAGGCCGACCAGGTTGTTGGGGTATCGCCGATGAAGAAGCCGCTGGTCCTGATCTGCTCGCAAGATGCCGAGTTCTATCTGCTCTACAGCCACATACTGGAGGTTGACGGTTTCAGCAGTGAGACGGCAGACGGCGCGAAGGCTGCGCTGGCCTTGGCCGAACAACGGGAGCTTCAGGCCGTAGTGCTGGATTGCGACCCAGCCAGCATAAACGGGTCCGCAATTTGCGCCCACCTCAAGCGGGAACCGCGCACCACCGACCTGCCTATCATCGCCCTGATCGCGCCTGGCGCCGAGCACCAGCACCTCGATCTCTTGAAGGCAGGCGTTGAGAGCTTTGTGCGGCCGGTGGCTCCGGCCAAGCTGCTCGACTGCCTGCGGGCGAGGCTCGGGCTGACCAAGCGTGGTCCGAACGGGGTTGAAAACGACAGTTGGATTTGTTGTGGAGGCCTGGAGATGAAGCTCGATGCCCATCGGGTTCGCGGTAATGGCCACGACATCCATCTCGGACGGATCGATTTCAACGTGCTGCGGCTTATGATTGAGGCCCCCGGCAAGGTCTTCAGCCGGGACGGGCTTATCGGGGCGGCCTGGCTGCCCAACATTCATGTCGGTGCACGCACCGTCGATGTCCATATCAGCCGAATCAGGAGGGCGCTGAAAACGGCCTTGCCCGGCAGCGTCATTCGCACCGTCAGGTCGGCCGGCTACTCGCTCGAGAAGCCGGACGACTGAAATCGGTGATCGAACGTGGTGCCGCTCTCTCTTCCTCCTGAGAGCGGTGTTGCCGCTTTGAGGCGCTCCTAACGAAGACCAGGAGAAGCAGGCAAATGGAATTTAAAAGCATATTCAGTGTGACGGGTGCTGATCATTCTGATGAGGACCTCACAACAGCTGCCGGACTGTGTGCCGAGGTCGGCGCGCACCTATCGGTACTCATTATACCGCCTCCATTGCTCTTGATGTTGTCTCCGCCCCCCGAATGGAATACAGGACGTGCACAGGCAATTGCAGTACCGAACTATCGATTTCAGCAAATCGAGAAATTTTCACAGGACGTGACCAGAATGGAAAGACGGTCCGCGGATATCCTCAAAAGGCTGAAAGCTATGTCGCTTTCCTGTGACGTTGACACCGACTATTGCGATCCGGCTAGCCTCGGTGAAGTGGCACGACAGCGGGCGCTCTGCGCTGACCTGACGATCGTTGGAGGAGACCTCCTCAACGATGAGACTCTCGGACCTCCTGTTGTCAACGGCTGCTTGTTCGATAGCGGAAAGCCGGTGCTCATCGTGCCGAAGGGCGTTAAGGCGACGCTGTCGCCTCGACGCGTGCTGGTCGGCTGGGATTCGCGTGTAGAGGCCTCGCGTGCGGTTCGGGAAGCTCTTAGTATCCTATCCGCTGCCAAGGAAGTCTGTGTCGCTATGGTCGATCCAAAGGCGCAAAACAACGGGAAAGGCGCGCAGTCTGGAGCTGACATCGCTGCCTATCTTACTCGGCACGGTGCTCGGGTCTCCGTTGACCTGCTTAAGAGCGCCGGCAAATCGGCGGGCACAGTGCTGACCCAGCACGCGAACGACATCTGTGCTGACATGATGGTTATGGGTGCTTATGGCAGCCGTGGGCTGCGTGAGCGGATTTTCGGCGGTCCGCCGAGCTGGAGCTTTGGGAAGACCACATTGCCGCTGTTTTTGGCTCGCTGATCAGCTCCGTAGGAACACCGATCAGGTCGTAGGACCGCCAACCAGTCCGAAGTCGTCGTCGGTTACCGGTCGGATTGCGGAGACATGGCTGGATCCGCGAACATCTTGCGACGCTTGTCAGAGCCAAACCGGACGCCTCGACTGCTTCACGACGCTCTCGTGAACCAACTCGTGCGAGATCGTCCGCAACGGGCAGTAAAGACGAACGGCTGCAGCAGACCGCAGCCAAGCCACAGGGCGGGTGTACCAGGAGACCCCGCCTCGTGCGCGAACCCTGTTGGAAGGCCCCTTATCAGTACCCGGACGCGCGTCAAATCGGCGGCTGTCCCTGTCAGCCTGCGGTGTGCAAGGGCCGCTGCCGCGGAGCTTCCCCTGCCCGATCGTCGGGCGTGCGACAATGTCGGATTCCAGACGAGCTGGAACTGCGCGAACTCGTTGGTTTGACAGGTCTTTATCCGGCACGCCGCATGCATGGGAGTCTCCGAAAGCATTAAGAGCCGTTATCCATGGTTACGCCCCTCGAAAGAAAGAGCCGCTTCCGTCGTGGCAGGGAAACAGCCAC
The DNA here is from genome assembly GCF_003952385.1 of Mesorhizobium sp. M1D.F.Ca.ET.043.01.1.1. Lineage (NCBI taxonomy): Bacteria > Pseudomonadati > Pseudomonadota > Alphaproteobacteria > Hyphomicrobiales > Phyllobacteriaceae > Mesorhizobium > Mesorhizobium sp. M1D.F.Ca.ET.043.01.1.1. The sequence continues at coordinate 3,881,962 of NZ_CP034444.1, forward strand.
TCCTGGGGTGGAGGCCGGCGCTAGAAGCCGCCGTAAGATCCGGAAGAGCCGCGCGACAGCATCACACACTTTCCTTCTGCTCTTGGGTTCGGATCACGCCGCGCCGCTGTCGATGCCGCCGACATTGAGCCCAAGACCTGGAAGGCGGCACACGCTTTTGCTGTCCTCTCAGTCGGGACCGCGGCTCAAGCATGCCTGTGAGGTTCGCATTGCTCAATGCCCGGCAATCGACGTCAACATGCCGCTGAGTTGGAAAACACTCCTAGAGGAGTAAGGATAAGTGGACCTCTTTTGTATTGGTGTGGGTGCTGGACCATCTAATTTGAGCCTTGCGTGTCAGATACAGGAAGAGATTGCGCAAGGGGCACTGTTCCTGGACCGGGAGGTCGATTTCCGAGGACATCCAGGCAGCGCTTTCGATTGCGCGGAGCTCCAGGTCGGCCACTTCCAGGATCTGGTTACTCTGGTCAATCCGCGATCAGCCTACACATTCGTAAACTACCTCCACGAGAACGGGCGTCTTTACAATTTCCTCAATGCGCAATTTCACGGGGTGCTTAGAGCCGAGTTCGCCCAATATCTCAACTGGGCGTTCCAGAAGAATCCGCTTGTCCGTGGCGGCGAGGCCGTTCGCGAAATCCGCTTTGACGGCGAGTTTCGCGTGCGGACGGACAACGCGGTCCTTGATGCAAGAAACCTCGTCATCGACATAGGCAAGCAGGCGCAAATTCCGCCTCAGTTTCATGGCTGGACTGGACCCAACCTGTTCCACTCATCTGAGTTGGCCCACATCAATCCTGAGGTGCAAAAAAAGCATGTCTGCGTTGTTGGCGGCGGACAGTCGGGAGCCGAGCTGCTACTGCACCTTGTCGGCCGGCCGAAAGAACGGCGGCCCGCGGCGATCACATGGGTCTTGACGCGCGAGATGCCTTTCGACGACCACGCGTTCACAAACGGGCTGTTCACGCCATGCTTCTCGGATCGTTTTGCTGCGATGAGCGAGGTGCATCGACAGCTGTTCCTGCGGCGTTTCGCGCTTGCCTCCGAGGGCATTTCAGAAAGCAAGTTGCGCGCGGTCTATCAGGCGCTCTACCACCACGCCTTTCTCGAGCCACACCAATGCGAGATCACATTGCGGCCAAGTTGCAACGTGTCGCGCTGCATCAATGCCGGAGCAGGGCACAGGCTCACGCTGCAACGCGGCTTGGACAACATCGGAGAAGTAACCGCCGATATCGTCATCCTGGCCACCGGGTACGAGAAACCGCTGCCGGGTTTCCTAGAACCGATCGCAGATCGCCTCGAACAGATCGGCAATGAGCTCGCCATCGGCGAGGATTTTTCGGTGTACTGGGACGGACCGCGAGACCGACGCCTTTTCGTTCAGAACGCCTGCCTTGGACAGCGCGGGCTGGCTGATCCGAACTTTGGGCTGCTGGCCTGGCGAGCGCGCCGCATCCTTGACAGCCTTCTGCGGCGCGCGCCATGCGCCAATCCCGAGCATCTAGGGTTCATCAACCGTCCCTTGACGGAGTGCTGGCCCGACCTCGGAGTCGAACAAATGGGCAGCGGGATATGATTCGTCGATATTGATGATCGGCGGTGGCATTCAGGAAAGATTTCCGCCTCTGGCGGCAAAAGCGGGACGAGCAATATTCCTACGGCGTCAGATCGCTCTGCTCGCGCTTGAGCAAGGTAGCGTCGCGCGACTCCTGCTTGGCGTGAAACAGCAAAGGGCATTCAATCACGATGCAGCTTTACGTGCTGTCGGGCTCAACGCCACGTGGATCGAGCCCAACGCCGCCGTTGGCAACCGCGACGCGAATTATGACGCCGGGCCACATGCGGCGGTGGCTGCAAGGGTACCGAGCCTCTCCCGCACTTTCGACCCCATCGCCGAAGTGCGACTACTCCAGGACGCCGAAGCCGGTCTTATCGCCAGCGGGCCAGCCAAACTCTCACCTTCCTAAACGGCAGCCGCTAAGGTGAGCCGTCGAAAGCCGACATTCAGGTTAACGTCAGCTGGCCGTGTTAGGGCTCGCTTATTCAAGGCGGTACCGGCGCTTGCCGAAGCTAAGAAGGGTTGGCATGCCCTTTGCCGTGCTTGATGTGCGGCAACACGGTGAGAGCTCCGCTGAAGCAAGCGAGAGGGAGCAATGCCCTCGAGACCGTGTCCGATTTTGACTGGAAAATATTCCGCGACAAAAGAGACGAAAGGTGTGGAATGACTTTGGACACCAAGATGGAACTGCGTATGGGGTCCCCGGCTCCTGCGCTGAAAGTGGAGAACTGGCTGCGTGGCGAGCCCCTCACGAGCCTTCGGCCCGGCAAGGTCTACCTCGTTGAATTTTGGGCGACTTGGTGCCGACCATGTGTCCACGCCATGCCCCATTTGATCGAACTGCAGGAGAAATATAAAGACAGCGGATTTGAGATTATCGGAGTCGCAGCTTGCGAAAAGGCTGCAACCGCGGACGAAGCGCGGACCAACGTGGATGCCTGGCTGACCGAGAAGTTCCCGAATCTGAATTATCGGACAGCGTTCGATTGCACTGGCGAAATGAAAAAGCTCTGGCTGGAACCCAGCTCTTCGTTCGGGATTCCCACCTCGTTCGTGGTCGACCGCGACGGCCACATCGCTTATATCGGCCACCCGGCACCTCTCGATGACGTTTTGCCGAAAGTCCTTAACGGCAGCTGGCGCAGCAGCTATGAAGCGAAAGCCGTCGATGCAAAGCGAATCTCGCGTGTGCGCGAATCGTCGCTGAGTCAGCCGATATACGCCAAACTTGGGCCGGCGATGCAGGACGAGGATTGGGCAGCGGCACTATTGGCCATCGAAGAAGGCCTCGCCGTGATGCCAGACTCTTTTGATTTTCGGCGGGTTCATGCGGATATTCTGCTTCACAAGCTGCGCGACATCAAAACCGGCTTGCCGCTTATGCGCGAATTGGTCGAGGACGCGATCAACAAAAAGTTCGAAGCGATGTCTTGGGTGGTGATGGCGCTGAACCAACTCTTCCATCCCACGATCGACAACTCCCATCTTCCGCATGATGATCGCTTTGCGATGGGCAAGGAGCTCTCCGAACAGATCCTGGAACTTAATCCTCCGCAAGGCGATGGAGACTTTAAATTCGGGTGTTACTTTCCGGTCGCTCAGTATTATTACGAGAGCGGCAACAAGGACCGGGCGATCGAGTTGATCGAGGTGGCAATCAAATCGCTGGACCATTCGGAGCCAGTGCCGGACCAAACCAAACAGCGCTACCTCACCTCGTTGCTCCAAGCCCTGGCCAACTACACGGGTGAGCCTGCCTGTCACGCGGGTCTCTGTGTGGCTCCGCAAAACAAGACTTCCGAAACTCAAAACGCTGTCACTTCCTGAGCAAGGATCGCGAAGGGCATGACAATTGGAATTGAACACCGGCAAATCCGCCCGCCCAGGCGCACTTCGCAGCAATAACGTCGATGCCGCAAAAGTGCGCGGCTTGCGGCAGGTGGAATTTCCATTGCGTTTACCTCGGGTCGAACCGCGGCGCAGGCGTTCGCGCCGCGGTGAAAGGTCTCGCATTGGTGGACGTGCTCGAGGTCGGCCACGGGACACTGTTGCGTGGGATCGGCTCGCCCAAGCCATTCCCCGCCCACGCAAGCGCCCGAACCACACATCGCAGAAAAAGAGATCGTCCTTCAAGAGGAGTACTGAAATTGGGGAAAAGCGAAATTCCTCATGAACCGGTTGGCCCTGCTGTCCACGGGGACGGCGAGGCCCTTGCTTCCCCGTTCGTCAAATGCCTCCTGCGGCTCATTCGTACTCAGGATTCCTTCGGCTTATGGGAAGGCCATTCGGATGCCGAGCTGCTGGCCGAGTTCATCATCACCAAGCAACAGCAACGTGCGGTACCCTTTGGCGGCGATCCCGATCCTGACGCGCTGTGGAGGCTCGACATGTTTTACACCGCCGTAGCGCTTGCGATCGAGGAGCGCTCCGGCGTGTCGACGTCGCCGACAATAGAAATGAAACCCGTGGGGGCTTCCGGCGGTTGGGCGTTCTGTCGAGACGTCCACCGGTTCGGCTTCGAGACTTTCCGCAAACTTGCTGAGGCCGGTACGAAACTGGTCGACGATGCGACTGCAGCCATTGAAGCCTAGCCCGAGATGGAGCGCATCAAGAAACCATTGTTCCAGAAAGGATCTATGTCAGACCTAGATAGGATGAGGAAAAAAGTCTGAAAGCTCCAGTTGCGTGCAGCTATTGCCAAGATGGCATTGCAGGACCTCGTCGAGGGTCTGCCGGGCAAGTGGGCCGACATACAGGAAGTCGCCGAGAAAACCCAAGCCGTTTATGCCGAGTTGGATGTTGCCAAGAGAGAACTCGCTTCAATGAAGAATTTAGGATGATGCGCACATTCACCACCCGTGACGGCTCCATTTGGATGCCGCCGTACCTGACCTCCATCGATAGCAAACCTGCATCGGCTGCTGCCGTTGTTTCAAGGTCTGCTCGCGCGATGTCATGCATCTTCACGGCGTTGATGATGCGGGTGAAATCCTCGGCCCCTGCGATGACGAGGACGACGATTTCGACGGCAAGCTCAATCGCATGATCATGGTTGTCGATGATGCCGGCCGCTGCATCGGCTGCGGAGCCTGCGGCCGCGTCTGCCCCAAGAACTGCCAGACGCATGTTGCGGCCGACGAGCTCGCAACATGATCTGGCGAAAACCAGGGGAGCGGCGTGCACTTCATCTTTTTGTCGGCTCGTGGGGCTGGTCCTGTGCAGCAATGCGTCGATGGTTTACTTCGCTTTGGATTCGCTCCGTGTGGCAGTCGTCACGACGCTGGCCTGTTCGCTGCTGCTTCAGGCCGGCTCCTTCGGCCGCGTGCTCTTTCTGATCTGGCAGTCCTCTAGCCGCGCTCGTGGAACTCGCCACAGGGGCCAGCATGCCGATGGTTACAGGAAAGCTCGGGTACCAGTCGTCTGACTCTGATCAACTGCGGAATGCAATTTTCAGCTGTGTCCCGGCTTGGTCGAATGCCCAGCATGTGCTGCTGCTTTGATGCGCGGATGACAGGATCAGTGCTCAGACCCACACCAATTTTGGTCACCCTCTGATGACTGAGCTGATCGTATAGGGAATCTGTGTTCGGCTAACACGCGACCATACCCCTGGGCTGACCGGTGCGTAGCCGGTTCAGGTACTTTTTTGCTGGAGATAGCATGCTGGAAAAATTCGAACGTTATCCGCTCACCTTTGGACCCACGCCGATCGAGAGGCTCGACCGCCTCGGCAAGCATCTGGGCGACAAGGTGGAAATCTACGTCAAACGCGAGGACTGCAACTCCGGTCTCGCGTTCGGCGGAAACAAGCTGCGCAAGCTCGAATACATTGTGCCCGACGCGATCGCGTCAGATGCCGATACGCTCGTCACAATCGGTGGCGTGCAGTCCAACCATACGCGCATGGTCGCTGCGGTCGCCGCCAAGATCGGCATGAAATGCCTCCTGGTCCAGGAGAGCTGGGTCCCACATGATGATGCTGTCTACGACCGGGTCGGCAATATCCTCTTGAGCCGCATCATGGGGGCAGAGGTGCGCCTGGTTGACGAGGGCTTTGACATCGGCATCCGCCGCAGCTGGGAAAAGGCACTTTATGAAGTCAAGGCAAGGGGCGGCAGGCCATATGCGATACCTGCCGGCGCCTCTGTCCACAAATACGGCGGCCTGGGCTATGTGGGGTTCGCTGAGGAGGTGCGTGCCCAGGAAGAGCAGCTTGGGTTTGCCTTCGACTATATCGTCGTCTGTACGGTGACTGGTTCAACCCACGGCGGCATGCTCGTCGGGTTCGCCAAGGATGGTCGACAGCGCAACGTGATCGGTATCGATGCCTCCGCCATGCCCGCCAAGACCAAGGCGCAGGTGCTCGGCATCGCCCAAAATACAGCGAAGCTCGTCCACCTCGGAGCGGAAATTGTCGAGGCAGACGTGGTGTTGTTCATGGACTACGCGTACCCGGGTTATGGCGTTCCATCGGAGGAAACCAAAGAGGCAATCCGTTTGTGCGCGCGGCTCGAGGGCATGATTACGGACCCCGTTTACGAGGGCAAATCGATGCAAGGGATGATCGACCTCGTCCAGAGGGGCTTCTTTCCACAGGGATCGAGGGTCCTCTACGCACATCTAGGCGGCGCGCCGGCGATCAACGGGTACGGCTACACCTTTCGCAACGGCTGACGTTCGGCAGTCTGCGATTCCGCGGTCGCGCTCGAACGTGGGTAGGTAGCGTCGTTCGAGCGCTTGGCTGGAGAAGTGGAGGCAGCGACGGGCATCCACTAATTGGTACCATTACGTGCTGTCGGGGCTCAACGCCACGCGCATTGAGCGCATGCCGCCGTTGGCAACCGCGAGGCGAATTTTGACTCCGGGGCAAGAATCCACACGCGGCGGTGGCGGCACGAGGACCAAGCCGGCGAGTTCGCGCTTTCGAACTGGCGCCAAACTGCCACTGCTCGAGGACCGAGGCCAGTCTAATCACAGGCGAGCCGTCCAAGCTCTCAAGAGATAGGGCGAAACCCGACAGCGGCAGAAGACATGTCGGGTTCACGACAATCGGCCGCATTTAGCCTCGTGGAGAATTTCAAAGCATTTCCCGCCGCTTACCGGAGCTGAGGGAATTGGCACCTCCGTTGCAGCTTGATGTGCGGCAACACGGTGAGAGCTTCGCTGAAGCAAGCCAGAGGGAGCGATGCCCTCGAGACCGTGTCCGATTTTGACGGGAAAATATTCCGCGACAAAAGAGACGAAAGGTGTGGAATGACTTTGGACACCAAGATGGAACTGCGTATGGGGTCCCCGGCTCCTGCGATCAAAGTGGAGAACTGGCTGCGTGGCGAGCCCCTCACGAACTTTCGGCCCGGCAAGGTCTACCTCGTTGAGTTTTGGGCGACTTGGTGCGGACCATGTGTCGACGCCATGCCCCATTTGATCGAACTGCAGGAGAAATATGAAGGCAGCGGATTTGAGGCGGTCGGAGTTGCCGCCTGCGAACAGGGTCCTACCGCAGACGAGGCGCGGACCAACGTGGATGCCTGGCTGACCGAGAAGTTCCCGAATCTGAATTATCGTATCGGGTTCGATTACATTGGCGAAATGAACAAGCTCTGGATGGATCCCAGCTCTTCGATTGGGATTCCCACCTCGTTCGTGGTCGACCGCGACGGCCACATCGCTTTTATCGGCCACCCGGCGGAACTCGATGACGTTTTGCCGAAAGTCCTTAACGGCAGCTGGCGCAGCAGCTATGAAGCGAAAGCCGCCGATGCAAAGCGCATCGCGCATAACCAACTTGCAGCGCGCGAAATGTCGCTTACCGGGCCGATATACGCCAAACTTGAGCCGGCGATGCAGGCCGAGAATTGGACGGCGGCGCTCTTGGCCATCGAAGAAGGCCTCGCCTTGATGCCAGACTCTTTTGATTTTCGGCAGATTCATGCGGATCTTCTGCTTCACAAGCTGCGCGACATCAAGACCGGCATGCCGGTCATGCGAGAATTGGTCGAGGACGCGATCGACAAAACGTCCGACGCGGTGTCGTGGATGGCCTTGGCCCTCAACCAACTCTTCGATCCCACGATGGACAATTCCCATCTTCCGCGCGCGGAGCGCTTTGCGATGGGCAACGAGCTCTCGGAACAGATACTGGCACTCAATCCCCCGAACGGCGATGGCCCGTTTAAATACCGCCGGTACCTCCCGGTAGCTCAGTATTATTACGAGAGCGGCAACAAAGATCGCGCAATCGAGTTGATCGAGGTGGCACTGAAATCGGTGGACCGGCTGGGGCCAATTCCGGACCACACCAAACAGTACTATCTTACCCCATTGCTCGAAGCACTGGCCAACTACACGGGTGAGCCTGCCTGTCACGCGGATCTTTGTGTGGCTCCGCAAAAGAAGGCACCCGAAACTCAAAACGCAGTCACTTCCTGAGCAAGAATCGCGAAGGGACTGACAATTGGAATTGAACACTGGCCAATCCGCCCATCGAAGCTCTCTTCGCAGCAAGTATGTCGATGCAGCAGGGCGGCGGCTTGCGGCAGGTTGGATTTCAATTGCGTTGACCACCGGTCGGATCGCGGCGCAGACGATGTGCGCCGCGAATTCGCGCCGCAGGTCTCGCACTCGTGGACATGTCGAGGTCGGCCACGGGGCACTCTTGGGGTTGGCCCGCCCAAGCCATTCGTCGGCCACGCAAGCGGACCCGGAGTGGGCATCGCAGGAAAAGGAAATCGTACCTCGAAGACGAAGACTGAAATGACGAACAACGAAATTCCTCCGGTTGGCCCTGCTGTCAACAATGACGAAGAAGCCCTTGCTTCCCCGTTCGTCAAATGCCTCCTGCGGCTCATTCGTACTCAGGATTCCTTCGGCTTATGGGAAGGCCATTCGGATGCCGAGCTGCTGGCCGAGTTCATCATCACCAAGCAACAGCAACGTGCGGTACCCTTTGGCGGCGATCCTCGATCCTGACGCGCTGTGGAGGCTCGACATGTTTTACACCGCCGTAGCGCTTGCGATCGAGGAGCGCTCCGGCGTGTCGACGTCGCCAATAATTGGAATGAAGCCCCTGCGGGCTTCCAGCGGTTGGGCGTTCTGTCGAGACGTCCACCGGTTCGGCTTCGAGACTTTCCGCAAACTTGCTGAGGCCGGTACGAAACTGGTCGACGATGCGACTGCAGCCATTGAAGCCTAGCCCGAGATGGAGCGCATCAACAAAACCATTGTTCCAGGAAGGATCTATGTCAGACCTAGATAAGATGAGGAAGAAAGTCCGAAAGCTCCAGTTGCGTGCAGCTATTGCCAAGATGGCATTGCAGGACCTTGTCGAGGGTCTGCCGGGCAAGTGGGCCGACATACAGGAAGTCGCCGAGAAAACCCAAGCCGTTTATGCCGAGTTGGATGTTGCCAAGAGAGAACTCGCTTCAATGAAGAATTTAGGATGATGCGCACATTCACCACCCGTGACGGCTCCATTTGGATGCCGTCGTACCTGACCTCCATCGATAGCAAGACCTGCATCGGCTGCTGCCGTTGTTTCAAGGTCTGCTCGCGCGATGTGATGCATCTTCACGGCGTTGATGATGCGGGTGAAATCCTCGGCCCCTGCGATGACGAGGACGACGATTTCGACGGCAAGCTCAATCGCATGATCATGGTTGTCGAAGATGCCGGCCGCTGCATAGGCTGCGGAGCCTGCGGCCGCGTCTGCCCCAAGAACTGCCAGACGCATGTTGCGGCCGACCAGCTCGCAACATGATCTGGCGAAAACCAGGAGAACGGCGTTGCACTTCATCTTTTTGTCGGCTCGTGGGGCTGGTCCTGTGCAGCAATGCGTCGATGGTTTACTTCGCTTTGGATTCTCCGTGTGGCAGTCGTCACGACGCTGGCCTGTTCGCTGCTGCTTCAGGCCGGCTACTTCGGCCGCGTGCTCTTTCTGAGCTGGTCATGCGGCTTGGCGCAAAGCAAGCTTCTTGTGCTCGCGCAGGTCATCCATGTTGATGTAGCGGTTGGCCTCCATCCAGTTTTCGTTGGTTTCGACGGCCAGCGCCCTGACCAGGCGCAGGCAGCTTTCGGCGTTCGGGAAGATGCGCACGACATAGGTGCGCCGGCGGATTTCCTCGTTGAGGCGTTCCAGCATGTTGGTGGACTTCAGGTGCTTGTGGTGCTGGCGCGGCAGGCAAAAGAAGGTCAGCGTGCATTCGATGGTCTCCTCTCCCCAGCTCGTCAGTCGCGGATAGCGGCCCGACCATTTGGCAAGCCATGCGGCGAGATCGGCCTTGGCCTCGGCGAGATCGCGCGGTCGTAGAGCCAGCGCAACTCCTGCAGGCAATCATCGCCACGATTTCTCGGCAGGTGATCGAGCGCGTTCCTGAGGCACGTAGCAGCGCTGCCAGGCGGGCTTCGGGGATCACCCCGCCGATCGCCGCCACCAGGCTGGCATGATCGTCGGACACGACCAGTTCGACGCCCCTGAGCCCGCGCGCCTTCAGCGCGACGAGGAAATCCCTCCAGGCCGAGCGGCTTTCGCGATTAGCCATCTCGACGGCCAAGATCTGGCGCCGGCCGTCCCAATCGATGCCGACAGCGATCAGCACCGCCTGGCTCATGACGACGCCGCCCGACGCGATCGCGCCAGATGCCCGATACGCTCGTCACAACCGGTGGCGTGCAGTCCAACCATACGCGCATGGTCGCTGCGGTCGCCGCCAAGACCGGCATGAGATGCCTCCTGGTCCAGGAGAGCTGGGTCCCACATGGACATCCGCGCCTGGTTCAGCCCTAGCGGTGAAGGCATGGCAGCAAGCTCAGCGCCGCTAAACAACACATCGCCAAGGCATGCGAACATTGCATGCTCTCTCGCTCGAACACGCCGCGGCGGGGGCGCTCGTCTCCACGTAGAAGGACCAGATTTGCCATCGAGCCTTCTCCTGTTCACGGCAAATTTCACCCTAAATGCACCGCCGCCTCGGAGATTGGCCCCAGCAGATGTCCGTAGGCAATCATTCTCTGACGTTGCCGAGCGGCGGAACTGGGCGCCATATTCCTTTACCATCAGACGGACCCGGTTCTCGACGTCGCGGCTGATAGCGACAAGGCAGGTGCCAGCGGGAGGATGGCGTTCCAGCGGCCCGCCCCAGTTCGAAATACGACTAACCGTCACGGAAGACTTAACTTGGCAGTTCGGCCACCGTCTACGACAAAAATCTGGCCGGTGACGAATGCAGCTTCGTCGGAGGCAATCCATGCGACCATGGCGGCAACTTCCTCAACGCGGCCTGTTCGGCCCAACGGATGAATGGTACCAAGCCGTTCCAGTGCCTTCTCGGGCAAAGCGGCGACGAAATCGACATTGAGATCCGTATCGATCCAACCAGGCGCTACGCCATTGCAGCGCACCCCGTCTTGCCCGCCGTCCACCGCTACGGCGCGTGTAAGGCCATGCAGCCCAGCCTTCGAGGCACAATATGCCGCGTGCCCTGGGTTAGAGGCCAATCCCTCTATCGAGCCAACATTGACGATTGAGCCACGGCTTCTGCGAAGATGAGGCATGGCGCGACGGATCAGCAGGAAAGGAGCATCAAGATTCAGCGCCATTGTGCGTCGCCACTCGTCAAGCCCGGTATCATCTACCCTTGCTTCAACCATGCACCCAGCGTTGTTGACCAGGATATCGAGGCGGCCAGCCTGTCGAACGACATGGTCAATTACCATGTTCGGAACGCCGGGGTCGCAAAGGTCCGCGACTATCCCTTCTCTATGACCGGTCGCCTCGAGCTGAACCGCAAATACTCTGGCCCCGTCGCTGGCAAGTCTGTCGGCGATTGCCGCCCCAATGCCGCGGCTAGCCCCGGTCACTAAGGCGACCTTCCCCATAAAACGCTTCATTCGGCTGCCCTTTCGCCATTCACCGTTACAAGCATGCCGACGCGAGACGCACGCGCAGGCCGGTTTAATCCGGACACCTTCTCCCGCGTGGTCAAGGCCTACTCCACCCCGTCGGCGATGCGACCATTAAGCGGCCGCAAGATGAATAGGCGTCTCTGACTCCGAAGGCCCAACCTGATGGCCGTGCGCGACGCACGAGCCCGGTCCGGCGCCGCGATTCGTTGCTCTTAGTCGATTTGAACTGAAATGCGAGCATCTGCGCTGACGCTTCTTTCTTCGTTAGGTGCCCGGGCTTTGTCCCATACCACCATGATTTCATGGGTTTCAAAGGCATCCTCAGAACATGTTTAGTAACACCCTGTATATTGATGCCAATTCAGCTGCGATGGACCCATATGCCTGAACGAATTGGCCCGTAAGCCCTTCTTGCTATCAAACCCTTTTATGCTTTCTCCTCGGCCCGCCCTGCGATCGTGCCTTCAGGACATTGCTTTGCGGAGCCGCACAGAGGGCGCCGTAATAAACCTCCTCACCCTTGTAGTTGGCTAAGGCCTGCAGCAAGTTCGGTAGAAGGTGTTGTTTCAGCTCGTCCAGCATAGGGTCCGCACTGTCCAGCGATTTCAGTGCGAACTCGATTAGCTCAATCGCACGATCTTGGTTGCCGCTCTCGTGATAGTATCGAGCCACCGCCGGATAAGTCCGGAACTTGTGGCCGTCGCCTTGGAGTGGATTGCGTGCCAGGATATGCTCGGCCAACTCTTTGCCGAGCGCGAAGCGCTCATGAGACGGAAAGTGCGAGTGGTCGTGCGCCGGACCGAAAAGTTGGTCTAATGTTGCCAGCAGCCAATGCTCGGAGTTCCTTTCGATCGCGTCGCGAGCCAATTGGCGTATGACAGGCAACCCGGCCGGCATGTCTTGCATTCTGTGAAGCAATACATGCGCCTGAGCCAAGCGGAAGTTGATGTCGTCGGGCATCAAGGCGCTGCCCTCTTCGACTGCTGAGAGTGCCGTCTCCCAGTCCTCTTTTCTCACTGCGGCCCAAAATCTCCTATTAATTGACTTGGTCAACGCTTGTTCGCGCTCGGCGATCCGCTTCGAGTCGACTTTCGATGCGTCGCTGGTGCGCCAGCGGCCGTTGAGCACTCTCGCCAAGACCTCGTTAAGTCGAGTAGCGTGACCGATATAGGCGATACGACCGTCTGCATCGATTACAAACAAGATCGGAAATTCGCCAGAAAAGCTTGCTTCCATCCAACGCTTTTTCATTTGGCCCGTATGGTCGAACGCGATCGGAAAATTCAGGTTCGAGCACTTTTCGGTCAACCACGCGTCCAGCTTGACCCGCGCCTCAACCGTCGATAGCGCGCCTTCATGAGCCGCGACCACGATGACCTCGAGCCCACTGTGCTTGAACCTTTCCTGCATCTGCATCAGATGGTGCATCGCCGCCGCACATGGTTCACTCCCAGTTGCCCAAAATTCGACGACGTATACTTTGCCGGGCTGGAAATGTGCGATGGGCTCGCCGCGCACCCAAGTCTCCACATTGATCGAAGGAGCCGGCGACCCCATCTGCAAAACCATATTGCTCTCCAACGCCATCCCAAAGCTGCGCGGCTTTATGGCAAGCTGTTCCCTGAGAGACGGTGCACCGAGTCGACTGAAAGGAGGCCTCTATCGTCAGGCGGGCTTCGATGCAGTCAGCCGTCAATCAGTTTTGCCGCATTTCAACCAGCAAAGGCCGTGCCAGCGCGCTGAACGCCCGCTGACGGCATTAATTTACCTTTGAAAACATCCATGTGTAATGATGCGGACATTTTTGTCAGGTGTTTGTTTCGAATCCGCCATTTTGTCAGTTGCTGTCGGTCTGGGCGTTTAGAGTCCTCGCGCCAGACTGCGATGGGGCAGCAGCACCTGAATACAGACCTGCCACTGAGAATTTCCTCCATCTGAGACTAGAGTCAGGGTCCTTGATTACGGACTGATGAAGACAAAGCGATTTACGGAAGAGCAGATCATCGCGGTTATGCGCGAGCATGAAGAGGGTGCGAAGGCTGGCGATCTTGCCCGCAAGCACGGGATCTCCGAGGCGACGCTGTATAGCTGGAAGGCCAAGTATGGCGGGATGGACGTCTCCGACGCCAAGCGCCTGAGGCCTTGGAAGACGAGAACGCCAAGCTAAAGAAGCTGCTCGCCGACGCTCGAAGCCTCGGCAGTGCGCGAGCTTCTGTCGAAAAAAGTTAGGACCCGCCGCCAAGCGCGAATCCGTAGCGCATCTGCAGGCCGTCATGGGCCTATCGGAGCGTCGGGCCTGTCCTTCGTCGGCGCCGATCGCAAGATGATTGATACCAGTCTGGCCGACCGCCAGAGACACAGCTGCGTGGTCGGCTGCGCGACCTCACGCACGAGCGTCGACGCTTCGGTTACCTGCCCGTCGTCCACGGTGGCGGCAATCTGTTCTTCCAACTCGCAAACGCCCGCTACGAGAAGGGCGCAATGATTGTTACCTCAAATCGCGGCTTCGCCGAATGGGGCGAGGTCTTCGGCGACCCTCGTCGCAACCGCACTTCTCGATCGCCTGCTTCACCATGCGGTCGTCGTCCAGATCGAAGGATCGAGTTATCGGCTCCGCCAGCACGCCGAGCTCATGCCAGAACACTTGCGATCAAAAGCCTCCATCACATTGCCGACATTAAATTCACCATCGCGACCGCGCGGCCGGCCACCGAAAAATGGACACCCCCACCGGGACAGCCTGAGCGGCGAAACTGGGGAATTTTACTTCGGCACTTTTGGGGACGAGTGGCATTGACAGGTGACGCGCAGGGGATTGCACAGATTGTGCGCACACGTTGGTTCAAGGCAGTTCATCTGAAGTCCGCTACTGGCCAGAGGCCGCGCACGCTCACCGCGGCGCGCAACACTGTCAGGGCGGCACTGCCAACGAGCAGGTCATCCGACGCATGTTGCGTTCCCTGGGGCTAAGCAACCCTATCTCTCTCTTGGAAGGTGCCTTGGGTTTTCTTGAGGTACGGTGCGTAAAAACCCGATACGAGCAGAGGATGATCGCGAGGCAATGTGGAGAAGCCTCCGGCTGAGCCTCGGCAATTTCTAGACGAACAAAGACATACCGATACCCCAATGCACTCGAATTCCGATGTAGCGTAGTTCCACGTCACTTCGGCGCCAGAAGAGATATGCTGAATGGCGACGAAGTCGTAGGCCCCGAAGCGATTGGGCACAATCGCTAAGTTTGGATCACAACAATGATTCACAATGACAGCCGGCTTATGAAAGAGAGCATGGACATTCCAGTCCAGTTGAAAGGAGTTTGTCGTTCGAACCGTTTCCATACGGTCAATTAGCCCGATGACGACAATTTCCCCCGGCAGGAAGTCGCGAGCAGCGAATACCCCGCGCCCCCTTTCTCCTCCCGTGCTGAGGATTTTTACGTTGCGGGCATTGAGCTGCTTTGCGCACGCGACGTCATCCGTCAAAATAGACAGATCTTGGTTTATGTGAGTATCAGACATACTGTTTCTTTCGCCTGCTCGATTGAGGGATGAGTACTTTTCGCCAGAGGTCGCTTGGAATTTCGCTGTTTTCGGAACGTCCTCCTAAAATCCCGATGGTTCCAAGTAATTTACGAAGTTGGGGGCTTGTCCATGTTTTGCGCCTTAGGTCCCAGTCAGCGGCGCCTACTGTCTCTCCCAGGAAACACTCAAAAATCGTGCCGATTCACCCGCCCGGCAGCCGAGGATTTTGATTTCTCTCGGCTATTTGACTGAGGCTAACGAAGAGATTGCCTATCACGCGTGTGTAGCGAATCCGACAGACCAGCAGGCGAAGTGGTGACAACGCGTCTGCAAGCGAGCAGTTTATCCTGCTGCGGATGGTGCGCGTGACACGCCAGCCGGGGGTCCAGGTCTCGAAAGCGTTAGCATACCGCAGGAAGTGGCTGCAAAACCCCTGTTGCCGCCAGATGCCGCGCACATTGAGTTTCAAAGGCGCGGTCAAGGGACTAATGCGTGACAATACTGTCCCACCTATGGCGTTTTCTGAGTTCGACTGGGCCGCTTCGACCCCGCAGTGTATTGTCACGCGAGTAGGCGGCGGCCCGCTCTCTCATGCTTTGGCCAAATGAGCATAACTTGCTGCGAAACGCCCGAGTTTGTGTTCGCCGCAAGTCACCGGCCGGTAGCGCAGAGGGTTGCTGTCAGTGACACATGAGGCCAATGGCTCAATGATCGCATCGAAATCAGCATCGATAAAGAAGGGGATTGAGTATCGCTCACGCCCTGAGCTATTCACTACGCGATGTAGGTTGGCCAGATAGACACCGTTGGTGAGCCGCTGAAGCAGGTCCCCGACGTTGATTATGAAAGTACCGTGGATCGGCGTGCCTTGTACCCAATCGCCGTCTCGGTTCATGACCTGAAGACCGCCGACGTCGTCCTGTGCAAGGATGGTCAAATTGCCGTAGTCGGTGTGGGCGCCGATTCCGATCATGTCTTCGCTGATATAACCACTCTGCGGCGGGTAGTGAAGCAGCCGCTGAATGCTGATCGGGTTCCGCATGAGGTCCTCGAAATAGCTTTCCGCCAGGTCCAGACTGAGCGCAATTCCCTGCAAAAGTTTTTTCGATAGGCCCACCATCTCTTGATGGTATCTGTATGTCAGCTCCCGAAACTCGGGCCAACCTGAGGGCCACTGGTTAGGACCAAAAAAGGGACCTTCTAAGGTCGAACGTTCAGGTCCGAAGTCGAAGCACTCCTTGAGGTCTTTGGTCTTGCCCGGATCGGTGTTCTCGCCGAACAGCTCAATGTAACCGCGAAAGGCCGAATCGGAATTGCCAATATGCAGTGACGACTTCTGCGACAATGGCAAATTAAAAAACCTGCGGCTCACATCAAACACCGATTGTATGAAATCCTGCGGGACTCCGTGGTTCTTCACATACATGAATCCAGTATTGGAAAGCGCCCACCGTATCTCCCTGGCCACCACCTGTTTGTTCGTACCGTTGAGGAGCGGTCCGATGTCGACCACCGGTATTTTGTCAAAGCTTTCGCGTTTTGCGCGCAGCTTATCGTCTAGTCTGGCTACTAAACCTTTGGACATTAGTACACCTTTGTTTTGCCGATTGAAGCCGACGCATAGCTGCCGGCCATTTGGATTTATCGTGACGCGAAGTAGTACTGAAACGCGCCACCGTGCTGGAAATACCCCTACTCGTCTTTAGGTCATCCACAACAGGGTTTCGCTCCCGAGGCAGAGCATGATCACAACCCCTGTCGCTCTGCCGCGCTGACCTTCTCGGGCACTTGAAAGACCCAATAGTCCGCACGCTCCTCGGCCACGTATCTGCCGTTGCTTAGACACTGCGCCAGTAAAAGAACGCCCTCATCCTGCAGACGCCGCGCTTCGTCCTCGAAGAATGCGGCCTCGGCGTAGCTCTTGCGGATGCTTGTGATGATGAATCCTTTCGGGCGCGTGACGCGAGCCAGCTCGCGCAGCCCGTCTGGTCTAACGTGCCCAAGTGTAAAGACACCGCAGCAAACCGTGATATCATAGCCCGCGTCGGCGTACTCAGAGAGTACTCCGTTAAGGTCGACACAGTCTTGGACATGACGGTAGACTCGGGTTTGCCGCGCCTTTTCGGCCATCTCTTTGGAAAGATCGAACCCATCGATCAGCCCGAAGCCGAGGCGTTCCAGTTGCACGCCGACAAGGCCTGTTCCGCAGCCAGCATCCAGGATTGTGATGGCAGTTCGCTCGCTGCTCAAATAGGCTGCCTGCACGGTGCCCGCTAGTTCCGCCACGATCATCGGGCCGTAGTACCCCTCGGAGCCAACATCCACATCGTAGGCCCCAGCCCATCCCCGATAGAATTGGGTTAGGCGATCGGCGTCGCCCTCGAGTACGAGGGCGTCCCTGATGCGCTGTCGTGCGACTTGTTCCAGTGTCGTCTGCTGATCGACGGTATTCATGGCAACTCCTCTGATAGGCATAATCGGAAGCGGCTATTCGGCTCCTGATGCCAACTCTCAAATGTGAGAATCAAAGCTCGTGCCAATTGGCCAAAAGCCCGAAGAAAAGCAATTTTGATGAATTCTGCTATCAGGCTGAGGCACAACAACACAACATTGCTCCAACGAAGCCTGTCCGCAAACAACAAAGCCGACAAAGTGTCGGGTTGTGAACTTGCGACCCAGCGTACAGCACTGCCCGCGAACTCATGAAAATCCCGCGCGCCTCCTACGTTGTCAGCTCTATCAATTCCAGTGGCCTGCTATGTGGTGGGTCCGGAATGAGCTGGTACGGGTTGATCAGCCCGGTGCTCGATTGCCATTGGCAATGCAGATGCGGTCGAAGATTTGCGGCCGAAGGAGGCGTCCGCTGGGACTATCGCCGTTTTGGGGCAGGTCAGGATTGCCCTGGCGCTGGAGTCAGTGATGAGGCGCTAAGCTGGGCTTTGGATGGTGTCCTCTCGGACAGCCCAGGACGTCATCCAGCGGCAGACGACGATGGCTTCTTCGGTCGACGTCAGGCACGGTGCTCTTCGACGCCTCGGCTCCCATCGGAGCATCGGCCCGATCGCGTTGAGCGCGAAAGCCAGGCTGCCGAGGTGCTTGCCAATTGATGGCACGTGGGTTTTGCGGGGCTCGTAAGGGGGCGTCACCGAGTATGGGTCAGCCGCGACAGGTACTGGGGTTGGCGCCGAAGGCTTCGCGGAAGCACTTCGAAAAATGTGAGGCCGACACGAAACCACAGGCGACCGCGATCTCAATAATCGGCAACTCTGTTTGTGCAATGAGACGCTTCGCGCGGCTAAGTCTCAAATGCAGGTAAAAGCGCATGGGAGACAACGAAACCGATCGCTGGAAGAGCCGTTCAATCTGACGCTGTGAGCGGCCGACACATCTTGCGATGTCGCGTAAGGGCAGCGGGTCCTCAATATGCTCCTCCATAATGCGAATCACTTCGGCGACCGGCTTGCAGATGCCGGCTTCGCCGCCATTCATGGTCCATTGTCTATCAGAGGCAGGGCGCCAATACCCGGCAGTCGTATGTCGGCAGACGGTCAACGCAATGTCTCTGCCGAGGCGTTCGCTGATCAGCTCCATAACGAGGTCGAACGACGCAAATTCTCCTGCGCAAGTGAGGAGGTGACTATCACGAACGAATAGCCGGTCAGTGACCTGAAGCCGGCCAAATTTTTCAGAGAAAGCGGCTCTCTTGTCCCAATGGATTGTGCACGCGGTGCCGTCCAGCAACCCGCTGTCCGCCAACAGCCATGTCGCCGTACCCAACGCTGTGATTGGAACACCATGCCGCTTGCAAAGCCGAAGAATCTTGCTGAGAGCAGCAGACGTCTGCCTTTCGACCCGTTCGCCTGCACAGACAATGACCATGTTCGTACCTTTGCCAGCCGGAACGCATTCGCCGGTGCTAGCGAAGTCGCTGCCGACCGACAGGACGAACCCGCTGGCGCATTCAACCGGCTGGCCATCCAGGCTTGCAATCGTCCACTCGAAGAATGATCGACCGGACACAGAATTCGCGATGCGAAGGGGATCTACAAATGACGAAAGGCTGAGTAGCGAAAATCCGGGAAGTGCCAGGATAACCAGTCGGTATACGTCCTGCGTGTCGATCACCTGCCGGCTGGGGTTCCATCCCACGATCCGCGAATGATCTCCTGTTGAAAATGGCGCATTCATAAGGTCATACATCCTGGTTGATGGTGATCAACATCGAGCGGCCGCAAACGACACCGGCGCCTTCAGGGTTGGCACCGCAGCCATTCAACTACGGGTGTTATGCTTGCGCTTCATGAAGTCCTTGGCGGTCTCGACAGCCACCGCCGCGTCGCGGCAATAGGCATCGGCGCCGACGGCCTTGCCGAATTCCTCGTTCAGCGGCGCACCGCCGACCAGCACGACATAGTCGTCGCGAATGCCCTTTTCCTTCATCGTGTCGATGACGACCTTCATGTAGGGCATGGTGGTGGTCAGCAGCGCCGACATGCCGACAATATCAGGTTTATGCTCTTCAATCGCCGCCATATACTTCTCGACCGCATTGTTGATGCCGAGGTCGATGACGTCGAAGCCGGCGCCTTCCATCATCATGCCGACGAGGTTCTTGCCAATGTCGTGGATGTCGCCCTTGACGGTGCCGATCACCATCTTGCCCTGCTTTGGCGCGCCGGTGGCGATAAGCAGCGGGCGCAGGATGAACATGCCGGCCTTCATCGCATTGGCCGACAGCAGCACTTCCGGAACAAACAGGATACCGTCGCGAAAATCCTCGCCGACGATGCGCATGCCTTCGACCAGCGCCTCGGTGAGCACCTTGTAGGGCGCCCATCCGCGCTCCAGCAGGATGGCCGTGCCTTCCTCAATTTCTTCCTTCAGCCCGTCATAAAGGTCGTCGTGCATCTGCTGCACGAGTTCCTCGTCGGACAGCTCGGAAAGGATGATCTCTTCGTCAGCCATGTTGGTTCACCTGATGCTCAATTCAAAGGAGGTCGGCGCCCCATCTCGATGGGGCACCGATCAGGCTTCCGGTTCGAAGCCTTGGGAGTTGATTTTCAGGCTGCCAGCCACTATTCCCGCAGGTGAATCTGGGAACCGGAAGACTGGCCTGTGCGGCGCCGGATTGCGGGAATATCAGTGTCCATCATCGCGTCACCCTCAGCGGAATGACCCGCATCCCGCGTCAAACATCAGTGGCCCGGCCGTCCAATAGGGGCGGACCCTAGCTTAATCTCGCGCTGATGATAGGCGCCGGCAATTGTCCTGAGAATGCGCAAAAGCTTTCGCTTGTCTTAAATCCAGTTTATATCCAGAGGCGGATAGGGTGAGGGGCAATTCAGGTCACGGGCGGAGTTCTTCAGACTGGACGAGAAACCAGTCAACCAAAATCTTGCATCTCTTGTTCTTGCTGGCATCCTCGCTGGCCAACAGAAAGAAGGCCCTGTCGGTCTGGATTTGGGTTGGCAATGGCTTGACCAGGAGGCGGTTGTCGAGCAACTGCTGGGCGGTAAGGGACCACCCCAATGCTATTCCTTCACCAGCCAGAGCCGCTTGAAGCGTTAGCTGGTAGTCATTGAACACGATATTGGGCTTGATGTCGCTGGCATCGCCGCCTGCCAACTCGACCCATTCGGGCCAATCCAGGCGCTTGCGAAAAGCATCGGACGAATGAATCAGTTGATGGTGGATCAGATCTTCGACGGCTTGGGGAGCGGGGTGCGACAGAAGATATGCCGGTGAGCAGACGGGAAAGATGATCTCGTCGCAAACGAACCAGCTGTTGGCCCTTTCAAAATTCCGGGGCCGCACCCAAACCGTCACGTCGATCTCATGATCTGGCTCGACATCGCGGTCGGTGGCGACCACCTTGATCCTGACGTCCGGATGCTCTTCCTGGAAATGATAGAGTTGAGGCGCGAGCCAATGTGCCGCCAGAGATGTCGAAGCTGCGAAAGTTATGTACTTCGTTCCGCGATCAGTGATGGTCTCAAGCCGCTGTTCCAGACGGCGGAAGCTGTTGCGCACCTCATCGTAGAGCTGCCTGCCGGGCTCGGTCAGCTGCACTCCCCGATTGTCTCGGACAAAGAGTGCCGTCCCGCAATGCTTTTCGAACATTTTGATCGAATGCGAGATACTTGGCTGCGTCACGTTGAGTTCGCTGGCCGCGTTCTTGAAACTCAGCGTTCGGGCCGCCGCTTCGAAGACGAAAAGCGAATGCGTCGATGGGACAAGATTGCGAAGCTTGGACATGAAGCAGGTCTATATCAGACCGCATATTTTCCGTCTACGAGACGAACGACACATCGTTTATTCGAAACAGGAACAAGCCAGAGCGAGCGGTGCACTACCCACCGGCCGCCTTCACCGAGCGAGTTGGCAGTGAACTCTTTGAATCAAACAAAGACAAGAGAGCGTATTGTCGTCCAAGCACCGCATCCGGAGCCAACAGTCTCAGGGTGGTACCGCACGTCGGGACCGGAGCTACCCTTAGTGCCGCAGCAAGGCGATGTCACATGCGATTGCCTGGTCATTGGCGGCGGCTGGATGGGGCTTCACGCGGCCCGCCGATTTGCCGAACTCAACCCCCAGTCTTCGGTAATCCTCGTCGACGCCGGACGTATCGGGGACAATGCATCGGGGCGGTGCATGGGCTTCGTCATCGATCTCGCGCACAATCCCCGAAAACGCGACTTCGTTGAAGACATTAGGGGAAACAAGGAAGAGCTGTACGTCAACCTTGAGGGCATCGCCTACATTCGAACCGCCGTCGAGGAGCATGGGGTAGACTGTGATTGGGACCCGCAGGGGAAATACCACAGCGCGGCCACGTCTCACGGCGTTGCCGATCTACACCGCTTTTCGGAGGCGCTCGATAAGCTTGGACAGAAGTACAGCTGGGTTGAAGCCCCTGAAATTCAGTCGATCACCGGCAGTAAGCACTACGTCAAAGCTTTGCATCACCCTGGCACGATTCTGGTCCAGCCTGCGAAGTATCTCAAGAACGCCGTAAACAGCCTCCCCGAGAACGTTACCATCCATGAAAACACCGCCATTGTGGCGGTCCAGTTCGGTGCGCCGAAGCACATCTGCGAGACGCCTGCTGGAACAATCAGGGCTTCGAAGGTCATCATCTGCGCATCGGGTTATCTGACGAGATTTGGCTTCTTCGAAAACCGAGCCATACCACTCTACACGTTCGCGAGCATGACCAGACAGCTCACTGAGAGCGAGCTTTCCAACGTGGGCAACAAGCGAACATATGGGCTTATTCCGGCCGATAGCTTTGGGACGACGGTGCGACGTACTATAGACAACCGTCTTTTCCTTAGAAACGTTTACTCGTATGCGACTAATTTCAAAACAACCAAACAAGATGTCCTTAGGGCGCGGACCCAGCAGCAGGTAGCATTTGACCGCCGATGGCCCGGGCTTTCGTCAATCGGCTTTGAGGCCAGCTGGGGTGGTCTGCTTACGCTCGCGCAAAATGGCGGCATGGTCTTCGGCGAGTTGGCGCACGACGTCTATGGTGCCGCCTTCTGTAATGGAACCGGCGTCGCTCGAGGGGCTGCCTTTGGCAAGGCTGTCGCCGAACTGGCCACGGGGCAATCTTCGGCTGTGATCGATATCCTGAAGACGCGGGCCGCTCCGAGCAGGACTTATCCGAGACTTGTCACATCAATGGGCGTCCGGTTCGTGACCGCTCTTCGTTTCAGGCAGGCAGGCGCGGAAGTCTAGCAATAAGAGGAACGGCAATGGCGGACCTGAAGGGCATCAATCTTGCAATGCAGACACCGTTCGAACCTACCGGTGCGATCGATTACGGCCTCTTCGAAGAGTTGATCGAAAAATACGTATCGGCGGGAGTTCACGGCTTGGTTCTTGGGGCAGGTACAGGCCAGCACCCTTACCTGACCGAGTCCGAATGCAATCGGCTCTACGAGCTCGGGGCGAAGCGCATCGCAGGACGCTGCAACGTTGTCTGCCAGACCTCGGCCCTGAATATGGACGAAGTCATACGGCGGTCACAGCAAGCTGAATCGGTCGGCGCGGACGCGCTGATGATTTTGCCGCCGTATCTCGAAGGTCCGTCAGACGAGGATGGAATTTTCAATTTCTACAGGGAAATCGACGCGGCGGTTGGCGTGGATATTGTGGGCTACAACATCCCGCAGGCTACCGGGATCGCGGTTTCGCCACGCCTTTTTGATCGACTGAGCGGTCTCAAGCATTTCAATTACATCAAAGATAGTGCCGGCGACTTCACCGTGCATCAGGAGTATCTGCAGACGGGAGGCAAGGTGCTAAATGGTTGCGATACAACAACCCTCTATGCGCTGATGGCAGGCGCGCGCGGTGTTATCTGGGGCGCAGCAAACTACATGCCTCTTGAGGCTGTCGAATTGTACAACCTTGTGGCAGCGAAGGATTTGGAGAGGGCTCTGGCACTTTGGCAGCGGATGCTGCCCTCGTTGCTTTTTATCTGGCGGGCACCATATACGCCTTCTGTTCTGAGAGCCGCGCAACTGCGCGGCCTCGGAACCGGGAATGTCCGCAAGCCATTGGCAAAACTCTCGGCGGACCAGGACATGGCGCTTCGCGCCGCACTTGCCCCGCTGTTTGAGGTCGCCTCCTAGCCGTCAGGATATCCAGGGGAGTCCCTATGCGAATTGTCCTGGTTGGTTCGACTGGGATTGTCGGGTCGGCCGTAGCGGCCGAACTTGGCAAGCGGCACAACATTATAGGAGTCGGGCGAACTAGCGGCTTATTCAACGTCGACATCGCCGAGCCGAACTCTATCGACCAATTATTCGACAAGATCGGTGCATTTGACGCGTTGATCTGCACAGCAGGGGCCGTGCACTACGCCCCGCTGAACCAATTCACGAATGAACAGTTCGAAATCGGGCTGCGCAGTAAGTTGATGGGGCAGGTCAATCTCGTAGCGAAGGGTCTCAAGCGTATCCGCGACCACGGATCATTTACCTTGACCTCGGGTCTAACCAACGAAGATCCCATCCGGCAGGGAAGCTCGTCCGCCCTGGTCAATGGCGCGTTAGACGGTTTTGTACGCAGCGCGGCAATCGAGCTTGGGCGGGGGCTGCGGATCAATCTGGTCAGTCCGACTCTCGTACAGGAGTCGGTTCAGCTCTACGGCGACTTCTTTCCTGGCACCGCGGCGGTGCCGGCGAGCGAGGTGGCGCTCGGCTACGTCAAGAGCGCAGAGGGCAGTCAAACGGGTCGAGTTTATCGCATGGGTTGGGTCAGAGACGCCTAATCTGACCAACAATGAACGTCGCGCTAACGGAGGACAAGCATGCCCAGGCAACTCTGCATCGGAGGTAGGTGGGAACTCGGTGGTAGAGCGGCCCAATTTCGATGTGACAAACCCTGCGCATCGTTCTGCGGAGGGGGCATCAACTTGTGGATGTCGCTCCATGAATAGGCAGCGGGTGGTCGGCTTAGAAAATGCCCATCAAGGCGCACTATCGTCGTTGCAGGCGACAGGTGAATGTGACGCAGGGCGCCACTTCACCCCCGTGCCAGAAGGCCATATCCGCATCAGCCTCTGCCAGCCCGAACCTATGCTGCAAGAAGCAGCGCTCCGGCTGCGCCGTTTCGCTTCCAGCTACCGCCGCGAGGCCGCATGACCGCCAAAGCCATTCCCGCCAAAGCAAGAGCGGTCATCATCGGTGGCGGCGTTTCCGGCTGCTCCGTCGCCTATCACCTGGCCAAACTCGGCTGGACCGACATCGTGCTTCTGGAGCGCAAGCAGCTGACGTCAGGCACGACATGGCATGCCGCCGGCCTGATCGGCCAGTTGCGCGGCTCGCAGAACATGACCCGGCTGGCGAAATATTCCGCCGACCTCTACGTCAAGCTGGAAGCCGAGACCGAGGTCGGCACCGGCATGCGCCAGGTCGGTTCGATCACCGTGGCGCTGACCGAGGAGCGCAAGCACGAGATCTACAGGCAAGCATCGCTGGCGCGTGCCTTCGATGTCGATGTCCGCGAGATTTCTCCCAATGAAGTCAAGCAGATGTATCCGCATCTGAATGTCTCGGACGTCGTCGGCGCCGTGCATCTGCCGCTCGACGGCCAGTGCGACCCCGCAAACATCGCCATGGCGCTGGCCAAGGGCGCGCGCCAGCGCGGCGCCACCATCGTCGAGAACGTAAAGGTCACCAAGGTCCATACCAGGGCCGGCCGCGTCACCGGCGTGTCCTGGGCGCAAGGCGAAGAGCAAGGCACGATCGAGGCCGACATCGTCGTCAATTGCGCCGGCATGTGGGCGCGCGAACTGGGAGCGCAGAACGGCGTCACCATCCCGCTACACGCCTGCGAGCATTTTTATCTCGTCACCGAGCCGATCCCCGGCCTCACCCGTCTGCCGGTGCTGCGGGTGCCGGACGAGTGCGCCTACTACAAGGAAGACGCCGGCAAGATGATGCTGGGCGCCTTCGAGCCGGTGGCCAAGCCGTGGGGCATGGACGGCATAAGCGAGGATTTCTGCTTCGACCAACTGCCTGAGGACATGGAGCATTTCGAGCCGATCCTCGAAATGGGCGTCAACCGCATGCCGATGCTGGCGACCGCCGGCATCCACACCTTCTTCAACGGTCCGGAGAGTTTTACGCCCGATGACCGCTACTATCTCGGTGAGGCGCCGGAGCTGTCCGGCTACTGGATGGCGACCGGCTACAATTCGATCGGCATCGTCTCCTCCGGCGGCGCCGGCATGGCGCTGGCGCAGTGGATCAATGACGGCGAAGCGCCCTTCGACCTGTGGGAGGTCGACATCCGCCGCGCCCAGCCATTCCAGAAGAACCGACGCTATCTCAAGGAGCGCGTCTCCGAGACGCTCGGCCTGCTCTATGCCGACCATTTCCCCTATCGGCAGATGGCGACCTCGAGGAATGTCCGCCGCTCGCCCCTGCATGAGCATCTGAAGGCGCGCGGCGCGGTGTTCGGCGAAGTCGCCGGCTGGGAGCGCGCCAACTGGTTCGCACGCGAGGGCCAGGAGCGCGAATACCGCTATTCCTGGAAGCGGCAGAACTGGTTCGACAACCAGCGCGAGGAACACCTCGCGGTCCGAAACAAGGTCGGCCTGTTCGACATGACCTCGTTCGGCAAGATCCGTGTCGAAGGCCGCGACGCCTGTGCCTTCCTCCAGAAGCTCTGCGCCAACGACATGGACGTCGCGCCGGGCAAGATCGTCTACACCCAGATGCTCAACCAACGCGGCGGCATCGAGAGCGACCTGACGGTCTCGCGCCTGTCGGAGACGGCGTTCTTCCTCGTCGTCCCAGGCGCCACGCTGCAGCGTGACCTCGCCTGGCTGCGCCGCCATGTCGGCGGGCAGTTCGTTGTCGTCACCGACGTAACGGCGGCCGAAAGCGTGCTCTGTCTCATGGGTCCGGATGCGCGAAAGCTGATCCAGAAGGTCAGCCCGAACGATTTCTCCAATGAGAAAAATCCGTTCGGCACATTCCAGGAGATCGAGATCGGCATGGGCCTGGCCCGCGCCCACCGCGTCACCTATGTCGGCGAGCTCGGCTGGGAACTCTATGTCTCGACCGACCAGGCAGCACACGTTTTCGAAGCGATCGACGAGGCCGGTGCCGATGTCGGCCTGAAACTCTGCGGCCTGCACACGCTGGATTCCTGCCGCATCGAAAAGGCTTTCCGGCATTTCGGCCACGACATCACCGACGAGGACAATGTGCTGGAGGCCGGCCTCGGCTTCGCGGTGAAGACCGCCAAGGGCGACTTCATCGGCCGCGATGCCGTGCTGCGCAAAAAGGAAGCCGGCCTGTCACGCCGGCTCGTCCAGTTCCGGCTTAAGGATCCAGAGCCCCTGCTCTTCCATAACGAGGCGATCCTGCGCGACGGCAAGATCGTCGGTCCGATCACATCAGGCAATTACGGCCATCACCTCGGCGGCGCGGTAGGGCTGGGTTATGTGCCATGCCGGGGCGAGAGCGAGGCCGATGTGCTGGCTTCATCCTACGAGATCGAAATCGCCGGCGAACGCTTCGCGGCGGAAGCATCGTTGAAGCCGATGTACGATCCGAAGGCTGAAAAAGTGCGGGCCTGAGTTACAAACACCTATAGGAATGAGTGGATAGCTGCGCAACGCGTCTTCGCAAGGGATGCAGCTTCGATACGTAACGCGAGCAATTATACGTCAAGCGTCTAGGTGTCCGTATCCCCAATGCCGTCTCTTGTTGGGAGACCTTGAAAGTAGTGATGCTGGCCAAGGCCCGAGAGATATCAGCCCTAACCGCGGTGGAGCGGCTCAAGGCCTTGTAGGCAGACGTCCTCAGTACCGGTCCCTACGATCGACCACAGCCGTGGGTGGGTGGCAAGTCTTCAATAGGACCAATTTAAATGTGTCAGATCGGCGGTGGTAAAATGGGCGTGCGGATTTAAAGCCCGTTGCGTCCACCGCGCGTGGATCGCCCGGGCGGAACGTAAGTCATCGCCGCGAAAGGGCGACGGCGGGGTCCTTCACGAAAGTAGTTTCAGACTGTTCAGCATGCAGGGCGCCGGGGCACTGCGCGAGCACTTCTACTAAGCACGGGACAAGGTCGGTTCGCTCATTTCTTGCCTTCGTCGCTGTGAGCAGAGAGCGCAGCTGTGTCCATATCGATTGATCTTCCAGAGCTTGTTGGGCGGATTGAGGGGGCAGAGCTGCCCCCGTACCGGCAAATTTTTCCCGATTTCAAACCACTCACGGCCTTGGGGCTCGATATCACGCCTTGAATTCCTGAAAACAGGGCGCGCCGGGTGACGACGCCCGCCGGCTCGCTGCCGTCATAGACTGCGATCAGATCGCCGCCATCCGCAGCGGTGCTGATCACAGCGGAGAGCTTGTCAGTGGTTTGCACGCGGGGGAGCGCTTGGAATTTCTTTTCAGAAAGCGTCGCTATGCTGTCCCGCGGCTGCATGATCTTCCTGGCAGTGACGAGATTGAGCAGCGAAATGCCTGAGACGAAATCAGCGACATAGCGGTCCTTGGGCGCGGTTACGATGTCTTCCGGCGTTCCCACTTGAACGAACTTACCATCCTTCATGATCGCAATACGATCGCCCAGGCGAATGGCTTCGTCGAGGTCGTGTGTGATAAACACCGTTGTTTTCTGGACGACCTTCGCGAGGTCTAGGAACTGCTGTTGGAGTTGGCGGCGGATCAACGGGTCGAGCGCTGAGAACGGCTCGTCCAGTAACAGGATCTGCGGGTCTGCCGCCATGGCACGGGCAAGCCCCACCCGCTGCTTCATCCCGCCCGAGAGCTCGTCCGGGTAACGCTCGCCCCAACCGCTCAAGTCAACGAGCTTGAGGTTTTCTTCCGCCACGCGGCGGCACTCCTTGCGTGATTTGCCTCGGAGTTCGAGACTGAGGGAAACATTGTCGTAGACGGTGCGGTGCGGCAGCAGCGCCATGTGCTGGAAGACCATGCCGACCGTCTCTGAGCGAAGGGTCCGGAGTTCAGACGGCGAAAGTTTGTTGATGGCATTTCCGCCGATCCGAACCTCGCCTGCGGTTGGTTCGATCAGCCGATTGAGATGGCGGACAAGCGTCGATTTCCCTGAGCCGGACAGCCCCATGATGCAAAAGATCTCGCCGGGCTCGACCGAGAAGGACACATCGGCCACACCCAGAACGCAATCGAATTCTTCAAGGACTTGCCTCTTGCTGAACCCGCGATCGCGGGCCGCCGCGAGGGCTTTCCCTTTGCGCGTCCCGAAAATTTTCCACAAGCCGGAACAGACGATGGCGGGTATAGTCATGTGCGGAACTCTCGATAGTGTGTTGTGCCTATCTTCAGACCGTAATCGGCCGGCGGATGCCGCCGGCCGATTTAAACCTCAGAGCCTCACTTGGCGGCCTTGGCTTCAGCGATCCACTTTTCCCAATCAGCGTGGTGAGCGGCGATCCAGTCGGTTGCGTGTTTCATGATCTGCTCGTTGCTCTTTTCACCATTGGCAACCTTTTGATTTTCCGCGTTGACGTCCGCAATCGGGATCTGCACGAGCTCAAAGAATTTCTTGGCTTTCGGGTTGGCTTTCAGCCAAGTCGTATTGGCGATGATCTTCTGGTCGTTCACGGCGAAGCCAAGATTCCCGAGGCCTTCAACAACTGTGTTGCCGGTCTCCGCGTCAGGAAGAGAGGTGTTCTTGACGTTGAGCCAGACAACCTCCTTGCCTGGGCGGAGAATGGCAGATACCCACAGCGGCGTCCAAGTGTAGTACAGTGTCGGCTTGCCAGCCTTGATGCGTTCGATCGCGTCAGGAATGATGGCGAAATAGCCGCCTTGCTTTTCCTCGACGGTATCACGCAGGCCATAGGCGTCGAGCTGATGCTCGATCACGCGTTCGCAGCCCCACCCCGGTTCGCAACCGTAGAGGTCTGCCTTTCCATTCCCGTCGATGTCGAAAAGCTTGGCCTTCTCGGGATCCTTGAGGTCCTCAAGATACTTGATGCCAGTGGCGTCGGCCGTTTTCTTATCGATCAGATAGCCCTGCAGGCTGTTCTTGATTAGGGTGCCGACGCTCATCAGCTTTTCATCGCCGCCTGATGCTTTCCAGAAAGTGTCGTGAAGCGGAACCCAGTGCACCGCATAAAAGGTGAGATCGCCGTTAGCTACAGCGGTATGCGCCAGCTGAACTTGAACCTGGGTCAGGTCAGCTATGTTATAGCCGAGCTCCTTGAGACCCTCATCCACGACAAATGTCTGGAACAGCTCTTCTGTCGCTCCGCTCCAGGCCGGCATGACCTGATCTGCCATTGCCGGCACCGCATAGCCAGCCATCACGGCCATGGCCAGCGCCACACATTTTATCTTCATCGTTTCCTCCCTGTGTGAGCAAATTGCTCAGCTTCTGTGACTAGTTGTTAAGGTGACGGCCCTGAAAAGTCCCACCGGACCTTGATGCCAGAGCTCGCCCGGCCTTCGCTTCTGTGTCGACAGCGAATGCGTGAAGCGATCCAGCACGATGGCCAGCGCGACGATGCCCAGGCCCCCGACTGTCGCCAAACCCACATCAAGACGGCCTATGCCGCGCAGCACCGTCTGGCCCAGTCCACCAACAGCGATCATCGAACCGATGACCACCATCGATAGCGACATCATCAGCGTCTGGTTGATGCCGGCCATGACGGTGGGTAGCGCAAGCGGCAGCTGAGCCTTCCACAGAAGCTGACGCTCCGTAGCGCCGAAGGCGCGCATGGCTTCGATCACCTCTTCCGGTACCTGCCGTATGCCGAGGTTCGTAAGGCGGATCAGCGGCGCAACCGCAAAAATTACCGTAACGATCACGCCCGGCACGTTGCCGATACCGAAGAGCATCACAATGGGAACCAGGTAGACGAACGCTGGAATGGTCTGCATCCCGTCAAGGATCGGACGCATCACCACAAATACTCGCTCGCTCCGCGCCGCCCAGATACCGAGCGGAATGCCAAGCATCACCGCTACGACGAGCGAAGTCAGCACAATTGAAAGCGTCGTCATGGCGTCCTGCCAGACGCCGATGAGACCCATAAAGATGAGAGCGCCGACGATAACCCCGGCGACCTTCCGTCCGCCGAACTGCCAAGCCGCCAGGCCCGCAACGATGATCATCACGACCGGAGGAACCGAATGGAGCGCTATGCCGAACCACTGCAGTAGAAGGTCGAAGGGCGCCTTGACCGATTGAAAGAACGGCCTGTAGTGATCAACAACCCAGCGCAGCCCGATAGTCATCCAATCAGCGAGAGGGATTACCCCGCACTCAAAAGGATCTAGTATTCCGCACTTACCCATGTTGCTGTTCTCCAGAAGCTTTCTCGCTCGAAAACTTGCTACGCCACCAGGGTCCAGGGGAATATCGCGGCGTCGCGCTAAAGTTAGTTGTGTGCAATAGGTGCTCCGGATTCCGCAAGGCCCTACGGCAGGTAGAGCTACTCTTCTATTCCTGAGCAGGTCGCACCGTTACCGACAGATGCGCAGTTCTCCCTGCTTCATGGTGCCATCGTCCAGACTTCACCGTCCTGTTCACCCGACGACGTCCATCTGGACACCACGCTCCGGACCAGGCCTGCCCTCCAGTCGGCGTGCTCGACTGGAGCCTTCAGGCGGCGAGCCAGACGTTCTGCAGATCCATTTGAAACGTCGGGTGAATTACGTAGTTCTGGACCTTTTTGTTCATGTGACCGAAGAGGCTTTGCCAGAACGGCTGGATGATCACTCCGGAGTCCTGCAACACGTCCTCGATGTTCTTCATAAACTCTTTGCGCTCGGCAGCGTCACTCACGGAGAAGGCCTTCTTGAGCTTGGCGTCAAACTCGGGGTTTGAATAAGCGGTCTCATTCCAGGCTTCGCCAGTGCGATAGGCCAATGCAAGAACCTGAACGCCGAGGGGGCGCATGTACCAGACGGTCAGCGAATATGGGTACTTTGACCAGTCATTCCAGAATGTCGAACCCGGAAGCACAGTACGTTTGACCTTGAAACCGGCCTCGCGCAGCTGGGCCGCGATGGCGTCCCCGGTGTTTTTCTGCCAATCCTCGTCGATCGAGATCAACTCATGCTCGAAGTCTGTATGTCCGGATTGAGCAATGAGTTTCCTCGCGCCCTCTACGTTCCGGCTCTTTTTGGGCAGAGCATAATATTCCGGATGAATTGGGCTGACGTGATGGTTTTCGCCGACCGTTCCCCGCCCTGCATAGCCGAGTTGAAGGACAGCGTTGTTATCGACCGCCATCTGCAGCGCGTTTCGGACCTTCTTGTCGTCATATGGTTTGTGGGCGGTGTTGGTGCGGCACACGAGCGTCGTTGCCGTTGCGACTTCCGATTTTACCAGGTCCATCTTGTCCAGAATGTCGATGAAGTCAGCCGGAGTCTCCAGATTGAGATCGACCTCCCCGGACTCGAAAGCAGCCACCGTCGCCTGGAAGTCGGTCCCATAATCGACGAACTGCACGCCATCGAGCAACGCCTCGCCGCCCCACCACTTGCCATCCTGCCGGCGTTTGACTTCAGCCTTGCTGCCGACCAAGTAGGATACCAGTTCAAATGGACCCGTCCCAATCGGCTTCGTGACTGGGTCGGCGCCGCCGGCATCGAAACTGGGGTGGACGATCAGCCCGGGATAGTCGGTGAAATTCGCGATTATGGCGATGTCGGGGTCGCTTAGCTCGAGTTTGACGGTATAATCATCGACCTTGACGATCGCTCCATCTCTCGCCTTGCCGTTCTTGGCATCGATAAGCCCCCCGACACGAGCGGCCATCGAGTTGCCCGAGACGCCCTTCTCGCACCACCGGGTTATGTTGAAGATTACGTCATCGGCGTCGAATGTATCGCCGTTGTTCCAGGTGACGCTCTTCCGGACGTGGAAGACATACTCCGTCGCGTCCTCATTGATCTCCCAGCTTTCCAGCAGAACAGGTTCGAACGTGAACTCATGTGTGTAACGGACGAGCGGCTCCAGCCAGCAACGAGAGATGTTGGCAAGTTCCACCCAGTCATAGGTACGCGGGTCTTTCTGCGCCTTGACGGGCATTGAGACGCGCAGAATTCCGCCCTTCTTCTGTTCAGCGGCGCGCACCGATTGGGGAAATGCCACGCCGATCAGGCTATAGGCCATCGCACCCGAGGCGCCGAATGTACTTGCAAGCGCAAGGAACTCACGCCGGTCCATCGTGCCTGCTTTGACCTCGCTCGCCATCTTATCGATGGAAGCTGGAACGCGATCCCCATTGCTTCTGAAAAACGCCATGTTTCTTCTCCCTAATTTTATTGTTCCCGGTCCATTTATTCATGGGCGCCTGGCTGGACTTAGGCGAGGCTCGGGGAAATATCCTCCTGGCGTTTCGCCACAAACGCATCGAGTTCCTCGCGGACGGCAGGGTCCATCGGCGGCTGCTCGTAGCTCGCGATGATTGCTGTCGCCTTCTCCCTGCAGCGCTGTGCCATGTCCTTGGAACCTTTGACCTTCCACTGCTCGTAGCTTAGGTAGTCGAGGATCTCCGGCGCGATGAACGCGTCCTTGAAGCGCTTGAGCGTGAAGGAATCTCCGAGATAGTGGCCGCCGGGTCCGATGCGGCGGACGGCTTCGAGCGCATCCTCGAAATATTCGAATGATATGCCCCGCGCGTATTTCTCGATGAGCAGGTTCTGTTCAGCATCGGCGATGAACTTCGCCATGCAGCACACCAGACCGGCTTCATCCCAGCCGCCGGCATGCATCATAAGGTTGGAGCAGGCGCTGGCGCCGGACATGTAGGCGATGGCTGATTCATAACCGGACTGGGCATCGAAGGTTTTGGCGGAGGATTGAGACGCAGTGGTTCGCCACGGCACGTTATAGCGCCTTGCCAGTTGTCCGATGACGGCGTTGATCAGAGTAACTTCCGGCATGCCGGACATGGGGGCGCCGCTGCGCATCGACACCGAGACGGAATATTGACCGTAGATCATCTTGGCGCCTGGCGCGGCAAGCTGAGTATAGGCCAGCGCGGCGAGCGCCTCCGCATTCAACTGGGCGATCGTGGCGGGGATGTCGGCGGGAGTGTTGGCGGCGCCGAGCACGAATGGAGACAGCAGCACGACCTGGTTCGCGTCGGCGAAGGCGCGAAGCCCTTCCAGCATGGTCGAATCCCAGACAAGCGGCGAGTTGCCCGACACGTGACCGATCATCACCGCGTTCTGATCCATGAATGCCTTGCCATGCACGATCTGGCCCATCGCGATCGAGTCGTCGGCACGTTGCTTTCCGGTCGTCAGACCGAAGAAAGGCATGTTGGTTTCCACCAGGCTCGAATGATTGATGTGCAGATGGCGCCATGGCACGGCGATGTCGGTCGGCTCGCAGGTGAACCCGCCCGCGATATGGAAACCGGGCAGCATCTGGGTCAGCCGGTTCATGTTCCGGAGATCCTCGATCGTGGATGCGCGCCGCACGCCCTGAAGATCGCGGATGTTTGGCGCACCCTGCATGACGCCGAAAGTCATTGTATCTGGCGCGATCTCGAAACGCTGTGACGGATCGCGAGACGTCATTTCAAAACGGGAAGGGGCCTTGGAGATGAGATCCATGACCATGTCGGCCTCGAGGCGAACGCGGTGTTCACGGACATCCGCCCCCGCCTCTTTCCACTGCCTGATCGCTGTCTCATCTCTGAATTCGATCCCGATCTCGCGTAGGATCGCCAGCGAAGCCTGATGAATGCGCTCAAGCTGTTCGGCGTTGACGGCCTCCACAGGTCGAATTCCGTACTTGATAGTCGAGACACGCGGCCTTCTTTCAGCCTCCCGTGCCGCAACCACCGAAGACCGGCCTCCGCGGCGTCGGTTTGCGGGAACGTCAGTGTCCATTCAGAGCCTCGCCCGCGATAGCGGAACGACCGGCGTCCCGCATTAAAACACTCGTGGCCCCGCCGTCTAAGAAGGCGTGCCGGATTTGTATCTTGCTGATGATAGGCGCGGGCAATAGCCTTGAGAATGCGCAAAAGGTTTCGCTAGTCTTAAACCCACTTTATGTCCAAGTCCCTCGGGCGAAAGCTTTTTGCGATCCCATCACACCACTAGAGCAGTTCGCGTTTTATCTGATTCGGGATTCCCAAGGATGAGCAAATCAGATTTGATGTTCTGACCGTTGGAGGTCGGGACTGACGAAGGCTTATTCGATGGATCTTCGGGAGCGAGCACTGGCCCGACTTGAAGAGGGCGAGACGAGCCGTGAGGTAGCTGCGGCTCTGAGGGTGGCGGTGTCGAGCGTGATCAAGTGGGCGGCGCGCAAGCGTCGCCTTGGCAGTGCGGCACCTGGCAAGATGGGCGGTCACCGGCCCTATCTGATCGATGGGAGCATCGTGCTTTCGTCCTGGGCTAGGTCGAGCGAGATGCCAACGTGACGCTTCATCAGTTGACGGCGGCACTGGCTGAACGTGGTCTCATCATCCACCCTGCGAGCGTCGGTCACTTCCTGCATCGCGAGGGCAAGAGTTTTAAAAAACCCATTCTGCCGGCCGAGCAGTTCAAGCCCAAGCTGATGCGCCGGCGAGCGCAATGGATGCGCTACCAGACCCGCATTGACCCTACGCGCTTGGTCTTCCTGGATGAACCATGGGTCAAGACAAACATGGCGCCATTGCGCGGCTGGGGTGTGCGCGGCAAGCGGCTGATGGCCCACGCACCATATGGCCATTGGAAGACCATGACCTTCATCGCCGCGCTACGCCATGATCGGGTTGGAGGCGCCTTGGGTCATTGACGGCCCTATCAATGCGCAGGCCCTCCGTGCCTATGTCGCAACCGAGCTCATCAAAGCCCTGAAGCCGGGGGACATCGTCATTCTCGACAATCTCGGTTCCCACAAAGGCCAAGCCGTCCGCGATATCGTCAGAGCTGCTGGGGCGCGGCTCTTCTTCCTGCCGCCCTACAGTCCAGATCTCAATCCAATCGAGAAGCTGTTTGCTAAGCTCAAGCACTGCATCCGACCGTGCCGCCAAACGATCACAACGCCATCGCCCACACCCCAGGTCAGCCCAAACGAATGCAACAACTACATGGAAAGCGCAGGCTATAAGTCAACCTAAATGCGAACTGCTC
Organism: Mesorhizobium sp. M1D.F.Ca.ET.043.01.1.1; assembly: GCF_003952385.1. Lineage (NCBI taxonomy): Bacteria > Pseudomonadati > Pseudomonadota > Alphaproteobacteria > Hyphomicrobiales > Phyllobacteriaceae > Mesorhizobium > Mesorhizobium sp. M1D.F.Ca.ET.043.01.1.1. The sequence goes on from NZ_CP034444.1 coordinate 3,917,546, forward strand.
TAGGACTGCAGAACCTGTGGACGTCGTTCCGCTATTCCTCTCGTGCCGTTCGGACTAATGCTGCCCGGGCCGGCCGCGTACGGTCGTTAGGCTCCCCCTTTCCAGGCGCGTATGGGATGGACTTTCGCGATCCCTCGCTGCGGGCATCGTGTCAGCGCAAAAATTGAATGCTCCTACGAGCGGCTTTAAGCTTGTCATGAAGATGGTCTATGTCGGGCAGCAATCTTTCGCCTGTCAAAGCACTAGCGTCTGGAATAAAGAGCGGCTGATTGCAGTAGAGTTCTTCGAACAGGCCTGAGAATTGAACCATCTGACCAGGAAGTGGCATTCAAATCGCGATTGCGGCGTGGTTGCTTGCGCATTCCGTGCCCTCATTGGCAAATAGCCGTTTGGACGGACAATTGAAGGTGCGCCCATGCATCGGCACGATCGACCTCGGAGCGTTTCTATCACGACTCGCGGCTGTTTGAAGATGTCCTTGGGTAAATTATGAACAAGGGGAAAGGTTCTCGACATGACGTTGCCCGATCAGTTCAAGCGCACTGTAGTCATTGCGGTGGATTTACATGACTGCATCGAAGCGGATGGGGCATGGTCGATCTACAATCGAGAAGAGCTGCTGCGGAGTGCCAAGACAGCTCTCCGATGCATGCCGTGCAGCGGGGCTGCCTATTGTCTATACACAGAATTGGTATGATCCAAGAGGAGTAGACGCGCTACGTCACGAGGCTTTGAACGGCGGACGCCCATCACATAGCGTCGGGCAGGCTGCCGAGATTCATCGTGGACCTGAAACCGGAAGCTAGCCTTGTACGAAAGCAGCGTCCCAGCGCGTTCTACAACACGAATTTGGAGATTTTGCTGCGCCGATTGAATGCGGACCATCTTATAATGTTCGGAGCTTAAGCGAGGTTTGTTTGGAAACGACAGTGTGAGACGCGATTTCGCGCGACTACCGCATCAGGATTTTCAAGGATGCCTGCGGCACCGCGACTGAACTGATGCATATGACGCCATGCTTGACTTGGCCAACTGGCTTTACGCAGGCTCGGTGATCACCGCGGACAACCTAAAGAGGGCTCTGGAGGGTATGCCAACAAGGATTGGCGCTTCGATAGGCCCACTGCATTTGCTTACACACTGGAAAACGTTAAATCCTCTCTACAGCTCCCTTTGAGAGAGACGGCCTCTCAATTGGAAGCCTTTTAAGCAGGCCTATCGCGAAGCCAACCGCCGGCGCGTCAGCCGATCCGGGCAGTAAAAGTTGGGTGGACAGAACTGGGCGGTCAGTTCACGCCGCTGCTGCATAGGGAGGAACCCGGTTCGCGGCACTGCTACAGTTGCCTTTCAGGTTCTGTCATGTGCGGATCTTAACGCGTCACGTTGAGTTCGCTGGCCGCGTTCTCGTACTTCATGCGCGGCCACCGGTCCACGGCGAGAAGCGATTACCTCGGGTGAAGATTGTGAGGCTTGATATCAATCAGGTCTATACCCGACGCCATCCTTTCAGTCTACGAGACGCCCGGAATATGGTTTATTCGAAAAGAGTTATTCTGGGCTTGCGTGCCGCGACAATCTTGGTCGGCGATAGGTATCGAGTAGCCACATCGACAACGGGTTTGACCGGAGTAGATCAACTTGGAACACAAAATAGAGGCGTCGACGTCTAACATTATGCCTGCTCAATTCGCGAGAAGCTTGTATTACGACATGGCGCGTATCAGGCAGTTTGAGAACCGGGTCGTCACCCTAGTCGATGACAACGAGATCGCCGGCGTATGTCACGAGTACAGCGGGCAAGAGGCGGTTGCGGTTGGTATTTGCGGCGCACTCACGACTTCAGACATCGTCACAAGTACCCATCGAGGGCATGGCCACACACTGGCGAAGGGCGGCGACGTTGGCAGAATGTTTGCTGAGCTGCTCGCGCGAACGGGCGGATACAATAAGGGTCGCGGCGGATCCATGCACATTGCTGACGTCGGGATTGGAATATTTGGGGCGAATGGTATCGTCGGCGCTGGAGCCCCTATAGCCTGTGGTGCGGCTCACAAATTCAAAGCTGCTCGCGAAAACCGCGTTGCTGTTTCATTCTTCGGCGACGGAGCAATCAACCAAGGGGTCCTCCACGAGGCGATGAACCTCGCGGCGATTTGGGATCTTCCTGTCATTTTCGTCTGCGAGAACAATCAGTACGCGATCTCGACGCCTCTCAAAGAAGTCACGATCCTAGACCCTTACGTTCGCGCCCAATCCTACGGAATGCCTGGTGTGTGCGTCGATGGCATGGACGTCGAGGCCGTTTATCACGCTGCTCTCACTGCTACGGAACGCGCTCGGACCGGCAAAGGCCCAACGTTCATTGAGTGTCAAACCTATCGCTACTTTGGGCATTATACAGGCGAGCGTCACATGAAGATGAACTATCGATCTCAAGAGGAAGTCGATCGCTGGAAGTTGCGGGACCCTATCAAGATCTGGGCGGCGCGTATGATGGAAAGTGGCTTGTGCGCTCAAGAAGACATTGAAGCTATCGATGCCGAGGTCAACATTGAGATCGATCGGGGCGTCGAGTTCGCTAGGAGCAGCCCCCCGCCGAACCCGGCCGAGGCTCTCGATTGCATGTATGCCGTGCCGTATCCGAACACTCCGGCATGGGGAGTAGAGCCGTGAGACAGCTGAGATTTCTTCAGGCCATGAACGAAGCCTACCATCAGGCCATGGGGGCAGATGAGAGTGTCATGATTATCGGGGAGGACATTCGAGGTGGAATTCGCGGTGAGACGAAAGGCCTCCATGGCGCTTTCGGCGATCTCCGCGTACTCGACACACCCATTTCCGAGGCAGCGTTCACCGGCTTCGCTACGGGGGCGGCTTTGGCCGGTTTGCGCCCAATCGTTCAGTTTCAAGTTCCCTCACTGATTTACGTCGCATTCGACCAGCTAGTCAATCAAGCGGCGAAGATGCGATTGATGTTAGGAGGTCAAGCAAATCTTCCAATCACTTACACGCTTATGGTGTCTGGATCGCGGGGTGGAAACGCGGGCCAGCACTCAGACAATCCCTATCCGTACCTCCTACACGCTGGCTTCAAGGTTGTTTGCCCTTCGAATGCCTACGACGCCAAGGGCCTCATGATCCAGGCGATCCGCGAAGACGACCCCGTCGTTTTCATAGCATCAGCCATGTCGCTTCCGCAAAAGGGTCCGGTGCCGGAGGAAATCTATGCCGTCCCTTTCGGTTGCGGTGACGTTAAGCGTGAAGGATCCGATGTCACAGTCATTGCTATCGGGCATTTAGTGCCCGAGGCTCTAGCTGTCGCTGAGCGCCTCGCCCAGGAGAAAAACATCAGCGTCGAAGTGTGGGATCCTCGGTCTCTCTTGCCGCTTGACAGGGAAGGGCTGTTGAAGTCCGTCAAGAAAACTGGCCGCGTCGTAATCTACGACGACACGAACCGTACTTGTGGGTTCGCCGCCGAATTGAGCGCAATAATAGGGGAGCTGGCGTTTTCATCTCTCAAGGCCCCGATCAAGCGTGTCACGCGAGCTGACGTTCCTATGCCGTTCAATCTTGCGCTCGAAGCTGCTGTTCTGCCGAAGCCGCAGCAACTGGAAGACGCGATCTTAGCCGTAAGGAGCTATGCTCATGTTTGAAGTTCGTATCCCGAAGATGGGTGCATCGACGGTCGAGGTTGATCTTACGAAGTGGTATGTTTCGGTCGGCACCTCGGTCGTTCCGGGTCAGATTCTAGCCGAAGTGGAGTCGGAAAAAACTAACATTGAGATAGAGGCGGAGACCGCAGGCGTGGTTGCCGAAATCCTTGTTGATGAAGGGTCAGCGACGGAAGTCGGAATCGTCATCTGTCGCATCAACACCGGGCAGTAGAAAAGAATCACGGTTCGTTACTTATCTGACTAAACTTCAGAACCTCCGGCGATTTAAGTGCCACTCCTGGCTGCTTACGTCTGCATACCCATTGGTTAGTATTCGGAGTCAACTGCTCGTTGCTGTAGGACTACCATGACGCGGGACAAACGCTTCGAAGGCAAGACGGTTTTGATTACTGGTGGAGCTCGAGGTCAAGGTGCGGCGGAAGCCGTCCAAATCGCAACGGAGGGAGGGCGGGTTGTCATCGGCGACCTCCTAGACGAGCAGGGCGAACAACTTGCAGCGACTATTGGTGAAAAAGCGTCATACGTGCATCTCGACGTCACTAGCGAGCAAGACTGGCGAAGCCTGATCCGCTGTCTGGAGGGGGAGGGGACGGGACTTCATGGTCTGGTCAACAACGCGGCGATTTATGAACCCGTGCCAATGAGGGATTCGAGCGTCGCGCTCTTCGAAAAGCACTTCCGTGTGAATCAGTTGGGTTGCTTCCTCGGTATGCGGGAAGTCTCACCTCTGATCGAGGCATCCGGCGGTGGCGCAATAGTAAACATCTCGTCTGTCGCCGGGATGCGCGGAAGTCGAACTTGTATGGCCTACTCCGCGACGAAATGGGCCCTTCGAGGCATGACAAAATGCGCGGCCCTAGAGCTTGCGCCAGCAGGAATCCGCGTCAATTCTATCCACCCCGGGTGGGTGGAAACCGACATGCTGCTCGCCGAGGATCCGTCCGACAGAGAGCGCCAGTACGCGCTCATTCCGCTCAAGCGGGCCGGGACGGTCGACGAGGTGGCCGACCTCGTTCTCTTCCTGCTCTCGAACGAGAGCCGCTACATTACCGGGGCGGAGATCGCGATCGACGGAGGACTGTTGCTGTGAGCATTTGAGCCTTCTTAGCCCCAACATCCGTTCAGCTCGAAGATTTTTCCGCTTCGTACCCCAAGCAGAGCAGCCCGAACCCGCAAACCGCTAGCCCGCTAGATACCTCAAAAGCCACAGTAGAGCCGATGCCTATCAACGTCAGAATGCCGGCCTTCGTTTCCGATATGGGAGCAGCCACCATTGTAAAATGGATGTTCAACGAGGGGGACGACATAAAGGCCGGAGATGTTTTGGCTCAAGTATCAAGCGGTAGCGATACAGGTGAGATCAAGGCCGCTGCCGGCGGTACTCTGGAAAGGATTGTCGTTCCGGAAGGCGCTAACGGTCTAAAAGTCAGGGACCTGGTCGCCGTTCTTGCCATAAAGACTGAAGCTGGTTCGGTTGCCGCAGCCCCTGGACAACGGTCCGACGCGCCTGGAGGCCCTGCTCCTGCAGCGTCGTCTGGAAGCAAAGGTGCCAAGGACGACGCTGTTCTTAAGCTGTTTGAGGGCGGATCATATGAACGCATACCTAACGACGGGATGCGAAGGACGATTGCACGTCGTCTGCTGACCTCGAAGCAAACCATTCCGCATTTCTATGTCGCAGTGGATTGCGAGATCGATCAGCTTCTAGGACTGCGCTCCCGACTCAACGGTGCGGCGCCTAGGGCCGCGGACGGACTGCCGGTCTACAAGTTGTCCGTCAATGACATGGTGATAAGGGCCTTGGCGCTTGCGCTGCGTGACGTTCCGGACGCGAATGTCTCCTGGACCGAGGGCGCTATTCTTAAACACCAGCACGTCGACATAGGGGTAGCTGTCTCGATCGCAGGCGGTCTGATCACGCCGATCATACGCAAGGCTGAACAGAAAACACTTCAAGTCATTTCCGCCGAGATGAAGGACCTCGGCAAACGCGCGAGAGATCGCAAGCTAAAGCCTGAAGAATATGAAGGCGGCACGACATCGATCTCGAACATGGGCATGATGGGGGTCAAAGAGTTCGCTGCCGTGATCAATCCCCCCCACGCTACGATTCTGGCAGTCGGTGCGGGCAGACAGCATGTAGTCGTCAAGAGCGGTTCAATGGCCATCGCAACGGTGATGAGTGTTACCCTTTCCATCGACCATCGCTGTGTGGACGGCGTGCTCGGAGCAAAGTTGCTGCAGATATTTAAGAGCTATATTGAAAATCCTATGAGCATGGTCGCCTGAGCATGAGGTCCAAGTTTGGCAACTAGACGCTTGCGTTATGGCCGGCGAAGGTAGCGTATTCGCGATCTTGCGCATGAGCGGCTGGACATAAGCTGGGTTTACGGCCAGCGAATCCTTTTGCGCATTCTCAGGACAATTGCTGGCGCCTATCATTGCAAGCCAATTGGCCAGGCTGCCTATACGGGTTGTTTCTGCGGCAGAATGTTGATCCCTGTCGGACGGTGCTGGACAATGTCATTCCGTATCCGTGTCGCGGGGCCGTTTTAGTGATGATAGCCGGCAGAGTGGCACAGACCCGCAAAAGCAACAACGGGCGCCACCCGTATCGGGATCATGATCCCGGTCAATTTATTGGGGCGAGGCCAACATACAAACTTGGATCAAAGGCAGCATGGATTATCTGAAGAAATTCGACCTGTCCGGCAAGCGTGCAATTGTAACCGGAGGGGGGCGCGGTATCGGGCTTGAAATCGCTCACGCTCTCGGCCAAGCGGGCGCGTCAATTGTCATCGCGGACTTGGACGCGAATAGCGCTGCTGCCGCTGCGGCCAAACTCGCATCATGCGGTATCGCGGCAAGTCATCGCGGCATCGATGTGGCAAAGCCGGATGCGGTTACGGCGCTCGCCGACGAACTGAATGCCGAACAGCCGATCGACGTCCTTATTAACAATGCCGGTATAGCCCGGATAACCGAGGCCCTCGACACTTCCGACGCGGACTGGCTGGCAACGATGCGGGTCAATTCGGATGCTGCATTTTGGTGTGCGAGGGCCTTTGGCCGGCACATGATCGCCCGTCGCTGGGGCAACATCGTGAACATCGGATCCATGTGCGGCATGATAGTGACGCAGCCACAGAACAACACCGCCTATATTACCAGTAAGGGCGCCATTCACATGATGACGAAGTCGCTGGCCTGTGCCTGGGCAAAGCATAATGTGCGAGTAAATGCGGTAGCTCCAGGATATGTTACAACAGAGATGACAATTTCCCCGAGGAATGAAAGCTCATTTCAGTATGATCGATGGTTAGAGCAGACTCCGCTGGGAAGAATGGGCGAGTCCCATGAAGTTGCATCCGCGGTGCTGTTTCTTGCCAGCCCTGCATCAAGCTATTGCACGGGAGCCATCCTGTCCGTTGATGGCGGCTATACATGTATGTGAGCGACGGATAATTCATTGGAAGTGACTAACTGCCGCGTCAGTAAGATGTCACTTCAGAATCAATATAAGCGTATCGATTTGGGGGAGTGGAATGTTGGTGCAGGTGCGTCGGGTGCGGAGCCACCTAAGAGCTTAAAATCGTGGCGTGAAGGATAACTTGGACGTTCGGGTTTTAGAGAGAGATCTCGTTGGGGAAAACGGGCCATGGCCTGCTATTTGGCGCATTAACCGCCGCTGATCCGCCTGCATCCGCCGGCCGGTCGCGGTTGCGGGAAGAACATCCGCTGGCTGGCCGGAGTCAAATAAAGTCGTATAGCCGGACGATGCGTGACGATCCTGCGCAACCGCGGAATACGGATCTCCATTGCGAGATTTGTCGGGCTATCACTAAAGGCTGAGAGGTGCCCCAGATAGGCTGATGGGAAGTTGATGGCAAACTAGGCTCGGTGAGGCGACCGGTCTCACGCCACCATGACATCCCGCCGCTCGGGTGTTGGGCCGAGCCTTGACGCGCTCCATGCGAGAGCCAAGTTGACCTAAGTCTGCGCGAAACCTGTCACTCGGGACTAAGGCTAGCGAGCGCAACGTTTGATATGAATCGGCTTTATGCCAGTCGCGAGCTTTTCAGTCTGCGACTCTTCAGCCTCGTCGTCTATTCGAGGTGAGGACGAGGACGGCGCTCGCAACTTGGTCGCCGGTCCCCCTTCGACGAACACGGGTATCCCTGCCACCGCTTTTGTTCCAGCAGGTTACCCGCCGCCTTCTTGCTGAACCTCAAGGGCAGTTCGGCAAGCGCGAACGCATATGAGGATTGGACCATGGATGACATCCGCGTTGTTACCGACTTCCCCCGCAAAGTGCGCGAGATCGAGAATGTCTGGATCCCGATGCCGGACGGGGTAAAGCTCGCTGCCCGCCTCTGGTTGCCGGAGGACGCCGAGGCGGACCCGGTCCCCGCCATCCTCGAATACCTGCCCTATCGAAAGAGGGATGGGACTGTGGAGCGCGACCAACTCACCCATCCATACTTCGCCGGGCATGGCTATGCAGGTGTGCGCGTGGACATGCGCGGTTCGGGTGATAGCGAAGGGGTCTGCAGGGGCGAATATCTCAAACAAGAGCAGGACGACTGTCTTGCCGTGATCGAATGGTTGGCGAAGCAATTATGGTGCTCAGGCAGTGTCGGTATGATTGGCATCTCCTGGGGCGGGTTCAACAGCCTTCAGGTTGCTGCCCGCCGTCCGCCAGCCCTCAAGGCGATAATCTCGCTGTGTTCGACCGACGATCGATACCGGGATGAATGTCACTATTTCGGCGGCGCGCTTATGTGCGAAAATTTGATGTGGGGGGCAGCGGCTTGGGCGATTGCCATGACCCCGCCCGATCCAGCTCTTGTGGGAGAACGCTGGCGTGAGATTTGGGAAGAGCGGCTCAACGGCAACGGGATCTGGCTGCAAGACTGGTTCGCGCACCAGCGTCGGGACGATTTCTACAAGCATGGTTCTATCTGCGAGGACTATTCCAACATCGAGATTCCTGTCTACGCGGTGGGTGGCTGGGCGGACGCCTATCCCAACGCCATCTTGCGCATGCTCGAGAACCTGCCGGGACCTCGCAAAGGCCTGATCGGCCCTTGGGCTCATAAGTATCCTCACATCGCCATGCCCGGGCCTCGCATCGGCTTTCTCCAGGAATGCTTGCGCTGGTGGGACCAGCATCTTAAAGCCATCCACACCGGCGTTGAGGACGAGCCGATGTTGCGCGCGTGGATTCAGGATCCTTTGCCCCCCGCCGCCATCTACGACGAGCGGCCAGGCCGTTGGATCGCTGAGCCTTCCTGGCCGACGGCGAGCATTGTCGAAAGACGGCTGTCGCTCTCACCGGGACTTCTTGCCGAAGGAGATGGCAGTGATGCTGTTCTTACGATCTGTTCACCGTCCACTTCGGGGCTATCATCCGGTGTTTGGTGCGCGTATGGCGCAGTGCCGGACCAGCCCATCGACCAGCGCATGGAAGCCGGAAACGCCTTGGTATTCGAAACCGAGCCTCTTCTGGAGGAGGTAGACCTTCTCGGCTTCCCCGAGCTTGAGGTAACCCTCTCTTCCGACAAAGCAGTGGCAATCCTATCGGCCACGCTTTCGCTCGTGTTTAAGGACGGCTCGGCCACCCGTGTGAGCTATGGCATTCTGAATTTGACCCATCGCCACGACGACCTCGATTTGAAGCCAATGACGCCCGGTAAGGCTGAAGCAATACGCCTGAAGCTGCGGTCTTGCGGGCAACGCTTTGAAAAAGGGCAACGCATAAGGCTCGCCATCGCCACCAGCCATTGGCCTATTGTCTTTCCTAGTCCAGAGAGGGCAAGTCTATCAATACATTGTGCGGCCAGCAGGCTTATCTTGCCGGTGCGCAAAGCGAATGCCGTAGACTCCAAACTTGTACCGTTTCTGAAGCCAGAGAGTGCTCGGCCGATGGCAACAGAGACTATTAAGCCTGGTAAACCTTTCTGTCGCGAGGTAATCACCAACCAAGCCACGGGCGAGACAACTTTCCGGATGGCGAGCGACGCGGGGACCGTGGTGCATCCGCACACCGGAATGGTCATTTCGGCTAAGCACAGTGACACACTTACCATGCATCCCGACGATCCGAGCTCGGCGCGCGGAACCTCCAACTGGGAAAAGTCGTACGCCCGCGGTAACTGGAACGTGCATATTGCGCTCTCGGCCACTGTCCGCGCGCTGCGCGACGTATGGCGCATCGAGACACATATCGTGGCGAAGGAAGGCGACAAGCTTTTACTTGAACGAGACGACGTCAAGGAGTTCGCTCGGGACTTAAACTGACCGGTACTGGTCCCGCTCGGCCGGGGTTCAAATGTCGCTTTTTACAACGAGATAGTAGGTATTGACGCGTTCCAACCAGCAGTGAGGTTCACGCCATCTCCGCAACTTCTGAAGGAAAGAGTGCTGCGTCGGCAACTAGGCCGAGAGCTCATGACATAAACAGAATTTATGCCTGACGGTATCTTTTCCGCCTGCGGCTTGGCTGCCCCATAGTATATTCCAAAGAGAAACACACCCGAGCAAGGAACGCGGGCGCCGCGGCCACGGCAAGACGCCTCGGCAAGTCGCTCGGCAAGGGGAACAGCCATGGAGGACATGATGCAAAGTGTAAGCCGCCGCACCTTTCTTAGGGCAGGAGCCGCGCTAAGCGGTGGCATAATCTCTGCTGGCATGCCCTTGTCTCAAGTCATCTGGGCGGCCGAAGGCAAGGTGCTCGAGGTGCGTTCCAGTGGAGACCTGGTCACGCTGGATCCCGCTTTCCTCGGGCAGGCGGCGGAAGTAGACCTAACAAACTGTATCTATTCAAAGCTCACGCGATATAAGCCCGGCACCGAATGGGGCTGGGAGTTAGAGGCTGCAGACAAGATCGAGCAGGTTGATCCCACGCATATCCGATTTCGCCTCAAGAAAGGCATAAAATTTAGTGGCGATTACGGCGAGCTGACGGCCAAGGATGTTAAGTTCTCTTTCGAGCGCGTCATCAAGCTCAATTCACCCATCAAGCCCCAATGGGGCTCGTTAAATCACGTCGAGGTGGAGGACGACTACAGTGGTGTTATCGTGTTCAACGCGCCATTTGCGGCTGTTTGGCTTGTTCCGCTGCCTTATGCCGTCGGCCAAATCGTTTCTGAGGCTGCGGTAAGGAAAGCCACCAAGGACGGCGGTAATTTCGGTGTGAAGCCGCCAGCATTCTCAGGTCCCTACGTGCTGGCTGACTGGAAGCCCAACCAGTACGCACTTCTCACGAGAAATCCGGACTGGTCAGGCCCCAAGCCGGGCTTCGACGAAATCCGTATCCTGCCTATTCCGGACGCTAAGGCAGCGGAACGTGCTTATCAGGCGGGCGACGTCGATTTCACCGTAGTCGGTTTGGACTCTCTCGCGGCGTTCAAGAGCAATCCGCCCGCCAACACGGAGATCGCGGAAAGGGCATCGACCCGTTATACATGGATCGGCATGAACATGGATCATCCCAAACTGAAGGACATAAATGTCCGCAGGGCGATCCAATGGGCGATCAATGTACCACAGGTTTTAGATACCGCGTATGACGGTCAGTCAATTGCGGCCACGGGTATTATTCCTCCAGGTATCGTTGGGCATCGCGCAAAGACTCTGGTTCCGCCGGAAGGTGATCTCTCAAAAGCCAAAGAGCTTCTCGAGAAGGCTGGGGTAAATGGTTTGACATTGAGCCTCGACTGTACAAACGACAGCCAGACTTCAGCCATAGCTCAGACGGTGCAGGCACAATTGTCCCAAGTCGGAATTTCTCTGGTGGTTAATGCCCGAGATCCCGGGACATTCTGGTCACTCGGCGTGGAGTCTGAGGGAGACAGCTGGAAGGACGTGCAGCTCTTTATTATGACCTTCTCCGGACTGCCGGATCCGTACGACTACGTGACTTGGTTCGTGCAAGATCAAGTGGGTATATGGAACTGGCAACGCTTCCGCAGCCAACGCTTTGACGAGCTAAACGCTAAGGGACTGTCCATTAACGATCCCAACGAGCGGGCAAAGGTTTACGAGGACATGCAGGACTTGATGGAAGATTCTGGCGCATTTCGGTTCCTGACCAATGAGACCAATCCAATCCTATATCGGAAGACGCGAATGAAAGCGGCGATGCGCCCAGATGGAACCCCATTATATATCGATTTCCAGCCGGCTTAAGCTTGAGCGTGAACTGTGTGGATCTATCTACTGAAACGCGTTTTCCTCGCGGTCGCCATTACGGTGATCGCGGTGACCCTTGTGTTCATGATGATCCATGCGGTGCCTGGCGACCCAGCCGTTGCTCTGCTAGGTCCCCGCGCCACGCCTGAAATGATAGCGCACCTTCATCGGGAGATGGGGCTGGATAAGCCGCTTGCCGTGCAGATCGTCATTTTCTTCGAAGGGCTGCTGCAAGGCAATCTTGGTTTTGATGTGTTGAGCCAACGTCCGGTTGCGGACATAATATTCGAGCAACTTCCTTATACTATCGAACTAATCTTCGTCTCGATTTTGTGGGCGGTGGCGATTGCGGTGCCGCTCGGTTGTTATTCGGCCATGAGGCGTAATTCTGTCATCGACCAGATCGTCGCGATCATGGCAGTCGCCACGATCGCGATTCCTTCGTTCGTCATGGCTGTCTACGCACTCCTGATCTTCGCTGTCACGCTCCATTGGTTACCAGCAGTCGGAGCCGGACAGGGTTTTTTGGACGGCCTTGTTCATCTCATTCTGCCAGCCTTCGCCGTCGGGATCGGCTGGGTTGGATACATCTCCCGGCTGGTACGGGCATCCATGATGGAGATCCTGGGTGAAAACCATGTGCGAATGGCCCGTTCCTTCGGCATTTCCGAATGGCGCATTGTTTTGCATTACGCGCTGCCGCTTGCGATCCTGCCGACAGTGACGATCCTCGGCGTGGGCATAGCGTGGTTGCTTTCGTCAGCTGTCTTTATCGAGGTCGTTTTCGCAAGACCAGGTATCGGTGCCTTGATTGTACAGGCGGTCAACACGCGCAACTATGCAGTCGTAATAGGGGCCGTGCTAGTCACCACTGTTGTTACTGTCTTGGCGACGACGGCGTCCGATCTGATCGCTGCCTCTCTTGATCCTCGAACCCGCGAGAAACTTTAGCATGGCGAGCCTTGAAGCGCTCCGCGGCGAAACTGGCCCAGAGCTAGCACCCGGCAGCTTCCGTAAGACGGTGCGGCAACTGCGCAAGAACCGTCTTGGCGTCCTTGGAGCCGCGCTGGTCGCGATCGTTTTCGCAAGCGCGATCTTCGCCCCGATCATCATTACACATGATCCGACCCGCATCATGGTGGGGCCGCGCTTGGCGGACCCGTCACTACTTTTTCTTCTGGGCACCGATCAACTGGGCCGCGACACATTCTCGCGCGTCATGATGGGCGGCCGCGTCCCGCTGCTTGTCGCCTTCGCCTCGCTAGGCAGTTCGCTGGCAGCCGGCCTCGTGCTTGGTCTGATCGCAGGCTTCGGACCGAGGTGGCTGGACAATTTGCTCCTTCTTTTATTCGATACGATCCGCTCCTTTCCGGGCATCATCTTCGCGTTGGCGATTATCGGCTTACTTGGACCCAGCCTGGCCAGCATGATTTTTGTTATCGCAATCACCTCTATGCCCATTTATGCACGGGTCGTGAGGACCCAGACAGAGGCGCTACGCAACAGTGAATACATCGCCGCAGAACGCACTCTGGGCGCTGGCACGATGCGCATCCTGGCAGTGCACGTACTGCCTAATGTTATCGGCCCGCTTCTCATCCTCGTGAGCATGGACGTGCCCGCGGTAATCGCGGTGGAGGCCGGTCTCAGCTTCCTTGGTTTGGGCGTACGTCCACCCACGCCCGATTGGGGAGCAATCCTCAACGACGGCTATAATTACATCCAGCAGACGCCGTGGCTTGTGGTTGGCGGTGGTATTCCAATCGTCCTCGCAACGCTGGGCTTCACATTCCTGGGTGAGGCGCTACGCGACATGTTCGATCCAAAGCTGCGGAAAGATCTATGATACCACACGATCGGTCATCGCAATCGACCACACCCCTCCTGGAGATACGTCACCTCCATCTTGATTTCGGGACACCAGAGGGGCGCATTCATGCACTGCGAAACGTGTCGCTTAATGTCGCAGCCGCAGAGGTGGTCGGCGTTGTCGGCGAAAGCGGATCTGGAAAGTCGACGCTTGCGTATACGGTGATGGGTCTGCTTTCGGAAAATGCCGATGTCACAGGTGGCGAGATCCTGTTTGAAGGGCGAGACCTGCTGAAGATGCCGGCTCAGTCGCAGCGTAGCCTGCTTGGCGATCGACTTTCCATGGTTTTTCAAGATCCAATGACTGCGCTTAATCCTGTGCGCACCGTTGAGAACCAGATGATCGACATCCAGCACCACCAGCAAAAAAGCCGGAGTGAAAAGCGTGCTCGTGCCATCGACATGCTACACCGGGTCGGAATTCCGGATCCGCAAAACCGGATCGGGGCCTATCCGCACCACTTTTCCGGCGGCATGCGTCAGCGGATATGTATAGCCATGGCGCTGCTTGTAAAACCCGTGCTCCTCATCGCCGACGAGCCGACGACTGCGCTCGATGCGACACTTGAAGTCCAGATCATCCATCTGCTCAAAAATCTCCAAAGGGAGATCGGTTGCTCCGTCCTCTTCGTATCCCATCATCTTGGAGCTGTGGCTGAGTTGTGCGACCGGGTCGTCGTCATGTATGCCGGCGAAGTGGTCGAACAAGGCGATGTGCGCAGCATATTCCGCAATCCCGCTCATCCCTACACCCGCGCCCTGCTTGAGTGCGACCCGGGGCGGCTTAAACGAACCACACGCACATTGCCGACCATTTCCGGCGAGGTGCCCAGCCTCCTGGGCTTGAAGAAGGGGTGCATCTTCAGCGCGCGATGCCCGCAGGCATATGATCGCTGTCTCGAGGAACAGCCAGTCGATCGCCCGATCAGCCCAGGGCAGACGGCACGATGCCATCTGCTCGAAGAAAATCGACTAGTTTCGGCATGAGTGCCCTTGTCAGTGTTCGGGACCTCTGCGTCCGCTTCCGCACGATGGGGCCGCTTAAAGCGCTCGCGACCGGGACAAATGCGCCTTTCATCGACGCGGTATGCAGTGTTTCTTTTGAAATTCACAAGGGTGAGACGCTGGCCCTTGTCGGCGAGAGCGGCTCCGGAAAATCCACCGTCGCTCGCACGATGATTGGCCTGCAGCGGGCGGTGAGCGGCAGCATCAGCTTCGATGGGCAGGAACTCACGGACCTCAGTGCGGTAGAACGCAAGCCCTACTTGCGACGCATGGCGATGACGTTTCAGGATCCGATCGGTTCACTTTCGCCCAGGCTGACGGTGCGATCGATCTTGACCGAGCCTTTCCGCATCCATGGGCTGAAGGATCGCGATTTAGGAGCTGAAGCGACGCGCCTCCTGCGGATGGTGGGCTTGCCGGCCGATTTTGTTGGCCGCTATCCTCATCAACTCTCCGGTGGTCAAGCCAGGCGCGTCAGCGTGGCGCGCGCCCTAGCGCTCAATCCGGACTTGATCATCGCCGATGAGCCGACCGCGGGCTTGGATGTCTCGGTGCAAGGCGAGGTGCTAAATCTTCTCACTCGCCTGCAGGACGAACTAGGCATCGCGATCCTGATAATCACGCACAACCTCAATGTAGTGCGCCACATAACTGACCGCATGGCAATCATGTATCTCGGCCGCTTCATTGAAGTCGGCACGACGCAGAGTATTTTCCATCAGCCAAGCCATCCCTATACCGAAGCGCTGCTTGCGGCCAATCCCGAACCGGACCCAGACGCAGTGCTCAACAGGATTGAGCTCAAGGGCGAAGTGCCAAGCGTGATGTACCGGCCATCCGGCTGCGAGTTCCACACCCGGTGTCGTTACGCTCAAGATCGCATCTGTGGCCGCGTCGCTCCCCCATCCTCAGTGAGCCTGCAGGACCCGGAGCACAGCTTTAGATGCCATTTCCCGTTAAGCTCCAAATCGTTGACCTGCTGAACGTTCATCCCTCGCGGAAACTGGGGGCCGATTTGTTTAAAATCTTGGCTGGGCTTAGGCAATTTGTCAGGCGCGAAGCCTTTCATCAGCGCAACAGACCGCGGGTCTGGCGTAATGCATTGGCATTCCATGGCGAGCAATTGGGGTGTTCCGGCCGAACAGCCGAACCCGGCGATTGCGACGGCGTAACATAAAAACGGGGTGGCCTCGAGGGCTTCGCAACTGGGGAACTGCGGTTGGTGGGCACCCTCGGCAGGCGTCCATGGTTCAGCTGTGCCGCACAAGCAGTGCCCGGTTCGCGCGCCCTATGAGGGTACGGCTTATGGGGGTAAGGCGGAGGCGCCCACTGTTCCCGCCGGCGCGCTAATAACGAATGGGGCATCAACATCATGCTGCGCATCAAATTCAATGATTGAATCTGGCATCCAGGGACCGATAACCTCGGGCAACCGGTGTCCGTGTCCGCTATGTAGTAAGCGCCTATGAAGTGGCGGCGCTCCTCTACACGTATTTCGCGAGCGCCGAATCGTTCTGGCTTAGAATAGCGGTCCTGGAACGCTTCTTGTTGGGACGAAAGCCACAGATGTCGCTCAGCCCGAAACTGGCTTGCAATCGAGATATAGTGGGGTTCCATCTGGGCGCATTGCCGCCTGCACCTTCGTTGTGCGATACACGACGGGAGTGGCCCCGTGGGTCAGGAATCGGAAATTCCCCGGATTCTTCCATGAGGTCCAGCATCTCCTCGTAGAGCTTTCCACGCTCATTAGGTCAGCGATGGAGAGTCCCTTGACGTTCAGTTCGTCATAACGTTTCGCTCCGGAAGCGTTGCCAATTCCAAACGCCAACTTGAGCCTGCGTGGTACGCATCCGGTGAAGACCGCAGACGTGCGTATCTGGTGGCCAGAGAACCTGAGCACCGGAGTGCTGGGGTCAAGCTTTCGATGGGGAGACGCGATGATGTTCTTCGAGGAGGAGTTTGACCTCCTCGAAGCCTTCATCGGTGAAGATCCCGTCGTCATCATTGGCGCCGTAGACCCAGATGACGCCGTCCTAATCCGGGACACAAAGGGGGTGAACTCCCGTCTCGACGGCGCGGGCGTCGCCGCCGTTGCAAAGGCGGTCGTCGCCATCCGCTCGTACCATGCCGCAGCGAGTCAAAGCGGCCCGCATCTGACCCTGCCTCTGTCAACCAAGGACAGCCGTGCGGTGCTCGTGACGCTTAAGGTGGAAGCGGAAGGTGAGGCGCTGATGGCGGCCGAGCAGGCACGCGCCTTGGGGTGCTTGTGAGCGGCGTAGTTGTCAAGAACGACGTGGATGGCCCTGCTGGCCGCCACCTCGGCATCGACAGCGTTGAGTGAGGCGGATGAATTCCTGGTGACGATGGCGCTGCATGTTCCTGCCGATAACGGTGCCATCGAGCACGGTAAGGGCGGCAAACAGGGTGGTCGTGCCGTTGCACTTGTAGTCGTGGTCGTGGTGCCGAGCCTACCCTTCATGGGCAGGCCGGGCTGGGTGCGGTCGAGCGCCTGGATCTGGGCTCTTCTCGTCGACCGACAACAGGATAGCGTGAGCCGGTGGATCAACTAGTGGCATGGCCGACGACGTTGCGCAGTTTGTCGACGAACTGCGGATCGTTGCAGAGCTTGCACTGGCGCGCCACACGCAAGTCTTGAACTTACCAGATTGCCGCATGATCTCGAGGGTGCCCACGCCGTCGCTGCTCAACAGAATGATCTCTGCGCGCCAAACGTGCTTCTGCAGCGCACTGCGATGGGCGCGCTGATCAGAGAGAGGCTGACGATCAATCGAAGAAACGGTGAGGTATATTCCTGTGCGCATGTACCAGACTCGCATGCGCACTCACAAAAGGGAATCCTCAGCCGAACTCTTATGTCAGGCGTAAACCACTAGCACGACAGGGCTCCCGGCAAAGCTCTGGGATCGACAGATTGCCCATTGCGGCGCGCTGGAAGGCTACCTGGTTCCAGTTGTGGTCGCAGGCACCCCAGAGCACGAATGCAGATGAATTGACTTTATATCGAGCAATATTTTTTCCGCCTTTAGCATCCAAGAAATCCGGTCTTAGATCCACGTAAGAGTGAGCCACTAGGGCGGCCTTAACATGTCCTCGTTTTCGATTGTGAACCACAAAATTGATCCCACGCGAGTGGCAAAAGCACTTAAGCCGGATGGGAGCATGGATGACAACGATCGGGTTGAAATTGGGCCGACGGACGTCGCCTTTGCGGAGTGGGCAGCCTTGGGCCTGACCACGCCCAACCTAGATCGTATGCGCAAGACCCGTCTTGATCGGATTGTTCTGCAACTCCGCCAAAGAGACTATGCGGGCGTGCTCTGCTTCGACCCGCTGAACATACGATACGCTTCAGATTCCTCGAACATGCACATATGGATCATGCACAATCCGTCACGAGCTGTGTTCGTATCGGCCGACGGCTATGTCGTTCTCTGGGATTTCCATCGTTGCAGCCACCTGTCAACCTATCTGCCGCTCATCAACGAAACCCGGGATGGCGGGGCCGGCTTTTACTATTTCGTTGCCGGCGACCAAGAAGAAGCAGTCGCCAAGGACTTTGCCGGACAAATTGACGAACTGTTGCGCCGCTCTGGTGGCAAAAACCGTCGTCTTGCCGTCGACAAGATCGAAATCCCCGGCCTTCGTGCGCTAGATGCAGTTGGCATCGAGGTTTGCAACGGCATGCAGCTCATGGAGCACGCCAGGGCCATTAAGGGAATCGACGAGATCAACGCCATGCGCTGCTCTCTCGCGACCTGCGAGATTGCCGTTGCCAAAATGCGAGAACGTTTGCAGCCCGGCATAGCCGAAACGGAACTTTGGTCGGTTCTTCATGCCGAAAACATCGCACGTGGTGGCGAGTGGATCGAAACGCGCATTTTAACTTCCGGCCCGCGCACGAACCCCTGGATGCAGGAGGCCGGCCCCCGTCGCATTGTCTCAGGAGACCTCGTCGCCTTCGACACCGATATGGTGGGCCCGTACGGCATGTGTGCCGACTTCTCCCGCACTTGGCACTGCGGTGACGGCCGACCCACCGAAGCACAGCGAAGGCTGCACGACATAGCCTACGAGCACGTAGCTGCAAACATGGCTATGCTAAAGCCGGGCGTCTCTTTCACCGAACTCACTCAGCGCAGCCACAAGCTTCCCGCGGATTTCGTCAAGCAGCGATATGGCGTCATGATGCATGGCATTGGTCTTTGCGACGAATATCCCGCGATTCTCTATCCTGAAGACTTCATCCCGGGAGCATTCGACTATGTTCTCGAGCCCGGAATGACCCTGTGCGTCGAGGCTTATATCGGTGCCGTCGGTGGGCGGGAAGGCGTAAAACTGGAAGAGCAGGTGCTCGTGACCGAGAGCGGAGTTGAAAATCTCACGAGATGCCCGTTTGATGAGGCTTTGGTGGCCTAGGGATTTCGGCCGAGTCTCTTCAAATTGTCCAATTCTTGAGAGATCCGCGGAAAAGCTGTTTGTTGCGCATCTGGCTCAGCACTTTTGCGGAAGTTGGCTTTTCGTTGGTCCAACTCGCCCGCCTACATTCGTAGAAAGGGGGGTGGAGGCATCCAAGTCCATGGTCGACGCCCTGACCCGCGAGTGCTGTCGATACTCTGACCAGCAGTCGGGCAGTGGCAGCTGTGGCGTCAGATTTGCAGCAAGTCCGCTGTTAGCCTCCGAACACACGGTCTCTGTTGGGGGTGGCGCATGTGGCCATTCCGCCAAGGATATTGGTCGAATTGCAGGCAATAGCCGGTCAGTGTCAGGTCACACTGGGTTGGCGCTTCGTGACGACGATTTTCGTGTAGCAGACATTTCGCTGAGTGGTTTGCATGCTCTCGATCTTGGCTGGGGACACAACAATGTGGAGCTTCGGTGTATGGAGCGCGGATCGGTCGTCATCGTTCGGCGTGTTCGGTGCTCCATGGGGCGGTCAATTCATCTGCTTACGTCACAGCCGGGACCTGCTTGACAAGAAACCTGAGGCAGCGCGATACTATGAGAAGTCCCTCCTGTCGTGACGGAACGCTATCTCGGAGGATAAATATGCACTATTCCCTAGATATACATGCCGAGGCTGGGCGTTTGTTGGAAGAGAAATGCTGTGCGATTTCCGCCCTACTGATCACGACTCCCCTGGTCGGCTTGCTTTTCGCATTTGCGTCACAGGGGACAAATCTTTTTGACTCTACTAACCCGGAGAGGGCCTTCCTCCAGAGTTCTTCGATCGTGCTGCCGCCGCGCTGAGCAAGTCCAATAAGTCTGCCACGGATGTAGCTAAGCTGAGCGTCCGACGGAAACGCCCCAGTGTTGATTTTTCGAGCTTTCTCTGACTTGCCTGTCGGAGTCCACCAGAGGCGATCCGTCGCGACGCAGCCTAGTGCTACTTTGGCAGATTTTTGGCGATGTGGGCATTTTGAGGATTGAACGAAGCCGCTAACGCGGCATTTGGCGGATCGGTTTGCAGGAACGCTTCTGTTTTGAAGGATCGCGGCTGTTGAAGCGCAATCTGAGAACAGGAGCTACAGAAATGGCCAAGTTGACCCCAGTTCCCCGGCGCATGATCGAGGATATGACGATCCGTAATCTGCCGCCGGCCACGCAGCGATCCCCACGTGCATGCCGCGGCGAAGTTTTCGCGCTACTTGGCCGTTCGCCGGACCGGCTCGGTCTGGAGGACGTGCGCGCCTTCCAAGTTCATTTGATGTCGACCGGAATCTCGTGGCTGCGCTGAACCAGACGGTGTGCGCGCTGCGGTTCCTCTACGGCGTGACGCTGGGCCATGCCGAGAGTCCGGAGCGGATCGTCTATGCTCGCTCGCTACGCACGCTGCCGGTGGTATTGAGCGCCGACGAAGTCGTGGCCTTCCTAGAGGCGGTGCCGAGCCTGAAGTGCCGTACGGCCCTGACGACGGCCTAAGAGCAGGTCTCAGTGCTTGGAGACTGTCGGGCTGAAGGTCGGCGACATCGACAGCGGTCGCGGGGTGATCCGTGTTGAGCACGGCAAGGGCGACAAGGACCGCACCGTGATGCTGTCGGCGCAGCTTCTGCGCATCTGCGAGTCTACTGGCGGCTTGGCGAAGCCGCGGGACTGGCTGTTTCCCGCGCGCGGGTGTTATTTGGGCTTGTCGTTCGGCGCGTGCGGCCGCCTAAGCGGGTGACGGTCCACACGCTCAGGCACAGCTTCGCCACGCATCTTCAGAACGCACCGACATCCGCACCATCCAGGTTCTACTCGGCCACAACAATCTGTCCGGCGGCGCGCTACGCTAAGGTCTCGAACAGCCTCATCCGACGCACGACAAGCCCGGCTGAACATCGAGGTGCCGCCAGGGTGAGTGGTACCGCCATGTCGGCGAGACTGAAGGTGGCGGATATCTTCCGCCGCCATGGCGAAGTATATAGACAGGTTCATGACGGCTATCTAGGCTCGCATCGAGCGGCGTGTGATGAGCGCGATCGAGCTCTGCCGGACCGCCGAACTGGGCGGCCAGTCTACGGCTGCCGCTCCTGCGGTCGATCCGCGTGGCCTACAATTCCTGTCGCAGCCGGCACAGTCCCAAATGCCAGGGTCAGGCCTGCCGGGACTGGCTTGCCGCACGCCAGAATGAACTGCTGCCGGTGCTCTATCACGCAGTGTTCATGCTGCCGGCTGAGGTTGCTGCGATCCCTTTCACAAGGCGGCACCTTATACGCGGCCGAAACGCCTGCGCGCGAAGCCAATCTCAGGCATTTGGGAGCTGAGATCGGCCTCATCGCGGCGCTGCATAGCTCTCATCTACCATCCCGCCTGATTGTATCGTACCGGGTGGTGGTGTCTCGCCCGACGGCACACGCTGGATCTCGTGCAGGCCGGGCTCTTTTTACTCGTGCGCGTGCTGTCGCGCCTGTTTCGCTGGCGCATGACACGGAAGACGCGCTTGTGATTGACGGCCGGTTCGCCGTCTTTCGCGTTCCCTGTTCGTCAGGGCTGTGATGCGACGATCGCCATAGGTCGGGCGTTCGTCGATCAGGCGGCGACCAGCTCCAAGAGCCCATCGTCATCGGGGTTGCGATAAGGCCCGCGCGGCTTCACCAGGCGATGCAACTCATGGAGATGGGAACGCGCCGCCCCGAGGGTCTCGGCAACGGCCTTCATCGGGAACCGTCCCTCGGCTGCGACAAGAGCCGCAAGTTCGGTTTTTTGACTCCGACCTGGCCAGCGCGTCTTTGAGGATCTCCACTTCCATGGTCTTGCGGCCGAGAAGCCGCTCGAGGTCGCGAAGGCGCTCTTCAAGCCGCCGCACTTCCGAACTCCCGACCACAGATTCGTCCGATCCCACCGCAGCCGTTCCGCCTTCCTTCAATAAACGGCGCCAACGATACAAGAGATTTGGCGCCACGCCTCATCGTGCGGCGACAGAGGACACGGTCTCACCCGGAAGGAAACTCTCCTCGATAATCTGCAGCTTCTGTTCGGTCGTCGTCCAGTGTCGGCGCCGTACCTCCCCGGTGATCAGTTCAATCCGTCGACAGTCGTCAGCCATAAGCCTGTGCTTGAGGATATCCCCAAGCCTCCCGCGTTAGGCCGACTGTCCGGCCGAAATGGGGGCCAGTTCAGGATCCGACATTGTTGGCGAACTTCGAACAAAGGAGGTCTGTGCAGTTCTTTCACGACGCCTTTCTTCGATGAAGAACAGTGTAATGCGAGCCTTCAGGTCAAATGGCATGACGCATGCACAGGGTTGTGCGAGCCGGAAGGAACAAGGCCATGCTGACAGAGAACCAGATGAAAGTGCCTGCCGAGATCGTGCCTCGCCAGGAGAATGCCGAAGAGACCCGCCACGTACCTTCGGAGCTCGAGCACGAGGATTTAGCCGATGCGCGCTGTTGGAATGCAGGCGATCGCCCCTTGCTGACGGGCAGGGTTGGGTCATGCAGTTGAAGGGCGATCGTAGGCTAGAGGCTTTTCGACGGATGCTTCGCATCCGCCGATTCGAAGAAGAAGGTAGGCGCCTGTTCAACGGTGGTCAGATCCCTGGTTGGTTTCACACGACCGTGGGTCAGGAAGGCGCTATCGTCGGAGCAAGCCTCGCCCTCCGGGACGATGACGCCATGACCGGAACACACCGTTCGCATGGCCATCCGATTGCGAAGGGCGCGCATTTGCAGGCGCTTATGGCAGAACTGATGGGTAAGGAGGGCGGCGTTTGTAAGGGGCGTGGCGGTTCGATGCATTTTGCGGACAGTTCAGTGGGGATTATCAGTGAATCGGGAATCGTCGGAGGGGGCATTCCTCTTGCCACAGGATGCGCATTTAGCGCCAAGGTGCGCGGCGTCGATCAGGTTACCCTTTGCTTTTTCGGCGACGGAGCAGTGAACCAGGGCACTTTTCACGAGAGCCTCAACATGGCCTCGTTGTGGAGGCTTCCCGTCATTTATCTTTGCGAGAACAATGGCTATGCAATGACCACCTCCGTAGCAACAAGCCACGGACAGCCGGACATTGCCCTACGAGCGGCAGGTTACGGAATTCCAGGAGAAATAGTAGACGGACAGGACGTCAGTGCCGTCTATCAATCTGCGGCATATGCGGTCACGCGAGCACGCGCGGGGCAGGGACCCACTCTCATAGTGGCCAACACTTATCGGTTCGATGAACACAATATAGGCTTGGCCGTTTCTGGGGAGCCTTATCGACAGGTCGCAGAAGTCGAGGCACACAAACGCGACCGGGACCCAATTTTGCTATATCGCACTGTGCTGCTCGAAGAGGGTGTAAATGAAGAGACTCTAGCAACCATCGAGCATGAAGTGGCCCAAGCCGTCACACAGGCCGTACAGTTTGCTTTGGCTAGCCCCATGCCCCGGCCCGAAACGTTGCCCGACTATATGTTCGTGTCGACCATTGCCCGCTAAGGGTGGGCTGGAGGGATTAATGGATGTGAAAGACGATACCCACAGAGACGCAGCCACGCCCGGTCCCCATATTCAGATGACCTATTTTGAGGCAATCGTGCAGGCCCAGCTAGAGGAAATGCATCGGGATGAGCGCGTTGTATTGTTGGGAGAGGACGTCTCAGTTCATGGCGGCGGCAAGCTTATCGAATGCTTCGGCAAGAACCGGGTTTGGAACATGCCAATTTCAGAAGGCAGTTTTACGGGACTTGGCATCGGGGCTGCCATCAATGGTTTGCGACCGATTGTAGACATTTCAACTGCCAGTTTCATCTATCTCGCTTGTGACCAGATTGTAAACCAGGCCTCAAAATTGCGGTATATGACTGGGGGCCAGATAGACATCCCAATCGTCTTTCGCTGCTGTATGTTCTCGACGGGCTCCGAAGCGGCACAGCATGCCGACCGGCCTTACCCGCTTTTTATGAACGTGCCGGGCCTTAAGATTATCAGCCCGACCAGCGCTGCCGATATCAAAGGCCTCATGAAATCCGCCATTCGCGACGGCGATCCTGTGCTCGTCTTCGAGGACACCCGCCTCTGGCCTCTCAAAGGCGACGTCCCCACGGATCCGGACCATTTAATCCCAATTGGCAAAGCGGACGTGAAGCGCGAGGGGGAGCACGTTACCGTCGTTGCCATCGCCGGTGCTATCAGGCCGACCATGGAAGCTGCCAACTACCTCATCGAGGAAGGCATTTCGGTCGAAGTGATCGATCCACGTACATTGAAGCCGCTCGATTATGAGGCAATCAAGATGTCAATCGAGAAGACCGGACGGCTGATTATTGTCGAGAACGGACACCGTATCTGCAACGTCGGAAGTGAAATCGCAGCGGTGATGGCGGAAGAGTCCTTCGATCTTTTGAAGCGACCTATCTTGCGGCTGAGTGCTCCAGATATTCATGTCCCATTCAGTCCGGCTCTTGAGAAGGACTTTTTTCCAACACGGGACAGCATTGTTGGCGCCATACGACAGTTACTCTGAGTTCCCAAAAAACGCATGAATGGAAGTAACACAGCAACTGCCGTTATCGTCGCAGTAGGAGGTGATAAGACGCGCTTAGAAAAAGAAGGCAGGCCATCAGACGATAGGCGGGAAACATTCCAGAAGGGATAGGGCTTATACATGAGTAAATCATTCATCGATGGCAGATTCGGTCTGAGTGGGAAGACCGCTTTGGTGACCGGCGGAGCACGCGGCATCGGATTGCAAGTCGCGCTTACATTACAAGAAGCTGGCGCCGATATAATTCTCACTGGAAGGGATCGGGTTCGCGTGGCCGCGGCGGCAGATCAGTTTCCAGTCAAGCCTAAAGTCTATCAGCTCGATGTTAGGGACTCGCAGGCGGTACGCGATCTCGCCGATGGCATCGCCGTTTGCCCTGACATCCTTATTAACAATGCCGGGGTGTCCCGCGCGGCGCCGACGAAATATACCACCGACGAGGATTGGCGAGCTGTCCTTTCAGTCAACTTGGACGGCCTGTTCTACTGCAGTCGCACCTTCGGCTCTCTCATGGCGGAGCGCGGTTCCGGCGTGATTGTAAATATCAGTTCGATATGTGGAGATGTTGTCACCCGACAGGAATCCGTAGTCACGGCTTACAATGCGAGCAAGGCGGGGGTAACTATGGTAACCAAAACCCTTGCTTGCGAATGGGCAAGATCTGGGGTTCGGGTGAACGCAGTGGCGCCTGGATTCGTACAGTCAGAGATGACCGACCAGTATCCTGTAGAAGTGGTCAGGGCATGGTCTGATCGGACGCCAATGGGCCGCTTCGGCCAACCTCATGAGATTGCATCTGCCGTCCAATTTCTTGCTAGCGACGCGTCAACCTATATCACGGGAACGGTATTGTTGGTGGATGGTGGCTACACTTGCTGGTGAGATTTTCTATTGGTTAATTCTGGTGGGCCATCCTGCTGCCTGGGGTGACAAAGCAAGATGATCTACCCATCGAAGTTTCTGTGCGTCGCACTACTTGATCCATAGTTTCGTAGTCAAAAGCACGGTGAACGTCAACCGAATCGATGAAGCTATCCAGCAGTTTGGCGGTGCGTTCTTGAGGCCGCTGTAGGTTAGGTGTAAGGCCGTTCACCAAGCTCGTTTGAATGACAGTTCGCGCGACGAGCAGAAGCTCGTGCATCGTACCTTCTCCCAGACGCTCCCCAGCCAGCTGAGTGATGTAGACACCGGTCATCACCCGTTGCCATGGGATCTCTGGTCCTTCACCAGGATCGGTGCGGCGGTAACGGATCCCATCATCGCGCCTCTCATTCCCCAGCCGACTTGCGCGAGAAGAATAGGCCTATATTGCGGCAACCAAGACACTCTTTTTGGTGGTCATGACGTCACATCCTGCAACAGATAAATACAACTACTTCACAAGAATTTACCAATCGCAAACCACGAGCAGTGGTATGTTGGACGAACTCACGCGCGGAAAAAAACCAGACAAGCTATTCGGAGTCGACAAACATGAAAAGAAGAGCGCTTATCCTGATCGAGGGTACAAGGAACAATGGTCCTCTATATGTCCAAGCGGCCCGAAGTCTTGGCCTGCACTCGATTACCCTGGCGGCTGATCCACTTAGGCACTACTATCATGCCGCAGAAGACAGTGAGGTAATCTGTGTGGACACATCCAATCTCGATGCGCTGATTTGCGAGTGTGTTCGGCTGCATGCGACCTATGATATTGCTGGGATTACGAGCTCGGAGGAAGCTGCATATGCGACAGTCGGCATGCTCTGTCGACATTTCAATCTGCCAGGTCCGAACGCCGAATCGGTTGAACGATGCTGCGATAAATTCACTCAACGTCAGCTGCTTGGGCAAGCCGACATTCCAATTCCTGCCTACGCGTTGGCAACGAATGCGAGCGAGGTTGTAAGCTCTGCCGCTAAAATCGGCTTTCCTGTAATTGTAAAACCAGCCACGGACACCGGCGGCAGCGAGGGGGTCCGATTGTGCGGCAGTAGCGAGGAGCTAATCCAGCATACTGCTTATCTATCAAGCAGGTGGAGTACATGGCAGTCCCCAGCAAGAATATTAGTGGAACAATTTGTGAAAGGCTTTCATTATTGGGTGGAGATGATGGGAGATGACGTCATTGGAATCGCCTCTCTCGAATTCGGTCCCTCGCCGCATTTCGTATATAATAGATGCGCCTATCCGGCCTTGCTTACCAATGAAGAGGATGAGCGCATCGCCGATGTTTCACTGAGGTGTTTACAGGCTCTCGACCTTCACTGGGGTCCGACCAACGTTGAACTCAGGTGGACGGCACATGGGCCGGTCGTCATTGAAGTAAATCCGCGTATGTCGGGCTCGCCCGGTGTTGAGCTAGTTGAGCTAGCTTGCGGTATCAATCTTATCCGAGAGCACATTAAACTCGTGATCGGCGATGAGGGCGATTTGCGCGGAACCCGTTCAGAAACTGCTGCTGCGCAATTCCTAGTTCCTGAACGGGACGGCGTTCTCGATTGGATCGATGGCGTCAGCCGGGCGGCTGCTGTACCTGGCGTCGCCAAAGTGAAGCTTTACCTTGAACCAAACACCACGATCAAAAGGAGAGGCGATCACCGAGACTTAATCGGATATGTGACCGCCAGCTCGCCTGACATCGCTCGGACGGAGGCGATACTTCAGCGGGCCGTCGGCTTAATTGAGTGGTCGGTTACATAGGTTCGATTTCCCTTGCTACCTGGCGGAGCGGCGCTTGTGTCCACCGTGTGGTGTTGCCGGGTTCAAGCGCCAGCCGCTGAAGATGATGAAGCCGACGTGCATCATTGTTGAAGCTGCTGAAGCGCTAGCGCAGCGAAGAAGAACCGCCAGGGAGCCATACGATCAGCGGATGGCGCACAGGATCGCTGGTCCTCGACGCACCCGTTTCCGGTTAACCTCCGAGCCAGCGACTGTCGGCCCTCCAACAGGGAAACCGGCAGTCCCGCGCGCGTCCGCAACAGCGGACGGTTGTCGTGCGTAGGACGGAGGAAATTCGCCCCTGCCTCGGGCGGTGAACGGGACAGCCGTAGGAGCGTCAGCAAAGCGCAGGCCGCAGGACGGGACGCGGGACGACTTTCCCCGTCCGCGGCGATCCGCATGTGTTTGCGTCAGGAGAAAGGCTGACCGGACGAAAGGCGCACTGCCGCTTCTCGAAAGTCCGGTCGCTGATCAGCGACGTGCGGTAGGATCGGCCATAGCAGGGCCGAGTTCCCCCTGGAAGAAAAAACAGGTGTTGCACCCGTCGGGTCCCCCTCAATTGCTGGGCAGCCTGTTAACTTCCAGCCTGGCATACTCGCTCTCCAGGTCGTCTTGCGCGGGTTCGGCAATTCCTCGAGCGTCAGCTCCACGGCCAAGATCGCCCGCTCAACGATCTCACCCGCGTCGAGCTCGGCCAGGCCCGAATCAATACCGGCCCAGCTGGTTGGCTGCCAGTCGCAGGAGACTGAGATTCTGCATGGCAGAGTTTACTCGGCAAGCGCCAGCCAGCGCTCTCGGTGGGCCGCATTCATACCCCAACAGAGCGCGTTCAAAGCTGAGGTTGCCGCCAAGGCGCTGTCAAGCAGAGGCTTATCGCGAAATAGAGACGTACGGGCTGCGATCGTTCGAAGGTCGTCGAACGATCGACCTGATTGCAGACCGCGCATACGCCTACGAGGCCCGGGGGTACGTCCTGGGATGTTTTAGAACAGCCATGCCCGCATTACTCCAGGAGCTTGGCGCAAGGCAACGGAGGCCTACGAGTTCTGCTGCACCCGGACAAGGAGCCCGTGTGCCGGTACTCACCAAACCGCCAGCTGGTTCCGAAATAAGGCGATGTCGCAGGTCCGAACAGCTTGCGCACGACTGCGCGAGGCATAAACTGGTTTTAACCCTAGCGAAACCTTTTGTGCATTCTCAGGGCAGTTGCTGGTGCTTACGATTAGAATGACACAAGCAAGGCTCGGCTTGCCGGATCCTGAGTATGTAATACTCCGCTTCCGCCGCTGCAGAAGCCAGTCGTCGGGGGGAACTTCGGCGGGGGGAAGGAAGCCGCGGGTCTCGATCAGCGGGATGGCATCTGGGTTTGAGGTAGCAGAACCGGGGAAGCGTCTTCACCGCTTCCCCGTCGATCCTGCGGATAGGGGCAGAGCTTGGCAAGCTAGTCCGCTCGGCAGATCGCAGAGGCGGTGGCATCGCCCAGACCATCGTGCCTCACGCGATGTCCCGCTGCCTATGCATGTCGCTCGTCGAAGTGAAGGGTGGAAAGGCAGTTGGATAAAAGGTTTGCAGGTAAGGTGGCTCTCGTGACGGGCGGGCGTAGCGGCATCGGTCTTGCGACTGCGCGACGTCTAAGGGACGAGGGCGCTCGCGTGTTCACCGCTCAACGTGGTGAGGACCGGGAATTCGAGGCCATTTCGGTCGACTTCACAGCTCCGACCAAGGCGGCTCATGCTATCAAAGCGGTTGTCGAACGGGCGGGACGGCTCGATGTCCTGGTAAACAACGCCGGGGTCATGCAGGAGGCGCTCGTCGAAGATATGAGCCTAGCAGATTGGGAGAGGACGATCGCCATAAATCTGACCACCCCATTCGTGCTGATAAAGGCGGCGATGCCTCACCTGCGGTCCACTGGCGGCGCGATCGTGAATGTCGGATCGATCGAGGGGCTGGGATCCAACCCGAAACACGCGGCCTATTGCGCCTCCAAGGCTGGTCTCCACGGTCTCACCCGCGCGGTTGCGATCGACCACGGCGCCGAAGGTGTGCGCTGCAACGCTGTCGCGCCTGGCTGGATCGACACCGACCTGAACTTGGATTTCATCGAGAGCATGCCGGACCCCAAGCGCTTTCGCCAGCAGATCGGTAATATCCATCCAATTGGGCGAACGGGGAAGCCGGAGGAGGTCGCGAACCTCGTAGTCTGGCTGGCTTCGCCAGAATCCTCGTTTATCACCGGTCAGGTGTGGACGATCGATGGAGGCCGAATGGCGAAGCTCAGTCTGCCACAGTAGAACCTGCGCAGGTTTGCCAAGCCGGACTTCATTGGACACCGCTCTCTTAAAAGGTGTTTGACAGCTTAGGTTGCAACCTGAGCGAAACGTTTGCGTTGTGCCCGGTATGAAAGAGGTCTAGGATTTCGGAGGATCTCTTGCAGTATAGTTCTAGAATTTTCTAAGCGAAAATTAACGAGCTTAAGTTCTGCGCAATGCAAGCGAAACAGGAGTATGATGGACGGTACCTTATGTTTTTTTGGATGGGAGTCGGTTTCAGCGGACACCTCCATGTGCTTCCCAATATACGTCGACCGGGCTAGATTTGGGATGTCGTGAGACGGCGATACATTTTGTACCGGGAATGGGCGCTCTCGCGGTCGGGCACTCGATCCTGATACTTGGCGCTCAGGCCAGGCCCATCGCTAGTTCCAACGCCTGCCGTTCGAAGAGGCGGCGGTAAATGCCACCATCGAGATCGATCAGCGCGGCATGATCGCCGTCCTCCATGATGCGGCCACGGTCGAAGACGAGCAGCCGATCGAGCGAGCGGACCGTCGACAGCCGGTGTGCGATGACGAGTGTGGTTCGACCCACCATCAACCGATCCACCGCTTGTTGAATGAGCACCTCGGATTCCGAATCGAGGCTCGATGTGGCCTCGTCAAGAATAAGGATCGGCGCGTTCGCCAGGAAGGCGCGCGCGATCGCCACGCGCTGGCGCTCGCCGCCGGAGAGCTTCAAACCTCTTTCGCCGACCAATGTCCCATAGCCCTTCGGCAGGGGCGCGATGAAGTCATGCGCACTGGCCAGCCGTGCCGCTTGCTCGATTTCGGCCTGGCTCGCGCCAGGCCGGCCATAGGCGATGTTCTCGGCAAGCGACCTGTGAAACAGGATAGGCTCCTGCTGCACGATCGCGATCTGCGAACGGAGCGACTCTTGGGTCACCTCGGAGACGTCCTGGCCGTCTATCAGGATCCGGCCGCCGCTCAGGTCGTAGAGTCTCTGGATGAGCTTCACGAATGTTGACTTGCCGGAACCGGAAGGTCCAACCAACCCAACCCTTTCGCCAGCCTCAATCGACAGCGAACATTGGCTATAGATCGGCAGGGGATGGTTGGCGTAACGGAAGTGGACGTTCTCGAAATCGATGCGGCCCGTCGTGATCCGGATCGGCTTGGCCTCTGGACGATCCGCAACATCCAGCTGCTGATTGTGGATGGCCACCAGTTCTTCCATATCATTAACCGAGCGTTGCACGGTGCGGACATGCATGCCGGCATCACGCAGATAGCCCTTCAGGACGATGAAGGACGTGAGAACATAGGCTATCTCGCCCGGCGTTGCCTGTCCATGCGACCACAGAAGCAGGGCATATCCGACCACCGCCACCCTGAGCGCAACCAAAGTGACGCCTTGGGTTGAGTCGACGATCGTTCCGCGCACCCAACTCCGGCGCGCGCGGTGCCGCCATTTGGTCATGATATTTTCAAGCCGCTGGTCTTCGCGAACCTCGGCGCCGAAGCCTTTGACCACAGCGTTGCAACTGACCGCGTCCGCAAGCGCGCCGCCGAGCTTTGTGTCCCATTGGTTGGCAAGGCTCGCCGCCGGCGCGACATAGCTGAGCGACAGCGAAATCGAAAACGCTAGATAGATCAGAGAGCCGCAAGCAAAGATCACGCCCATGACCGGCCAGTGCCAGCCGAGCAGCGCCGTCGAACCTACCAAGATGATAAAGGACGGGAACAGCGCGACCAATATTGTGCTGTTTAGAGGGTCGAGCGCCCACATGCCGCGCGTTATCTTGCGCACTGTCGAGCCGGCGAAGCTGTTCGCATGCCAGTCTGTCGAAAAGCGCTGGACATGATAGAACGCTTCGTTCGCGACATCGGACATCATCTTCAGCAAAAGATCGTTCAGGCCAATGACGGCGATGTGGCGCATGGCGATGGCAACGAGCGCAAGCGCAATCGGTACAGAGAAGGCTGCAAGGGCCGAATGCCAGGCTGGTGCTGCCACAGCAGCGCCGCCTGCAACAGCATCGATGAGACGACCTGAATAGACCGGCATCAGCACGTCAGCCAGCGTGGAGGCAAGCATCGCAGCCGTGATGATCGCGAGCCGCACCGGCTGCCGGCTCCAGTGGCGGACAGTGAAGGCGAGTACGTGGCGACCAGTGGCGCCGCGTCCATGGACGGGGAAACGTTTCATAGTTTCCAAGCGGGCGCATCAACACGCTCGGTCCCAAAGACGTTAAAAGACAAAACTAGAATTTTCGACCTCCCCCATAACAGCATCAATTTTGGCGGGCAGCTCCTGCCGCCTCACGACGGTGATGTTCAAAAGTCGTGCCAACTGAGCGGGAACATCCGAAGGACAAATTCAGCAGGTTACCGAGCCTGGAGAAAGTCAGCCGCGATCCAGTCGAATACTTTTGCTACGGCTGCCCAGCTCGGGAGATTGGAAAAGAAGGTCGACGTATCGATTGAATTGTGAACTTGTTCTTTCTCCATCCGATAAGCGGAGTGAGTGCATCACGTTGCCTCGATCAAATAAGTACAGTTGCCATGCAGCTTTCTCAGGCCCGGGACTTAGGTGCTGATTTCAAAAGCGCGCCGCGAATACGTTCCTGCCCATATTCCGTCAATCGAATGCTCGACTGTCGGATTGTGCGCTCCCCGACACAGTGCTGTTCGGTTCGCCTCCTGGGTACCTCCCCCAGTCGATTGACGACCTGAAGAAGAAGCTTCGCTCGCAAGCTGGCACGACTCTTGAGGGTACTCCAGGTGGCGAAAGGAACTCCGGCTCGAGTCCCGTTGACTTCGGATGTTGCGAGGCTGGGCTGGAGCAAACTTTGCACCGATGAGAACGCAATGAAGGAGGCATCATGGAACTCCCGCAGGTGGAGTTAGACCTATTCCTCGAGATGACTGATGATATCGCTCAATCCGAACAGTTGTTCGAACGGATGTCTGCGTTTGCGCTGAAGTTCGATTGCCCGTGGATTGCCTATGGCCCGCTCGCATCAAAACAGGGGGTTTTCAAGCCGAACCGAGAGGGTTCTGTGGTGATGTGGAATTATCCTGCTGAATGGCAGGAGCGCTACTCGAGAATGGGCTATGCCAAAATAGACCCACTCATCAAGAAAGGTCGAAAGGAGGCGGGGCCCTTTCGATGGAGCGAGGTGTATACCGATGAAAGCATAACTGAAGATGGACGCCGCGTCTTGGACGAAGCAGCAACATTCGGCTTGAGGTCAGGCGTTACCGTCCCATTACATGGCCCTGGTGACAGCTTTAGGTTTGTGAGTTTTGCTCAATCCTCGGACTGCGAATTGCAGAATAGAACGATCACCTACCTGCAAATGGCCGCGCTGCGGTTTCATCGGATGGTTACGAAGTTCGACACTACGACTGCGTCGGAACGAGTACATAACCTGTCTCCGAGAGAAATACATTGCATTGATTGGGTGTCGAAAGGAAAATCGTCATGGGAAATAGGAACTATTTTAGGCAGATCACGAAATACGATAGATTTCCATTTAAAAAATGTAATGCGGAAGTTGGATGCGACCAGCAGAACGGTAGCTGTTGTAAAAGCTTTGAAACTTGGGATTATCGAACCGCCGTAGGTGCGCAGCTAGTTCTCCGCCCGTAGTAGCGCGCGTGATAGCCGAGAGCTCCGGCGTGCGCTCGCTCTTCGAAGCCCCAGCGCCTCGTCCATCTCGGCCTCGAGCACCTCCTGCATCACCCACCTCGTTCGATCTATCCGGGTTTCAAAGCAGAATGTCTTTGACGGCAGCGCTGGCGGTCTTACTTTCCGTCTTGATCATGGCGGCGTTCCTTCCAGGGAATCGGTGACGTTGAGCACCACCCTGTCATGACCGCCCGCTCTCAGCGAATTTGCAGAACTCAGCACGCCATTCTGTCTTAAGCGACTGACGCATGAGTGATGTGTGTCCAAAATCTGACAGCCGTCAGAAAACATGTCGGGTTCAAAACAGCGGAGCGTCTTGGGCCTGTCGGGCTTTTCGAAGCCTATCACGCAGTAACTGCGCGCCAAGGGCACTGGCACGGCCTTTGCTGGTCGAGGTGCGGCAATATAGTGTGAGGGTTAAGCCGCATGAGAACACGGAACTCGCTCGACGTAAGGGATGATCGACCTCATCCAGAAAGCTTCTCTCCGGCGGGTTCGAGGGTGCTGCGCGCGCATCTCGGCGACGGGCCAGCGATCGACGATTGAGGCTACATCTCCGGAGCGAGTGATGCCTCGAAAATTGCAATGCTGTCTCTGGTCCGACGCGCTGGAAGTTTGTGAAGAGTCGGCCCGGCAAATCGGCGAACCGGTCGGCTTAGGCTGCGAAAAAGGGTAGATGGCCGCGTTGCCGCGGTGGATCAACAGGCGGTGTCAGAAAGCCAAAGGCACACGTACACTATCGTGGCGCTTCGCAGGAGGTAGATGGGAGTAATCACCAGTGATTTTACCGGAACTTCGCTCAGCAAACACAGCCGGCAGGGTTTTGGAGATAACGACGACCACGGGATGTGTCGTAGGATGTTCATATTGTCCCCAGGACAAGTTCGCGGTCCGGCAAAGAAAAGTGTCTCATGCGAGTCATCTGGGTCTTGAAGATTTCAAGCGGTGTCTGGCCCGCGTACCGACTTCCGTCGACATTGGTTTTGCGGGATACTCCGAACCTTGGCTCAATCCGGACTGCACCGAAATGGTGGAGCACGCCTTCGCCAAAGGCCATGGCATCAGGATTTTTACGACGCTGGTGGGAATGAACGGGCAGGACCTGCAGCGATTGCAAGCCTTGCGCTTGGGCGTATTCGTGGTCCATGTTTTCGATGACGGCACCTACATGAACAGCCGCCTGGTCGGAGACAAGTATCGCGATCTGGTTCGTCAACTCGTCGACGCGGACATCCCCTTGATCCGATTCGTGGCCTTGGGCGAGCCCCACCCAGATATAGCCGACATTATTCCTACCGAAGCACTGATAAAAGCGCGGCCGGTGAGCAGTAGGGGTGGAAGCGTCGACCCTAAGATCGTTGCACCACGTCAGCCAGTGCTCGGAGCCCTAACCTGCGTGGACGAACGACAGTATCGGAATGTTCTTCTTCCAAACGGCGACGTCACCCTGTGCTCCATGGATTTTGAACGGAGTCACGTATTGGGCAACCTTCTATATGAGGGTTACTCCGATCTGTTTGAAAAGCCAGTTTTTCGCGAAATCGTCGACCGCATGAATGGAGCGGATGGTTTTCTGCTTTGCAGAATGTGTGAATTCGCCGATCCAAACGACCGGACCTGGGCGGATGCCGGCCGAGAGGGCGTGCCTGGCAATGCGGATGGCCCCACGACAAATGCACCTGCTCGCGACGCCATCGTGTTTTCGCGTGAGGCGCGGCAGTGGGCCTCGACCACATCGAAAGGGGTCTTCGGCTTCCAACCGAGCTTGTCGGCCTGCCTGCCTTGAGGTAACGCCGATCACAGGTCAACCTCGGTCGGACGGAAACAGCGTTCGTCGATCCCGATCAGCGCTTGATTACTTACTCACGGCCCACCTCGTCAACGCCTTCAGCCTCCCAGACGATCTCCTGTTCGACTCGCCTGAAGGCAGCAGCCCCAGCTGCGGCCGGGGATGGTTGCCGTCGCGGTAGTTGACGCTCTCGAAACCGATGCGGCCCTTCGCCAGCGCGTCTCCCGGTTGCTTCCGCCTGGCCTACGAACGGGCTTTCCGTCAAGGGGGTCCACGGCGGCCCCGCCCTTTTGATCCGGCGGCTCGGGCCAGTTATCGCGCAAGAGATCGGAATCCGCATTCTTCTCAAAGAGAGCGTGGCTTTCGCTGTGTCATCGGTCATCAAATAGTTTCTTGAATCAGGTTGGTGTCCGCAGCCCGAGGTTGAACGGCGAATATTGATGACCGCCGCGAAGCCGCTCGCTCGCTACGGCGCCATCGAGGAGCGCGCTCGCGAGCGGCTTCGCTACCGCCGAGCGACACAACCTCTGGCGACGCGACCCTGCTGATCTCCTTGGACCCATTCATTTGTGCGGAGGCGCTATGGGCAGCGATGGGTGGGTACGTCAACTACCTGATGCCATAGTATCGGTGCTTTCGCGGAAGGTTTAGAAGCCATCTTGTTGCAGCACATTCCCCGAAGACATCCGAATGGAGGGCAACGCAACCAACAATATTCAATGAGGATCCCGGCACCACCAGACCAAACCCAGACCAAACAAAGCTGCCTCCGGCATTCTGCTTCAATGTTAAACGACGAACATATGCCGCAAACCACTAGCCATTAAACAGCTCTCTTCTTTGACGACTATGTGCAGAGGACTTAATATGGACACCGACGCTTTCACGGCTCATGAATCTAGCGTTCGTCGTTATTGCCGGGCGTTCCCCACCGTCTTTACGAAGGCCCTTGGGGCGACGATCTGGGACGAGACGGGTAAGCCCTTTATCGATTTCCTGGTGGGTTCCGGCGCACTCAACTACGGGCACAACAATCCGGATATTATGGCGCCGGCGATTGAATATCTCGTCGGTGAGAACATTCTTCTGTCGCTTGATATGCATACGGCGGCAAAGCGTGACTTCATTGAAGGGTTCGTCGATTGGATCCTGAAACCCAGAGGCCTTTCATACAAGATTCAGTTTCCTGGGCCGACCGGCACGAACGCCAACGAAGCGGCTCTGGCGCTGGCGCGAAAATACACCGGCCGCTCGAGCGTCATGGCCTTTACGAATGCGTTCCACGGCATGTCGCTCGGCTCTCTAGCGGTGTCGGGCTCGGCCTCAACCAGGGAACTGGGAGGCGTCGCTCGCCACGATGTGATCCGTGTTCCCTATGACGGCTATCCGAGCCAAGCTTTCGATTCCGCCAGTTACATCGACAGCGTTTTGAGCGACCCGGGGAGCGGCATAGAAAAGCCTGCCGCAATCATTCTGGAGACCATCCAGGCAGAGGGCGGCATGAACGCCGCATCCGCAGCGTGGCTCACGGAAATTCAGCGCATTTGCCGCACGCATGGCATTGTTTTTATCGTCGACGACATCCAGGCAGGTGCGGGCCGAACTGGCGACTTCTTCTCATTCGAGTCTGCAAAAATCGAACCGGATATTGTTTGTCTTTCTAAGTCCCTTAGCGGTTCAGGTAGTCCGTTGTCCATCGTTCTGATTCGACCCGACTTGGATATATGGAAGCCCGGAGAACATAGCGGGACCTTCAGAGGAAACAATTTCGCCTTCGTGACGGCAGGAGCCATGTGCAAGATGTGGTCGGATAGGAAATTTACTGCAGGTGTCGAGCGGACAGCCGTCAGGCTGCAAACGCACCTCGATCGCCTGGTTGCGAAATTTCCAAGATACATCGAACAGAAGCGCGGCCGCGGTCTGATGGCCGGCCTGAAATGCCGTTCACCGGCAGTTGTCGGCCGCGTGCACGATGTCGCATTCGAAAATGGCCTTCTTATCGAATCCTCGGGGCCAAATCGCGACGTTATCAAAGTCCTCCCGCCGATAACCATCACCGATGCCGAACTCGATCGTGGCATCACCATCCTTGAACACGCACTACAGGAGCAAGACAATGCCTAGTCAGATATCTCAAGTGCCAGCCATCTCGCCGGTTTCGATCAAAGAACGGACCGGGTCGATCAACACGGCGGAGATCATCTCGGTCCTGAAAGGTGAGCTCACCGCTCTGCACATCAAGCAAGCTTTCAGCACCGAAGTAGCAGAGGAGATCACTACGAACTTTATTGGAAGCTCCGGTCTCAGAGAGCGTAAAGATGGTGTGCCCGGACAATATGTCGGTGCATCTCACTACAGAAAGGATGCAGCCACCTATTTCGCAGACGCCGAAAACGCGCGGCCGTACGTCGATGCCCTTTTTAAGAATTTGGTTGACCCGGTTCGAGCAGTATTCGGGGCGTTGAAGCGAGAGCTTCACAACCAGGGAATCGAATTGCGGCTAGCGCGTTCCGAACACGGCCAGGCCAATGTTTGTCGCGGCCTCAGTTGGTCGGGCACAGGCACGTTTTCCTTGGATCCCCACGACGACGTCGCTCAAGTCTTACGTGCTGGCGATGATTACGAGCTTTCTGCGGTGGCGCACAATACGGTCGCAGCGCTCAACCTCTATCCCAGCATGCCTGAGGAAGGCGGCAATCTGAAGCTCTGGAGCCACAAGCCGACGGTTGCGGACCGGATATCGCAAGGTGTGGAGACCACTGGATACCCCTATTCGGCAGCCTATCTGGAGGCCGTCCCTTGCCGCGAGTTCGAGCTCAAAACTGGGGATATCGCCCTAATCGATGGCGGCTTCGTTCACGGGGTTACCGGTCAATCAGGCAACGGAAAGCGTCGCGTGCTGCTGAATTGCTTTTTCGGATTTGCGCGGCCAGATCTTGTTCTCTGGTGGACCTGAGTGGATGTCCCCGACCGCGGGTCATATCGGCCTGAGTGGGAGCGCCGCGGCGAACAGAAGCCACAAAAGCTCCTGAACCGTCTAGCAGGAGCGGGAAGTAGTCGGCGGTGGCCAGGGAGGCGCCGCCGACGTCGTCCTGATTGTGGGCGATACAGGTGCCGCCCCTCCGGTGTTCAGCTTTGATTGTGCCGATGACGGGCTCGACCGCGTGGCGGTTCCCTTGTCTCGCGATTCATTTCCGGTGTCATGTTCCACCTAGTGCTGAAAACTCCAACCTGGGCTTTGCGGCACGTTGTGCCAGGATGCGCCGGCTACTCAGGGCAGAAGAACTCTTCACCCCAGAACTGGGTATTCGGGTCTCTCCACCCAGGGCGCGCCAGCTCCTCATCCGACAGACTGAAGGTGTCTTCGGGATCATATCAGACGGCCATCAGCCGCATCGGAATTCGGCGGTTCGCAATTTGGATCACGTGAGACTGGGGAGCCAATTTACCGCAAATATGCACTTTTGAAAGGACGTCCAAATGTCTCCGGTGGAATTCACAGCGGGCGCTGCAAACGCCAGTCATTTCCGCAACACCGCTTCGGTCATTGATCGGACGCGAATGCATTTCGAACGGGCTCACCAACGTGGTCTCATGGGTGTTTACGGGCGGTCTTTAGAGGGGAGGGCGGTCATGATCACGGAGGGCGAGCGTCGAGGCGATACCATGGCCGACTACGTACGTTGTTGCTACCTCGGCTTGGACAATCATCCAGCTATCGTTGCAGGCGCGGTTGCCGCGATAAAGGAATACGGATCACTCCACTGGTCTTGTGCACGCACGCGCCTGAATTTCGGACTCGTTGGTGAACTTGAGGGATTGCTTTCCCAACTCTTTGGGGCGCGGATTATTACTTACTCGACGGTTATGATTGCCAACATGGGCGCACTGCCAATCATCGCCTCCGGACATTTAACGGGAGGTCAAAGACCTGTCATGGTGTTCGACCGTCTGGCACATGCCTCGCTTGCCTTTCATAAGCCAGTTGTGGCCGAGGAGACCCAAGTCGAGACAATTCCTCACAATGACCTCGATGCTTTGGAGCAGCTTTGCCGCAAGCATCCAATCGTCGCTTACGTCTGCGATGGCGTCTATTCGATGGGCGGCTTCGCGCCGATCGAAGGGCTTCTTGAGTTGCAGGAAAAGTATGGCCTTTTTCTTTACATCGACGACGCACACGGAATTTCACTATTTGGCGAAAGTGGCGAAGGTTTTGCGCGCTCGCAATTACCCAACGAGCTAGGTGAGCGCACGATCGTCGCGGCGTCCCTCGCCAAGGGCTTCGGCGCGTCGGGCGGCATGCTCATGCTGGGAACGGCATATCAAGAAGAGCTATTTCGTTGCTACTCCATTCCGCATGCCTTCTCGGCTTCGCCCAACGTTGCAGCTGTCGGTGCCGCTATGGCCTCGGCGAAAATCCACCGCACGAGCGAGCTCAGGGTTCGCCGAGATCAATTGATCGACCGCATCGCCCTGTTCGACGATCTCATCAACACAGATCAGCGAGGCGCTCCTCTGCCAATTCGCATGATTAATGTGGGCGATGAATTTGCGGCTATTGATTTCGCAGCACGCCTATTCGATGATGGCTTTTACACTTCCGTCACGTTCTTTCCGACGGTCGCTCGGGGCCATGCGGGCATACGCATCTGTCTTACAGCGAGTCACGATCTGTCAGACTTGGCGCGGCTCTGTAATAAGATTCAGATCCACGGACAATCCGTGTTTACCGCAACAGAGGAGCCTCACTGAACACCAAGAATTGTCAGTCGTCCGTGAACAACGAGATTAGTCAGGCTTCGAGTCCTCTCGGCTGACTGGGCTGCGATGAGAAGCCACAAAACCTGTGAACCAGTTGAGCAGGAGGGAGAAGTTGTAGCCGGCGGCGGCGTTGAGGGCGTCGCCCTGCTGGCCGGCGAGGAGTTGCGGCTCATCCGGTGCTCAGCCTTGATGTGGCCGATGCTCTATGGGCTTGCGAGCGTGTGGCCGCCATAGGGATTGCCGGGCAGCGCTTTTTGCATGCAGGGCGAACTGGCCGCCCGGACGCTTCAGCGTGGTGGCCACCGACACCTTCCCCCCGAACTCGTAGGGCATATGCGCCTTCCCTTGCCAATGCATTCCACCTCGTGCGCGTGCAGGCAGTAGATCTTGCGGACGCGCTGGCGCTGACGTTGCTGGAGAACGGTGGCGGCCTGGTAGAGCGGCCATTTGAAGAGCGCGTCCAGCCCCGCATTGCCGGCGATCTGGCGACCAATGTCGCGAATGGTCCGGCCGACATAGTCTTGAGCCTGCGCAGCGCCTTGTTGGCCCGCTTGAACTGCTTGGCGTGGGCATAGCGCTGGTGGCTGATCAGCGCCAGCTTGCCGACCCGCACATAGCTCTGGCGCAAATGGAGGCCCGTCCTCTTGGCCAGCCGCACCAGCCGCTCGCGCGCCCGGTGGATGAGCTTGGCGTCGGTCGGGAACATGACGTTCTTCGGCTGCACGGTGGTGTCGGTCCTCGGACTGATCCGGGGATCACCTGGCGCGTGTCGGCCGGCTTCATCGCCCCGGTCTTGACCGCAAGGCTGAGTCTCGCCTGCAACAGCGCCACGATCCGCTCCTCGCCCATGCGGCTGCGCCAACGCGTCATCAACGAGCGGTCGAACGGCAGCGTATGGCAAAAGAACGTCTCCCGGTGAGATACTGGAAATAGGGGTTCTCCACCCAGCGCTCGCACAGCACCTCGTCGGACAGGTTGAAGGTGTGCTTGAGGATCGCCAGCCCCGCCATCAGCCGGGTCGGCAGCGGCGGCATGCGGGGGCCGTCCGAATAGACCGCGCCAAAACGCTCCTCCAGCATCGGGCAGTCGATCGCATCCGCCAGCCGCACCAGCTCGTGCTTCATGCTGATGATCTGGTCGAGCCTGGAGCGGAACAGGTCCTGCTCTCCCGTCTCGCGCTTCTCGCGTGGCCCCGACATTCGCCGTCCCTCGATTCGCCCGCCGCCGGCCGAGCGAATCACGTTTCGGTTACAGCGTCTATGAAGCGCCCCGCCCACTTGTCTGATTCTAGGAAGGCAGACTATGTACAAAGGGCCGATTCAATTTGAATTCTAGAACAATCGTCATGCCACTCCATATGTAGCAAACCATTTAGTATGCGAAGGATGCGACACTTCCCGCTCTCGGGACTGGTCAACATGAGCTGAAAAAGGAAGGCTGCGACTTCGCAAAGCCCGGCGTGAGACTGGGCTGCTTGCGGAGCCGTCATGCCTTTGATCATCTTGTCGCAAAAAGAGCTGCCGCTCACGACCGCATCGCTCTCGGCGAATCAAAGAGCACGGAAAACGTGTATCGGATCGGGCACACTCACCATCGTAAGCTGCCATGACAGGTCGAATGTTCGCAAGTGCGACCTCGGCAAGCTGCGAGGTGGCGACCTTTACGTACAATGGCGTTGTGTTGATGCTTCGGTGCCCTAGAAGATCGACGACCTCGTTGACCGGCCTTCACTGCTTGACGAGCTGGGTAGCAAGACTGTGGCGCAGGAGATGCGCACCTGCGACTCGCCCGAGTTCAACCCCGCCATGTCGCAAACGCGCATTTGAATGCTGCCACGGGCGGCGTGAAGGACAGGAACAGATACGGACTATCCACCTTCGGTCGAGCGCGCAGGACGTAGTCGGCGAGCGCGGCGCCGGTCTCCTCGAGCGGCGGCGCCACCCGATCCCGCTTGCCCTTGGTGCGCCGGACCGATACCTCGCCAGCACGCCAGTCGATATCCTGCAGCTGAATGGCGCGTAGCTCACCGTTGCGAATGCCCGTCGTGGCGAGTAGCAGCAGGGCTCGATCGCGGATGTCGACGGGCGTCGTTGCGCCGATCGCATCGATTGTCGCCGAAGGTCATCCCATGAAGACGCGGCGGCAAATGCGCCAAACCGCTTTGATGGGTCCGCGGCTTCGGTGCCGGCGAAGCCCTCCGCCTCTACCTGCTGGCCATCCAGGCCCAGAAGCAACTGGTCCTCGGGCAGGCCCTCCGCCCTTGGCCCGAAGCGATAGCGCTGCAACTCCTTGATGATTTGGCGGAGCCTCTCATTCTCCGCACGCGCGGCCAGAAGCATCGCCTGAAGCCAAAACCTCGAGGCGTTGACGGCTGAGCACGTCCTCGCTGCTGTCGAGCATCCGCTGTCGCTATCGGCCACCACCTCCCGCCAATGAGGCGTCCTTGGAACGACGCGGCCGAGATCCTGTCATGGTGGCCTTCGGATGTGAGAAGTCGCCGCCGTGCGCGTGATGCCAGGGCTCGCTTGGCTTGACCACGGCCCTGTCCGAAGGCA
The DNA here is from genome assembly GCF_003952385.1 of Mesorhizobium sp. M1D.F.Ca.ET.043.01.1.1. NCBI lineage: Bacteria > Pseudomonadati > Pseudomonadota > Alphaproteobacteria > Hyphomicrobiales > Phyllobacteriaceae > Mesorhizobium > Mesorhizobium sp. M1D.F.Ca.ET.043.01.1.1. The sequence continues at coordinate 3,960,027 of NZ_CP034444.1, forward strand.
GCCTGTTCCAGGCGTTCGCCATGGCCCCTAGTGCAGCAGGTCCGTAAGTTCGCGCATGCGCAGAATGTGCGGGAGTGGCCGGCGCCGCGTCCTTCGTCACTGAATGGTTTGTGCCGCCGGCCGACAGATTAAGAGGGGGCGAACTCACCGCCGTTGACATCGATGATGGCGCCGTTAATGAAGTCGGAATCCGAGCGAACAAGAAACTTAATGACGCGGCTGATGTCTTCGGGCCTGCCGAGCCGGCCGATCGGGATCCGCGCGAGTGCAGCGCGGTTTCCGGGCCTCTCGGGCGGTCCCGTCATATTGCTTAAGACACGGCCAGGGCAGATCGTGTTCACCGTGATACCAAGCCCGGCGTATTCGCTCATGATCGACCGGGCGAGCCCTGCAAGCGCGCTCTTCGAGGCAACGTAGCTCGCTCCGGCGATCTTCGGCTGCGTACGCGCCGCGAGTGAACTGATCAGGACGATACGGCCTTGCCGGGCTTCCGCCATACCGGGCAACACCTCGCGGCAACAGAGGAAGGCGCCCGTGAGGTTCACCCGGATAACATCATCCCATTTGGCAAGCGGCATATGGCCGAGAGCGACACGCTGATCGTTTGGACCTTTCGGCGAGTAGCCAGCATTGCAGACAAGCGCGGATACCGTTCCCCACCGCTCGCGGACATTGGCGAAGAACCGGCAGACGCCGCGTTCGTCACGGAGGTCGACCGTGTCGGCGTGGATATTCCAAGCTGGAAAACGGGCGCGTAGATCGACAGCGGCAGCCTCCACCCGCTCTCTCGTCTGGCTGAAGAAAGCGACGCGCCAGCCAGCGTCGATTAGATGCGCGACGGTCGCAAACCCGATCCCGGTTGCCCCGCCGGTGACGACCGCAACGCCCATTGATTTGGTGTTTTCTGTCGTCATCAAACGGAACCCACGTCGCGCACGACGTTCTGGTCAACCGCGCCGCCGAAAAGGGAAAGAGCAGGATGGGCGTTGGGGGCGGCGACGACCTTGACTAGCCACGGCCTTTCAGAGGCGAGCGCCTCGAGAGCAGGCCCTATGTCGTCCGGTACCCTGACGACGGTCGCGCCGCAACCGCACGCCCGGGCGATTGCTGCGTGGTCGACTGGAGCGAAATGGCAGGCGCTCGTACAGGGTCCTAACGGCATTGCTTCGGCATGCCTTTGGAAGCCGAGCACGCCATTCTTTAGCACGATTACGACGACGGACACGCAGTTGCGTACCATCGGCGCGGCGGCGCCACAGGTCGATGTGTTGGAGGATTTGACAAAGAGCGTTGATCGTGACCGCAGCATGGACCACGAGGCACAGCGCCTCGTAGGTGCAACCGACCTCGGTTGGATCGACGCCGATATGGATGTTGCACGCGCCAGGCGTGATCTGGCGCCAACTGTCTGTTCCATTCTGGTTGGTGCGCGTTCCGACAGGCTCGCCTTGAAAGCCTCCGGAAGTGATGGCACGAGGATGGCCGCGGGCGGCCCGTTTTGGGTGGTAACCACTGCAATCCTGCTTAAGACGCGTTCAAAGTCGTCTGCCATGGCGCCCCCCATCTTCTCCTGCCGGTAGGCGAGCTGGCGGGATGCCAATCGTACCGCAGGCGAGGAGGACGGCAGACGGCAGGCTCTGGCCAAACAAGGGCTTCAACGCACGCGCGATCGCCTGTGCGACGGTTTCTTCCATGATCTAACCCGTGATAGTGTCGAGGAGCGCCGCGCGCTGAATTAGGAAGCGGTCGAAAGCATTTGCGACGAAGGCGATCTCATCCTCCCCCATCGGTGTTGAGAGGCAAGCGGCGGCCGCTTTGGGCAGAATGATGCCTTCCGTGGCGAAGAAGCGAGTTAATTCCGTCATCACGGCCACCTCCTGTAGGGTAAGGAAACTTTCTCGGAACTCTCGCGGCGGCTTGCGCCGCGGGTGAAGGCGAAAGAGGGAAGTGGCTCCAGTGACGCTGAAAGGGGCGCCGTGCCGCGCGATGATGCGTTCGAGCCCGTTTCGCAGTTTGTCCCCCAGCCGCTCGAGGTAATCGAAGGCAGCGCGGTCGAGGGCTTCCATCGCGGCGAGTCCTGCTGCCATCGAGAGCGGATTGGCTGAAAAGGTGCCGCCCTGCGGCAGAGCAGGACCGCCTGATGCGGCCTCGAAGACTGCCATCACCTCGCTGCGGCCTCCGATCGCGCCGATGGGGAGCCCGCCGCCAATGATCTTGCCGAGCGCGAAGAGATCGGGGGCGAGCCCATAGAGCGCAGAGGCGCCTTCGTAACCCTGTCGGAGGTTGAGAACCTCGTCGCTGATAACAAGGATACCGTGACGACGGGCCGTCTCTTGGATGGCGGATACGAAATCCGGCGTGGGCGAAATGAGCCCACTGCGGCTCGGCATGGGATCAACGAGGACGGCTGCGAGACGCCCTGCATGTTCCGTGATCAGCCGGCGCGCGCCCTCGGCGTTGTTGAAGCGCAAAATCACAACGTCATCGAGCACAGCTGGCGGCATGCCGCGATAAGAAAGAGTGGGCGCGGGATGTTCGGGATCGCCCCACGTTTGAGGCGTTGCAGCCTGGCTGACCTCGACCCAGTCGTAGGCGCCGTGATAGGCTCCCTCGATCTTGGCAATGGCGGGACGTCCCGTGAACGCCCGCGCCGCCTTAATCGCAAACATGACCGCCTCGGTACCGGTATTGACGAAGCGGATGCGGTCAAGATGCGGAATTCGGGCGCAGAGAAGCTCAGCAAGATCGATTTCAATCTCGGTCGGGTTGGCGAAGCAGCATCCGCTTCTGAGCTGCTGCGTCACGGCCTCGATCACGGGCGGGAAGGCGTGGCCATGGATGAGGGTCGTGAAGTTGCCGTTGAGGTCTAGGAGACGACGGCCATCAACGTCGACAAGAAACGCACTCTCTCCGTGATGCATGTAGCGGGGAATGGGATCGCGCTCGATAGTGATCCGCGTGGTGCCGTCCGGGAAAACCCTGCGCGCCCGGCCGAAAGTCTCGGCAGAACGGGGTCCGACGAGCGGAGGGGGGGGCAGGGCTGGTTGCTCTAACACCGCGGCTATCCTCTTGCTGTGGCCTGGGAATTACTCGCGCGACATAGCCGCCGCAAAAAATCAGAAGACAATTGTCCACCGCAGATAAGTTCAATTGCCTAGAGGTTCCCAGAAACAAAATTAGGTATCATTCACTTTGCGACGACCGCACTTGATTTTGCACTACAAGTTTCCTCTTCAATAGCTTCCCCTGGTGCGGCGACTTGAGGGGCTGATGATTGTCTTTGTTCACGGAAATGGAGAGATCGACCAACTGATTAAGTTCACCGCACGCTGAATTATCGCCTCGGTCCGGACACGGTCGGGTGAAGCGGCTATGACATGTCCCATGCGATCTCGATAGTCGCCTTTCCTCACGATAGGGGTATTGGGCTCGACACAAAATTGCACCTCTGCGACACCCGGTACAGCAGCAGCCTGACTGCCGCCATGGATCCAATCGACGATGCCATCACGGTCAGGAATTAGGACCCGGACGGCCACAATGTGTGAATGCCTTCTGCGCAAATCCCATTCGTGGCCGACGGCAAGCTTGATGTGTTCGGTGATAAGATCGACTCCATAAGCCAGCCGAACCAATTGAGAACCCGTCCCGCCCAAAAGTCGCGGATTCACTTCAATGACGACAGGGCCAAGCTTCGTCCACCGGAGTTCAACATTCGTGGGACCCCAGCCAAGGCCGAGAATTCGCAAGCAGCTCAGCGAAACGTCGGCGATTCGCTCGTGCTCGTCATCTGTCAGCGAGGCTGGCTGGGTGCCGCTATGAAAGACGAAATGCGGTGGGGGGCCGTAGTCAGCGGCGGCAATCGCAACGACCTCATTTCCCATTATCTGAGCGATATAATGCGGACCATTCGCGTATTCTTCAACAAGTATCCTCGGCGAAGATCGCCAAATGTGCTTCCCACCCAATAGGTAGGTGGTATGTTCGGCTAACTCATCGACGGTGCTGCATAATCGCACACCGATGCTGCCGCTGCCTATGGCTGGCTTCAGAATCACCGGCAGGCCGATCTCGGCGGCAGAGATTTCAACCTCCGCTGCATTCGCTGCTAAGCGATAAGCAGGTATTGGAATGCCGGCCTCCGCGAGGAGCTGACGTTGAGTAAATTTGTCGCAGCATTGTTCAATCGATGCGGGGTTCGGTCCCGGTAGATCGAAATGCAGGCAGAGCTTGCCAACTGTCGCGTAGATCGACTCGTCGTCGCCCGCAAAGCCAGTAATGCCAGCAATGTCATACGTCGCACGTAGCCGCGAACATTCGTGAATCAGCCATCGATTGTCTGTATCGCAATCCAGGTGAAGTCGAGGTCCTCGAGTCCGGCCCAGGCATACTCCGCACGCGGCGTCATTTCCCTTATCGACGAATTAAGCGGACCTTTCGCAGTATTCAACAAGTATTCGGGAAGTGCCGTGTGGGGGCCGTGGGCAGATTTCGCAGTCAGGCGGTCTGTACGCACCGTGCGCGGTATGCTGGCCAGAATCACGCGGCAGGCGGATCCGGCGCAGGTTACGCTGATTGTGTGGGGGAAGCATATGAGCGGCCTCCGCGAGGAGCTGGATGCTGGATTCGTGTCAGCGCATCGAGATTGTCTGTATCGACACGGATTGTCTCGACACTTTCCGCCGCAAGGTAGTCATACCGAGCAGGATCAGCCGACAGGGTAATTGGATGGAAACCAAGACTCTGGGCCGCTTGGACGTATCGCAGACCAATTACCCTATGACCTTCAACTAGGATAAGCGCTCTCGTTGCTCTTGGCATCCATTTCTCCATTGCGAGCTGCGGCGGTCCGGGCGTAAACAGGGTATTAGCCTCTTTCAGCGCGCCTGACCTCAGATTTAAGATGAACCTATAACCTTCAGGGACTTGCGCTCGCAAAGATTCTATAAATTTATTTGAAGCATTTGTTGCATGTATTCGCGGAGCGTCTAGATACCTGAGTAATTCGTCCACACCGCCTAATCCGGTGAAGTCGATTTCGGCGGCCACATATCCCGACGCGGCGACCGCCATTTGCGTGAGCTTGTTTACGAAGAGGCGTCGGTTAGGGCACGGGTCTACAGCTCCGGGAGAGGATCGGCTTGAAAAGAGCTGCCGTTGGTGTGGCGCGCGAACGCGGTGATATACATACGACGCTTGAAACCGGCGAGCTCTTAAATGCGATGCACGATCGCCTGAGGCGTCCCTGCGGGGACGAGAGCCTAGCTATTCCGCTGATCGGGGTTGCACCGCTGGCTTAGCAAGGTGCGTCGTTCCCATTGAACGCTCGTCCCGTAAAGTCCCATCATGCGGCGAACCAATATTGACCACGAAGAACCGTGTGGCTAGTCAAAAGCTCACGAGGGGAATATCCGCTGCAAACGGCCGCCGTCTCCTCGATCGCGCTCCTCGATCGCGCCAAGATCGGCTGCACAACGCAGCGCACAGCGGATGGGCCGGCCAGAGGATAGCGGTATGCTGGGAGGTGTCCCCACCGAGGCTACCGAGAAAGCTGAAGGCTCTTGGAAGCGGGAGCTGCGCCAGGCCAATGAGATCCTGCGCAAGGCGATGCTTGGTTTGCGGTGGCGGAGTTCGATCGTCTTTAGAGACGATACTCGCCTTCCGCGGAGAAGAGGTTGGTCGAGCCGATCCGTCGATCTGAGGTGCTGCCGAACGCCGTGTCACATGGGATTCACTTGTCGCTGAGCTACCTGCAAGTTCCTTTTTTTGGCCTTATCCAAGTTCCTGCCGACTCCGTGCTTGTCTTCGCGGGTTCACCGTGGTTCCCGGTTACCAGCACGTTGCAACAAATGCTTCAAATAAATTTATAGAATCTTTGCGAGCGCAAGTCCCTGAAGGTTATAGGTTCATCTTAAATCTGAGGTCAGGCGCGCTGAAAGAGGCTAATACCCTGTTTACGCCCGGACCGCCGCAGCTCGCAATGGAGAAATGGATGCCAAGAGCAACGAGAGCGCTTATCCTAGTTGAAGGTCATAGGGGAATTGGTCTGCGATACGTCCAAGCGGCCCAGAGTCTTGGTTACCATCCAATTACCCTGTCGGCTGATCCTGCTCGGTATGACTACCTTGCGGCGGAAAGTGTCGAGACAATCCGTGTCGATACAGACAATCTCGATGCGCTGATTCACGAATGTTCGCGGCTACGTGCGACGTATGACATTGCTGGCATTACTGGCTTTGCGGGCGACGACGAGTCGATCTACGCGACAGTTGGCAAGCTCTGCCTGCATTTCGATCTACCGGGACCGAACCCCGCATCGATTGAACAATGCTGCGACAAATTTACTCAACGTCAGCTCCTCGCGGAGGCCGGCATTCCAATACCTGCTTATCGCTTAGCAGCGAATGCAGCGGAGGTTGAAATCTCTGCCGCCGAGATCGGCCTGCCGGTGATTCTGAAGCCAGTCATAGGCAGCGGCAGCATCGGTGTGCGATTATGCAGCACCGTCGATGAGTTAGCCGAACATACCACCTACCTATTGGGTGGGAAGCATATTTGGCGATCTTCACCGAGGATACTTGTTGAAGAATACGCGAATGGTCCAGACTACGGCGCTTACGCAATGGGAAATGAAATCGTTGGGATAGAGGCTGCTGTATATGGCGGCCAGCCGCATTTCGTCTGTAGTGAAGGAACCTTCCCAGCCCCGCTCATTGATGACGAGTACAAACTTATGGCCGATGTTTCGCTGAGTTGCTTGCGATCTCTCGGCCTTGGCTGGGGGCCAACCAGTATCCAATTCCGATGGACGACACGTGGTCCAGTCGTTATTGAAGTCAACCCGCGGCTTGGTGGTGGTCCTCAACCGGTTCATCTGGCTTACGGAGTCGACCTCGTCACCGAACACATCAAGCTTGTCATCGGTCGCGAATGTAACCTGCGCAAAAGCCATTCACATATCGCGGCCTGGCGCTCATTGTTTCCTGATCGCGATGGCATCCTCGATTGGATCCATGGCGGCAGTCAGGCTGCTGCTGTACCGGGTGTCGCCGAAGTCAAATTTTATGTTGAGCCCAAGACGCCGATCATCAGGAAGGGCGATTACCGAGACTCCATGGGGTACATTATCGCCGTTTCATCCAACCGTTCTCGGACAAAGTCGATACTCCAGCAAGCCATCGACCTAATCGACTGGTCGATCACACCATTTCCGACTGAACAGGAACAATAATCGGTTCCTCGTCTCTCCGCACCAGCGCAGATGTCCCAGCCAAAGAGTGATCGTTGCCGAACATTGGTGCGATTGAGAGCACGAAAGAGATGCGGAGCCATAGCTATACTTTGCGATCCGTGGCGAATCGCGATCGGTTGATTTTTGCTGATTCACAGAAGCCTCGTGCTTTGCTTTCCGCGACACGATCGTGAGTGGCGACTGATTACCTGCGCTCCAAAGGGGCTTTGCGCGAGCTAGGCTTCGCTTGATCAGGCGGCCGCCACCTGCTGAACAAGTCTCTCGGAGACATCTTGCAGCCAGATGACGTCGATATGGAAACTGCATTTGACCATGGCCGCTGGGCGTTCAATCGTCTGACTTCTCTAGCCGCGAGTTGAACAACAAGCACAGGACGATCAAGCCTCAGCGACCGGATTGTGCTGGCCAGTCTTAGCGGAGGCTGTGTCATTGTTGCGCGAATGCAAACCTCAAAAATCAATGGAGTAGACTCATGACGATCCCAAAGGGTGTACAGGCATTTCCACGCACTGAATACCTGCGCCGGCTGTCCGCCGTGAAGGCTGAAATGGAGGGACGCGACGTGGACGTACTGCTCGTTTTGGACGCTTCCAATATCACTTATCTTTCAGGCTATACCACGCCGTCCGGATATGTTCCTCAGGCGCTTGTGATTGACGGGGTGGCTGAGGAGCCGACATTCATCCTTCGTCGTTGCGATGCGCCGGCGGCCATGTACGAATGTTTCATGGAACAGGATAAGATCATCGGCTACCCGGAAGCGCTCATTGGCAATCTAGCCAACGACGGATACGATGCCGTCATCGACTTCCTGAATGAAGCTGGTCTCGCGAAACGGGGGCTGGGTATCGAGATGTCGAGCCTGCCTGCAGCGACATCGGAAAAGTTCAAGTCACGGCTGCCTGAGGCTCGCGTTGTAGACTGCACCAAGCTTGTCAGCTGGCTCCGCCTAGTCAAATCCGATCTCGAAATAGAAGTCATGCGGGAAGCCGCCGCCATTTCCGACGCCGCGATGAAGCGCGCCAGCGAAGTCATACGTGCCGGTGTAGCGGAAGCCGACGCGGCGGCAGAGATCGCGGCGGCGTTAATCCGGGGAGCGAATGGAAAGCCGGGAACGGCGCTGAAGGCCTTCTATCTCTGCGCCTCGCCTCGGATAGGTACCTGTCACATTCCGTGGACGGGGGACGTGTTCCGCGACGGGTCCCAGATCAATCTCGAACTCGGCGGCACTCGCCATGGATATTCCGCGGGCCTCATGCGTACTTTCTCGATCGGCGCCCCGTCCGAACGCCTGCGCCGCATTCATGAGGCCCAGGTCGAAGGCCTTGAGGCGGCACTCGCCGCAGTCCGGCCGGGATCAACGTGCAGCGAAGTGGCCAACGCGTTCTACAAGACGCTCCGCAAACACGGTTTCGAAAAGGAAACGCGCTGCGGCTACGCGCACGGCATTGGCTGGCTCGAACCGACTGCAAGCCTCCGGGATGGCGACACGACTGAGCTGAAGCCGAACATGACCTTTCATTTGATGCTGGGCAACTGGATTGAGGACGACTTCGGTTACGTGATCAGCGAGACATTCCGGGTCGCCGGCACCGGCGCTGAGGTAATCACAAACACGCCGCGGAAGATCTTCGAAATCTGAACGGGCAATCGTGTCCGGTCGCCTATCTATTCGATCGTGTTGATGTCAGGCGCTTCTAAGTTGTCCGAATCGCCGGCGTTTTGATGTCCTCCGGAGGGTCTTGCTTCTCTCCGGATTGGCTCTTGGGATTAGAAGAATGGCGGAAAGATCTGTTCGGCGTCTGATTCAATGATGCGATCAGCACGTGGACCGTAGCGAACTCCCTCCGAAGGACTTCTGTCCGCCAGTTGGCGGATTTGAGGTGACACTAGTTGCGATGGCTTCTGGAGCGATTGCGGTCAAGCTTGTTAGTGCTTCATGTCCTATTCGATTGTTCGATCGGTTGGCGACCATCTCCTCGTCCTGACTTGGCTTCGGCTGTGCCGCGGGGGACTGGCCGGTCGTGTTGGCCGGCAGGTCATCGCGTGCGCGACGTGGCTTTGATGGAGCTACGAGCCCGATGGCTGCGATCGCGGCTGGTCTCGCGGCGCACCGCGACGATTTCCAGATCCGTGCCTTCCTCATCGAACAGGCGCATGGCTTGGCCTCGTGCCACGGCAATACAGTACCGGAGGGAAGCCGACTGTCCGCCGCATCTCAAAACCAGGAAGCCGCTTATCTGCGAATTCTGTTAATCCAGGCGGCCAGCTTCGGCGCATGGCTGCAGAATGCCGCGCCGCGGCTTCATCGCAGCAAGCTCGCCACGGCACTGGCTATCGCTGAAGCGCCAAAGTCCCGACAGCGATCGAAGGCTTCGCTGTGCCGATCGCCGCGACCAGGAGATCATCGGCGCGACGCCGGCACGCTCATCAGGCGACGGCAGTTCGCCTCGTTCTGGCTGATCTCCTCGATCTCCTGGCTGACCGTTTCGATGAGCTCGTCGAGCCACAGCCAGTCCTCGTAGAGTCCAACGATCGGATCGCTCATGCGCGGCGATATCTCGTCGGCACGGTTCTCCAGGATTGCGAACTGCGAGTTGCGAAGTGCTCTCGCGCCGGGCAGCACGGCAATACCGTGCTGCGCAATGGCTGGACATTCGGCAGCACCGAAACGAGGTGACGGCCATCTAAACCGCCACCCCCCAGTGCGCGAGAAGCATGGAGCGAATATGAACGCACCCGGAATCTGTTTGACCCAAATGGTTGCCTGGCAACCTATCCGCTAATGAGATTAACGGTGCGTGCGAATTCCCCATCAAGGCCATGACACGCGAGCCGACCAAAAGGGCCGGATACATATGAGCGACTTCCGCTATCCTCCACGCCTCACTTGCGATCAGCAGCCGGTCCATACAATTGGGTCAGGTGGCCGCAAGCATGGTGTCTTGCCGTTTCCAGCGAAGTTCGGTGGCGTCCAGCCACGTGCGAGGCATGATCACCGCCAGTCTTCTGGCAAGCGCGACAATGGCTTTTTGCGTCCCTCGCCGATTGGCGACGTTCTTCGCCCCGGCCTTAAACCACGACCAATTTGCCAACGCGTCAGCGGGACTGGGCGGCCTCGAAGGCAACGACCTCTTCATGCCTAGGCCCGCAGGGGGACATGCATTCAACGCGCTCCCTTTCTCCCTGCTGAAATTACCCGGTCATGGCCGACTTCATTATCTCCGGAGGGACAACCCCGGTCGCCTACGAAACAAGATCGATCACGACCAAACAATTGCCCTAGCCACCTGACGGCGATCATCGATGCTGTGATTTGCGACAATGACGCTGCTTCCCGGACCCTTTTTCGATCGCAGCCTGATTATGCTCGATGTCGGAGGGAAATCCTAGCTTCCGCCGCCCCGTGACTAGTGCCATCGCCGAGGCCGCGGTCCACGCTGTCATGGATGATCTGGTCAGAGAGGGCCTCACGATCTTAATTCGGTGGGCCGGGCCGACGCGCGAGGACGCAGACATCCAAGGGTCAGTTCCGTAACCGACTTGCCCCACGGCGACCTAGCATGTGCTGGCCGGGACCGACCTCTGTGCTGAAAAGCGAGCCTCGGGTCCATCTCGTTACTAGATGTCGATGATACACAAAAGGCATTTGACGAAATCGTGCTGCGGAATGATGCTCGCTTAAATAAGGCACTAGGACAGAAAAAGCTGGGAACTAATAGATGTACAGCGTCGACACTTTCCGACATCTCCAGGAAGAAGCCACGCAATGGCGCCGCTACCTGCACCAGAATCCGGAACTGGGATACGAGGTGCACAATACGGCGAAGTTCGTTGCTGAGAAGCTGGCCTCCTTCGGTATCAATCACATCGAGACGGGCATCGCCGAGACCGGCGTGGTTGCCCTGATCCAGGGTGAGGGCGGGGAGGGGCCGACGATCGGACTGCGCGCCGATATGGATGCCCTGCCGATCCTGGAAGCGTCGAACAAGGCCTGGTCCTCGCGGATACCCGGCAAGATGCACGCGTGCGGCCATGACGGCCACACCGCGATGCTATTGGCGGCTGCAAAACACCTCGCCGCGACGCGCAACTTCAAAGGCTCAGCGGCTTTGATCTTCCAGCCCGCCGAGGAAGATGGACGAGGTGCTTTGAAGATGGTCCAGGAAGGAATCATGGAGCGCTTCAACATCTCCCAGGTCTACGGCCTGCACAACTCACCCGGCACTGACATTGGCCAGTTCGCCATCCGGGAGGGCGGTATGATGGCGGCGCTTGACGAGTTTGACATCATCGTCAAGGGGAGGGGCGGGCATGCAGCTTCGCCCCACAGGACTGTCGACCCTGTGGTCACCGCCGCACAAATCATCGTTGCCCTCCAGACCGTG